>NZ_BAAAXG010000026.1:949687-1266250 GCF_039535475.1 Streptomyces showdoensis | reverse complement strand
CCTGGCGCTTCATCAGGATCGAGAAGTACAGGCCGGCGGGCCCGCCGCCGACGACGGTGATCTTCACGTGCGCTCCCACGGGGACATGACACTGTGCGCTGGAATGGCAACGCAGGGTAGCAGCGTCGTGGCCGCCCGTGCCCGGCGCCGTGCCGGGCGCCCGGGCGCACCGGCGCCGCGGCCTACGGCAGCAGGCGCTGTTCCTTCGCCACCGCCACCGCGCCCGCGCGCGTGTCGACGCCGAGCTTCGCGTAGATGCGGCCCAGGTGGGTCTTGACCGTCGCCTCGCTGATGAACAGCGCCCGGGCGATCTCCCGGTTGCCCAGGCCGTGGGCCAGCTGCCCGAGGATGTCGCGCTCCCGGTCGGTGAGCGTCGGGCCCGCCGCGCCCCGCATCCGGTCCATCACCCGGCTGGCGACCGGAGGCGACAGCGTCGTGCGGCCCTGCGCGGCGGAGCGGATCGCGGCGAACAGCTCCTCCGGGCGCTCGGCCTTCAGCAGATAGCCCGTGGCGCCCGCCTCGATCGCGCGGGTGATGTCCGCGTCCGTGTCGTACGTGGTGAGGACGAGGACGTGGACGCCGGAGCCCGGCACGGCGATCCGGCGGGTGGCCTCGACGCCGTCGATGCCCGGGCCGAGCTGGAGGTCCATCAGGACGACGTCCGGCCGCAGGTGGCCGGCCATCGCGACGGCCTCCTCGCCGCTGCCCGCCTCGCCGACCACCTCGATGCCGGGGGCGCTGCCCAGCAGGGCGAGCAGTCCGGCGCGGACGACGGCGTGGTCGTCGCAGAGCAGGATCCGTACGGTCACTCGCCTGCCTCCAGGGGGCGTGGGAGGGGGATCGCGGCGGAGAGCACGGTGCCCTCGCCGGGGGCGGACTCGACGGTCAGGGTGCCGCCCAGCTGCTGGGCCCGCACCCGCATCGCGGGCAGGCCGTGGCCCCGTACGCCCCCGTCGGGGCGGCCGGACGCCGGCTCGAAGCCGCGCCCGTCGTCGGCGACGTCGAGCACCACCTGGTCGTCCAGGTAGGTCAGGGTGATCGCGGCCGAGGTGGCCCCGGCGTGTTCGCGGATGTTGGCGAGGGCGCCCTGCGCGATCCGCAGCAGCGCCGACTGCACCCGGTCCGGCAGCGCGACGGCCGTCCCGTCCACCCGGAACGCGGCCGACTCGCGGGTGGCGAGGCCGCGCAGCGCCTCCTCCAGGCCGCCGCCCTCGGCGAGGTCCGCGGGGGCCAGGTCGTGCACGAAGCGGCGGGCCTCGGCGAGGTTGCGCTCGGCGATCGACTCGGCCGTACGGACGTGCCGGCGGGCGGTCGACGGGTCGCCGTCCCAGGTGCGGTCGGCGGCCTGGAGCAGCATCTGCTGGCTGGACAGGCCCTGCGCCAGGGTGTCGTGGATCTCCATGGAGAGCCGCTGCCGCTCCGCCAGGGTGCCCTCGCGCCGCTCGGTCGCGGCCAGCTCCCTGCGGGTGCGGATCAGGTCGTCGATCAGGGCCCGCTGTCGGTCCGCCTGCCGCTCGGCGTGCACGAACACGGCGGTCGCGATGGCGGCGACGGCCGGCGGGGCGATCACCAGGTTGGGGTCCCAGCCGCCGTGCGACAGCTTCACCTGGGCCGCCACCACGAAGACGGTGAGCAGCCCGACCAGGCCGAGCGCGGCCCGCGGCGGCAGGGTGCGCAGGCCCGTGTAGAAGAGCGGCACCGCGCACCAGGCGAAGCTGGGCGCCAGCACCACCAGGACCATCCACACGGCGACGACCGTGCTCAGCCAGGCGATCCGCCGGGGCGTCGCGCGGGTGCCGAGGACGGGCCCGAGGAGGTAGAGGGAGGCGAGCGCGCCCGAGAGGGCGACGATCCAGGGGCTGCGGTCCTCCCACGGATGGCGCAGCAGGAAGCGGGCGAGGGAGGCGCCGAGCAGCAGGAAGAAGGCGACGTGCATGACCCGCGCCAGCCAGCGGGCGTCGGGATCCTGCCGGCCCTGCTCCATCGTCCGCCCTCTCGCCATCGCTTCTGACCTGGGAGGACACCCAGGGGTACGGTCCCATCCTGGCCCAGGGGGACCAGGGCGGCATCAACCGATCGGCTGACACCCCCGTCCTCCACTATGCGCGGCGGGCCGAGCCGGAACGTGGACCGTACGGCCCGGATTGCGGGCCGAGGATCGATATCAGAGCGAACGGAACACCGATACCGGCCGCCGTACCCGACTCCCAGGAGCCCGCCATGAAGAAGAAGATCCTCCTCGGCACCACCGCCGCCGTCGTCCTCGCCGCCGGTACCTTCGGCGCCGTCTCCGCCAACGCCTCCGCCCCGCAGGCCGCGCCCGCCGCCGTGGCCGCGAAGAAGGCCGGCGCCGACAAGGACAACCTGCGCCAGGACACCCACCTGACGATCGAGGCCGCCACGAAGGCCGCGCAGGCCACGCTGAAGGCCGCCGAGAAGGAGAACCAGCGGGTCTCCGTCGCCGTCGTCGACCGCAACGGCAACACCATCGTCACCCTGCGCGGCGACGGTGCCGGCCCGCAGTCCTACGAGTCGGCCGAGCGCAAGGCGTTCACCGCCGTCTCCTGGAACGCCCCGACCTCCGTCCTCGCGGGCCGTCTCGCCCAGGCTCCGAACCTGAAGGACATCCCGGGCACCCTCTTCCTCGCCGGTGGCGCCCCCGTCACCGCGAACGGCGCCCCGATCGCCGGCATCGGCGTGGCCGGCGCCCCCTCGGGCGACCTGGACGAGAAGTTCGCCCAGGCGGGCGTGGCGTCCCTCGACGACTGATCCCCCTCCACGCGGCACCCCGTGCGGGCCGCGCCGCGTGGAACCCCGCACGTCAGCGGCGCCCGGACCCCCCGCCGGGCGCCGCTGACCCCGGTCCGGGCGCCGGCTGATTCGTACACCGATCCGTTCGCACGTCTGTTTAGGATCGGTTCGTGAACACCCGCAGCCGTCCCCGCACCGCAGGAGTCCGTACCGCAGGAGCCCTCGCGCTCGCCGTCGCCCTGCTCGCCGCCGGCTGCACCGGCGGCGGGGCCGGCGGGGTCAAGGGCACGCCCGGCGCGGCCGGGCTGCGCGACCCGTACTTCCCGCGGCTCGGCAACGGCGGCTACGACGTCGGCCACTACGGCCTCACCCTCGCCTACGACCCCGCCACCGGCCGCCTCGACGGCCGTGCCGAGATCACCGCGAAGGCCACCCAGGACCTCAGCGCCTTCAACCTGGACCTCGCCGGGCTCACCGTCCGCGGGGCCACCGTCGACGGCGAGCCCGCCGCGGTCAGCCGGGCCGGGAACGAGCTGACCCTGCGCCCGGCCGACGACATCGACGAGGGCGCGGAGTTCCGCGCCGTCGTCACGTACGAGGGCGTACCGGAGACCGTCACGGACGCGGACGGCTCGGAGGAGGGCTGGCTGAAGACCGCCGACGGGGCGCTCGCGGTCGGCGAACCGACCGGCTCGATGGCCTGGTTCCCCGGCAACCACCACCCGTCCGACAAGGCGGCGTACGACGTCACCGTCACCGTCCCCGTGGGGCTGAAGGCCCTGTCCAACGGCGTCATGACCTCGGAGAAGACGACGGCCGACGGGCGCACCACCTCCGTCTGGCACTCGCCCGAGCCCATGGCCAGCTATCTGGCGACCCTCGCCATCGGGCGGTACGACACGACGTCCGCGACCGCCCTCGGGAAGGTCCCCGTGCTCACCGCCGCCGACCCGCAGGTCGCCGCGGAGACCGCGGCGCTGCGCGCCCGGGTGCCGGAGATCCTGAAGTGGCAGACGGAGAACTTCGGCCCCTACCCCTTCGGGGCGGCCGGGGCGATCGTCGAGCGGGACGGAGACGTCGGCTACGCCCTGGAGACCCAGAGCCGCCCGGTCTTCCCCCTCGGCTCCTTCGACACCCCGACCCTCGTCCACGAGCTGGCCCACCAGTGGTACGGCGACTCCGTCTCGCCCGCGTCCTGGAAGGACATCTGGCTCAACGAGAGCTTCGCGACCTACGCGGAGTGGCTGTACGCGGAGGACTTCGAGCACACGCCGGCGCAGAAGAGCTTCGAGAGGGCCTTCGCCGACGAGGACGCCTGGGCCTTCCCCCCGGCCGAACCGCCCACCGCCGAGGACCTGTTCGGCGCGCCGGTCTACCAGCGGGGCGCGATGGTGCTGCACAAGGTCCGGCAGGCGGTCGGCGACGACGCCTTCTTCGAGATCCTGGCCGGCTGGCCGGCGAAGTACCGGCACGCCACCGCCACCACCGAGGACTTCACGCGGTACGTGGAGTCGGTGGCCGGCCGGGACCTGGGGGACCTGTGGGACGTCTGGCTGTACGGGGACGGGAAGCCCGCGCAGCCCTAGGGTGCCTCGTCGATCAGGCCGGGCCCTCCCGGAGCGGCTTGCGCATCACGACGCAGGCCCGCCCGTGGGCGAGGTCCGGGCGGCGCGCGGTCTCCGCGTAGCCGAGGGAGGTCCAGAAGGCCAGCGCCCGGGGGTTGTTCTCCAGGACGGCGAGCTTCAGTCCGGCGCGCCCGGCGGCGCGGAAGCGGTCCTCGACGTGGCCGGCGAGGCGGCGGCCGTGGCCGGCCCGGTGCTCCTCGGCGTGCACCATCAGCAGGCCGAGCCACGGATCGGGGTCGGCCGGGTCGGGGTGCCGGCCGAGGGTGACGGCGATGCCGACGAGGCGGCCGCCGGACCGGGCCAGCAGCACCTCGGCGGTGGGCTCGGCGAGCTCGTCGGCGAGGGCGGCGGCGACCTGTTCGGGCCGGATGTCGTCGGGGTCGGGGAAGTCGCCGCTGAGCTGCTGGAAGGCGTGGTTCGAGGCGTACAGCGCGGTGAGTTCCGTGAGCAGCGGGCCGGGGAGGTCGCGCGGGTCCTTGGCGGCCAGGGGTTCGACGATCACACGGGCAACAGTAGGGCCCCGGCCCGCCCGGCGGCTGCCGGGCGGGCCGGGGCCCTCCTTCTTCACGTGCGGTCGGGTCAGATGTTGACGCCGAAGTCGCGGGCGATGCCCTCCAGGCCCGAGGCGTAGCCCTGGCCGACGGCGCGGAACTTCCACTCGGCGCCGTTGCGGTACAGCTCGCCGAAGACCATGGCGGTCTCGACGGCGGCGTCCTCCGACAGGTCGTAGCGGGCGATCTCGGCGCCGCCGGCCTGGTTGACGATGCGGATGTACGCGTTGCGGACCTGGCCGAAGTTCTGCGAGCGGTTGACCGCGTCGTAGATGGAGACCGGGAAGACGATCTTGTCGACGCCGGCCGGCAGGCCCGCCAGGTTGACGTTGATCTGCTCGTCGTCGCCGCCGCCCTCGCCGGTGCGGTTGTCACCGGTGTGGACGATGGTCTGGTCCGGGGTGGACTTGTTGTTGAAGAAGACGAAGTGCCCGTCGGAGACGACCTTGCCGGTGCCGTCGACGCCGATCGCGGAGGCGTCGAGGTCGAAGTCCGTGCCGGTGGTCGTGCGGACGTCCCAGCCGAGGCCCACGGTGACGGCGGTGAGGCCGGGGGCCTCCTTGGTCAGGGAGACGTTGCCGCCCTTGGAGAGGCTTACAGCCATGGGAAGTCCCTTTCATCGTGGTGTGTTCGTACCCGATAACGCGCGGGGGACCCCGGCGGTTCCAGGTGGAAAACGGGGTGACGTCCCCGAGCCCCTGCGGGGAACATGGAGGACATGGCCGGTCCCTATCTCATCCGCGGCTCCGTCTCGCTCCCCGAGGCCGAGCTCCAGTGGCGTTTCTCGCGGTCGTCGGGGCCGGGCGGGCAGCACGTGAACACCAGCGACTCGCAGGTGGAGCTCCGCTTCGACCTGGCCGCGACGGAGGCGTTCCCCGAGGTCTGGAAGGCCCGCGCGCTGGAGCGCCTGGCGGGCCGTCTGGTGAACGGCGTCGTCACGGTCCGCGCCTCGGAGCACCGCTCCCAGTGGCGCAACCGCGAGACCGCCGCCGTCCGCCTCGCCGCGCTCCTGGCCGAGGCCACCGCCCCGCCGCCCAAGCCGCGCCGCGCGACGAAGATCCCGCGCGGCATCAACGAGCGCCGGCTGCGGGAGAAGAAGCAGCGCTCGGACACCAAGCGCGGCCGCCAGGGCCGCGACTGGTAGCACCGCGACCGGCAGCCGCCGTGACGGGTGGCCGCTGTGACGGGTGGCCGCTGTGACGGGTGGCCGCTGTGACGGGTGGCCGCTGTGACGGGTGGCCGCTGTGACGGGTGGCCGCCGTGACCGGTGGCCGCCGTGACCGGCAGCCCCGCCCGGGGGGCCGGCCGCTCAGCCCAGCGTCCGGTACTTCCCGCGGAAGTACGTCAGGGGCCCGCCCTCCGCCGAGGGCAGGGTCGTGGCGAGCACCCGCGCGACGACCAGGGTGTGGTCGCCGGCGACCACCCGGCTCTCCGTGCGGCACTCCAGCGTCGCGAGCGCGCCGCCGATCAGCGGGGCGCCGCTGTGCGGGCCGCGGGTGTAGGGGAGGTCGGCGAAGAGCAGCCGGTCGCTGACCCGGCCCTTCATCGCGAAGCGCCCGGCGACGTGCCGCTGGCTCTCGGAGAGCAGCGAGACGGCCCAGACGGGCACCTCGGCGAGGAGGTCGTCCATGCGGGAGTCGTTGCGGAGGCTGACCAGGACCAGCGGGGGGTCGAGCGAGACCGAGAGGAACGCGGTCGCCGTCATGCCGACGTCCTCGCCGGACGGGCCGTCGTCCGGGTCGTGGGCCGTCACCAGGACCACGCCCGCCGCGAGGCGGGACATCGCCGCCCTGAACTCGTCGTCGCTCACCCCCTCAGCATGAGGGATGGCCGACGGGCCGGGGACGGCCGGGTCGTGCACGGGGGGCTGGGTGGGAGTCTTCTGCAGCACCCTCGCACGCTAGTCCGGGCCCGGTCCCCCCTACATCGGGCCGCGGGACCAGTCGGGCTTCCCCCGCCGGTCCTAGGACCCCTTTCGCCCATCCGCCGCACGCCGTTCACGCAGGGTTCGGAATGGCCTGCGACCTGCTGTGACTTGAGTCACAGAGTGCAGTATTTGTTGACCCTGTGTACCGGGTGCACAGCTCGCTGTGATTCAGTGGCTGGGACAGTGCAGTACGAAGCCGATGAGAACCCTGGAGTTAGCTGTCGAGGTCTCGGGGAGAGCGAGCGATGGAGACCGAGTCGGAGCCGTACGTCCGTCTTGCGACCCTGCGGCAGCTGCATCAGGTCGTGGCGGACCTCAACACCGCCCGCAGCCTGGCGGACACCCTGCAGGCCGTCGCCGACGGCATCGTCGCGGGCCTCAACTATGAGCTGGCCTGCGTCAACCTCGTGCGCCCCGACGGCGACCTGGTGGTCGCCGCCTTCGCCGGCAGCCCCGCCGCCGAAGCGCTGATCACCGGCCGGGTCGGCTCCCGAGCCTCCTGGGACCGCCGCCTCTCCATGGGCGAGGCCTGGGGCGACCTGCGGTTCATCCCGCACACCGAGGGCTGGGTGCTGATCGAGGACGACGTCCCGCAGTGGCACACCGAGGGCCCCGCCCCCCGCTTCGAGGACGAGTGGCACCCCCACGACCGCCTCTACGCCCCCATGTACGCCTCGGGCTCCGGCCGCGAGCTGCTCGGCGTGATCTCCGTCGACCGCCCGCGCAACGGCCGCCACCCCGGTCCCTGGGGCCGCGAGGCCCTCCAGATGTACGCCTCCCAGTCCGGCATCGCGATCAGCAACGCCCGGCTGCGCTCCAACATGCAGCGCGCCCTCGTCCGCCTGGAGCGCGAGCAGCAGGCCCTGCGCGCCAGCGAGGAGTCCTTCCGGCAGGCCTTCGAGTACGCGCCCTCCGGCATGGCCATCGCCGAGATGGGCGGCGACCAGCACGGCCGCCTGCTGCGCACCAACGACGCGCTGTGCCGCCTCCTCGGCCGCCCCGCCTCCGTGATGCGCCGCTACTCCTTCGCCGACCTCGTCCACCCCGAGGACATAGGCACCCTGCTGCGCACCTCCGCCGAAGGCGGCCGCGCCGAGCTGCGCCTCGGCCGCCGCGACGGCACCTACGTCTGGGTCTCCCTGCGCAACTCCGTCGTCGCCGACACCGCCGACGGCCCCCGCTTCCTCCTCACCCACGTCGAGGACATCGAGGAACGCAAGCGGCACGAACTCCAGCTCGCCCACCGCGCCTCGCACGACGCCCTCACCGGCCTGCCGAACAGCGCCGAGCTCCGCTCCCGGCTCTCCGCCCGCCTCTGCGAGCGCCCCTTCGCGGGCTCCGGCGCCCCCGCCGACGCGTACGAGCCGCCGTACGAGTACGACTACGACCAGGGGCACGGGCACGGCTTCGGCTTCACCCCGGTCGGCGCCGCCGCCGGGGCCTACGACCACCACGTGCACTCCGTCGCCCCCACCGGCGGCGAGGTCGACGACGGCACGAAGGGGCTCGCCGTCCTCTTCTGCGACCTCGACGGCTTCAAGTCGATCAACGACCGCTTCGGGCACCACACCGGCGACGCCGTCCTCATCGAGGTGGCCCGCCGGCTCACCACGGGCGTACGGGACGGGGACACGGTCGCGCGGCTCGGCGGCGACGAGTTCGTGGTCCTCGCCGACGGGCTGGGCTCGGCCGACGCCGCCGATCTCGCGGTGCGGCTGCGGAACGCGATCATTCCGCCGATCCGGGTCGACGGGCGGGCGGTCCGGGTCGGGGCCAGTTTCGGCATCGGCTGGGCCGAGTGCGGCATGACCGTCGAAGAGGTCCTGAACAGCGCGGACCAGCGGATGTACATCGAGAAGCGGTCCCGTTCGAAGATGCACCGCCGGGCCGGCTAGGCGGTGTGCCCGGGCCCCCGTTCACGGCCCGTACACGGAGTGAGGAATTCCCCGCAGGGCCGTTCGGGGTAGGCTCGGCCGGTCGGCGACGGCTGGCGAGCGTGGAAAGGGAGTGACCCGGATGGCTGCGGGTAACGACGGCGCGAAGACGCCCCAGGACGACGATCCGTTCGGCTACCTCTACGAGGACGGCCAGGCGGCAGGCGCCCAGCCACCCCAGGGCGGCGGCTACGGCTACCCCGGCCCCGCGTCCCAGCCGGGCGTCCCCCGCACCTCGTACAACCAGGTCCGCACGGTCGGCGAGCGCCAGTACGGCGGCCGCCCCCAGCCCCACGTCCCGCAGCAGCAGGCGTACGGCCAGCCGCACCCGCAGTACGCGGCCCCCGAGACGTACCCCGGCGGCCCCCAGACCCGCCAGACCCCGCTGCCCCCCGCCGGGCGCGGCGGCGGCCCCAACACCAAGGGCCTGCTGATCGGCGCGGTCGCGGTCGTCGCGGTCGTCGTGATCGGCATCGCGGCCGCGGTCATCTCCAACAGCGGCGACCAGACGGACAACGCGGGCGCCGCGGGCGGCAAGACCAACGCCCCCACCCAGGTCGAGGAATCCCCGTCCACCGACCCCAGCCCCTCGTCGCAGCCTCCGGCGCAGCTGCCGCAGCAGGACGCGGCGACGCTGAAGCTGGGCGGGTCGGCGGTGCTGGCGAAGGACATCAAGGGCGCGGAGGGCGCGGACGGCGCGTACGTGACCGGGTTCAACGCGGTCGGTTCGTCGGTGACCTGGCAGGCGGACGTGCCCGAGGCCGGGGACTACTACCTCTACGTGCGGTACGCGATCCCGGCGAAGGACGCGAACGCGACGCTGACGGTCAATGACAAGGCGAACAGCAATCCGATAGGGCTGAAGAACTTCGTCGGCTCCTCGGACCCCAACCTGGAGAAGAACTGGCAGACCACCTGGGCGCCGGTCACTCTGAAGCAGGGTCAGAACTCGATCAAGCTCTCGTGCGAGCAGGGCAACCAGTGCGACGCGCTCTTCGACTGGCTGAAGATCAGCAAGACCAAGCTGAGCGGCTGAGCGGCTGAGCGACGGACGAACGGCGGGGCTCCTTCGGGGGCCCCGCCGGTGTTTCCGGGGGTTCGGTGCTCCGGGAGTTCCGGCTCAGGCCGCCGTAGCCGGGGTCTCGACCGTGATGCGGGGGAGGAGGGACTCGTACGCCGACTCGTCGAACTCGCCGGCCACCGGGGAGAGGACGGTCGCCGCGGAGAGGGCGACGGCGTGGGCGAGGCGGGTGGGCCAGTCGGCGCCGTCGACCAGGCCGGCGAGGAGGGCGGCGACCGCCGAGTCGCCCGCGCCGGTCGGGTTGCCCTGGACGGGGGCGGGCGGGGAGGCCTGCCACAGGCCCTCCGGGGTGGCCGCGAGGAGGCCCTCGGGGCCGAGCGAGGTGATGACCGCGTGGGCGCCGCGGCGGCGGGCGTCGCGGGTGGCGCGGTGGGGTTCGCGGGAGCCCGTGAGCTGGGCCAGCTCCTCGGCGTTGGGCTTGATCAGGTCGGGGCGGGCGGCGATGCCGCGGCGCAGCGGTTCGCCGCTGGTGTCGAGGAGGACCGGGACGCCGGCGCCCCGGGCGAGCCGGACGAGTTCGGCGTACGCGCCGACGTGGATGCCCGGCGGGAGGCTGCCGCAGAGCGCCACCGCCCGTGCCCCGTCGAGGAGTTCGGCGTAGCGGGCGGTGAACGCGGCCCACTCGGCCGGGGCGATGGCCGGGCCGGGCTCGTTGAGCTGGGTGGTGTCGCCGCTGGCCGCGTCGACGACGGCGACCGTGCGGCGGGTGGATCCCGCGACGGGGACCAGGGCGTCACGGACCGGCTGCCCGGCGGTCGTTCCGGCGAGGAGCTCGCGCAGGGTCTCGCCGGTGGCTCCGCCCGCGAAGCCGGTGACGACCGTCTCGTGGCCGAGGGCGCCGAGCACCCGGGCGACGTTGAGGCCCTTGCCACCGGGGCGTTCGATGACCTGGGTGACGCGGTGCGAGGCGTGCGGCACGAGCGCGGGGACCCGGTAGGTCAGGTCCACCGCCGTGTTGAGGGTGACCGTGAGGATCACCGGCGCCACCCCCGTCGTCTCGTGTCGGCCCCATCGGGCGCTGCTGGCGCCCTGATCATGCCAAAGAGAAGGCGGTTGGCCCAGACCCTGGACCGACCGCCGACCTTCGGTGACGCGTTTTCAGCTGGCTCGTCCCGTGATCAGCCGAGTTGCGGCTCGACCACCCAGGCGCCCTTGCGCATCACGCCCTTGAGCTCGAAGTCCGCGTCGAGGACGACGAGGTCCGCGTCCTTGCCGGGCTCCAGTGAGCCGACCCGGTCGTAGACGCCGAGCAGCTTGGCGGGGTTGGCGGAGAGGGCCTGGACGACCGACTCCACCGGCAGCCGGTCGATGGTGGCCGCGCGCTTGAAGGCGCGGTCCAGGGTCAGCGTCGAGCCGGCGATGGAGCCGCCCTCGACGAGCCGCGCCACGCTGTCCTTCACCTCGACCTCCAGCGGGCCGAGCATGTAGCGCCCGTCGCCGAAGCCGGCGGCGTCCATCGCGTCGGTGATGAAGGCGACCCGCTCGGCGCCCGCGTGGTGGAAGGCGAGCTCCAGGGCGGCCGGGTGCAGGTGGGTGCCGTCGTTGATGAGCTCGACGGTGATCCGCTCGTCCTCCAGGAGCGCGGCGATCGGGCCGGGCGCCCGGTGCCCGAGGCCGGGCATCGCGTTGAAGAGGTGGGTGGCGACGGTGGCCCCGGCGTCGATGGCGGCCTGGGTCTGCTCGTACGAGGCGTCCGTGTGCCCGATCGCGGCGATCACGCCGTGCTCGGCGAGCAGCCGTACGGAGTCGATGCCGCCGGGCAGCTCGGTGGCGAGGGTGACCATGCGGGCCTGGCCGCGGCCGGCGTCGATCAGCTTGCGCACGTCGGCCGGGTCGGGGTCGCGCAGCAGCGTCTCGTCGTGGGCGCCCTTGCGGCACGGGGAGATGAACGGGCCCTCGAAGTGCAGGCCGGCGATCTCGCCCTGCTCGGCCAGCTCGGAGAGCAGGCCGGCGCGCTCGGTGAGGAAGTCCATCTCGCCGGTGACGAAGGAGGCGACGACGGTGGTGGTGCCGTGCAGCCGGTGGGTGTGGACGCCGGTGAGCACCTCGTCCACGGTGCCGGAGGTGAAGGACGCGCCGCCGCCGCCGTGGTTGTGCATGTCGACGAAGCCGGGCACGAGCCAGTGACCGCTGAGGTCGAGGGCGGGTGCGTCCTCGCGGGCGGCGCCCACGATGCGGCCGTTCTCGACGATCACTCGTCCGTTCTCGACGATCCCGGTCGGCAGCACCACGCGGGCCCCGGTGAGAACTGTGGAAACGGCCATCAGGCGGATACCTCCGAGTCGGCGGGGTGCTGGTCGGCGAGCAGGTCCCAGGCGAGGAGGCCCGCGCCCAGGCATCCGGCGGTGTCCCCGAGGGCCGCCGGGACGATGGCGGGCAGCTTCTGGAAGGTGACGCGCTCCTCCACCGCGGCCCGTAGGGGTGTGAACAAGGTTTCCCCGGCCTCGGCGAGACCGCCACCGATGATGAGCATGCGGGGGTCCAGCAGGGTGAGCGCGGTGACGAGTCCGTCGGCCAGGGCGTCGACGGCGTCCTGCCAGACGCGGACGGCGGCCGGGTCGCCGGACTCCACGGCCTTGGCGCAGTCGGCGGCGTCGGCGTCGGGGTCGCCGCAGGCGGTCGCCCAGGCGAGGGAGACGGCGGAGGCGGAGGCGTACCGCTCCAGGCAGCCGCGCTGGCGGCAGCCGCAGGCGATGCCGCCGGGGCGGACCACGATGTGGCCGATCTCGCCCGCGTAGCCGTGGGCGCCGGCCTCGATCTCGCTGCCGATGCCGATGGCCCCGGCGATGCCGGTGCCGAGCGGCACGAAGAGGAAGCGGTCGGCGCCGTTCCCGGCGCCGATCCGGCCCTCGGCGAGGCCGCCGGTGCGCACGTCGTGGGCGAGGGCGACGGGGATGCCGCCCAGGCGCTCGCTGAGCAGGGCGCGCATGGGGACGTCGCGCCAGCCGAGGTTGGCGGCGTAGACGGCGATGCCGTTCTCGGTGTCGACGATTCCGGGGACGGCGACTCCGGCGGCCGCGGCGGGCTCTCCGTACCGCTCCTGGCCGAGGGCGCGCAGCTCCTCGGCGAAGCCCAGGATCGTCTCGACGATCGCCTCGGGCCCGCGCTCGCGGCCGGTGGCGCGGCGGGCCTCGTGGAGCAGGGTGCCGTCCGCCCCGACCAGGGCGGCCTTCATACCGGTGCCGCCCACATCGAGGGCGATGACGTGTCTCACGAGGACAGTCTCGCCCTTCGGGACCCGAAAGGTCTAGTCCACTGCGGAGGATTGTTGAGCTCGGATACAAATTCCCGCAGGTGGCGAGCCGCGATGCGTTGCAGAAGCGATATGCAAGTGGTGTAGACCGCCCCTGTTCATGCGCGAGAAACTTGCCGCTCAACGGCGATCAACGGGGATCGGCGGCGCTCGGTGACGCCTCGACCGATGACGCCTCGATCACGAGCAAAGGGTGGGTTACGGCTGTGCAGCGGCGACGATTCCTTGGACTGGCCGCGGCGGCCTCCGCACTCGGCCTGACCGGCGCCCTCTCCGGCTGCGGCACCCTGGACGCCGAGTCCGGCGACGTGACCCTCAAGCTGATCGCCGCCGACTACGACCTCGGCGGCGGCGACTCCACCAAGAAGTACTGGGCCGGCGTGGTCTCCGCCTTCGAGGCCAAGAACCCCGGCGTGAAGGTCCAGGTCCAGATCGAGTCCTGGAACGACGTCGACCGCAAGGTCGCCGAGCTGGTCAAGGCCGGCCAGGCCCCCGACATCGCCCAGATCGGCGCCTACGCCGACTACGCGGCCGCCGGTCAGCTCTACGCCGCCGACGAGCTCCTCTCCATCCGGGTCCAGGCCAACTTCCTCGCCCCGCTGGTCGCGGCCGGCGAGCACAAGCGCACCCAGTACGGGCTGCCCTTCGTCGCCTCCACCCGGCTGCTCTTCTTCAACGAGGACCTCTTCGACAAGGCCGGCGTCAGCGCGCCCCCGACCACCTGGGACGAGCTCGCCGCCGCCGCGCGCAAGCTGGAGAAGAAGGGCGTGAAGTACCCCTTCGCGCTGCCGCTCGGGCCCGAGGAGGCCCAGGCCGAGACGATGATGTGGCTGCTCAGCGGCGGCGACGGCTACACCGACGCCACCGACCACTACAAGATCGACTCCGAGGCGAACGTCCGCACCTTCGAGTGGCTGCGGACCAACCTCGTCGCCGAGGGCCTCACCGGCCCCGTCGCCCCCGGCAAGCTCAACCGCAAGGAGGCCTTCGCGGCCTTCGCCCGCGGCGAGGTCGGCATGCTCAACGGGCACCCCTCGCTGATGCAGGAGGCCGAGAAGCAGGGCGTCAAGGTCGGCAAGATCGCCCTGCCCGGCGCCTCCGGCAAGGCCAGGGCCACCATGGGCGTCGCCGACTGGATCATGGGCTTCAAGCAGAACGGGCACCGCAAGGAGATCGGCGCCTTCCTCGACTTCGCCTTCAGCGACGAGAACGTGCTGAAGTTCGCCGGCGACAACGACCTGCTGCCCGCCACCATCACGGCCTCCGCGCGGATGGAGTCGGACCCGGAGCACGCGGGCCTCCGCGAGTTCCTGCAGGCGCTGCCCGACGCGCAGCTGCCGCCGGTCGGCAAGACCTCCTGGGCGCAGGTCAGCGGGGTCATCAAGAAGGACATCGGGCAGGCGGTCGCGCCGGACGCCAAGCCCGCGGAGGTGCTGGGCCGGATCGCGCGCGCCGCGTCGACGGCGGAAAGCGCCGAGTGAAACGCCCGGCGGGCGGCATTAGGTTGGTCACATGACCACCGAACCCGGCGCGCTGGGCGAACGAGAGCAGGCCGTCCTGGCCATGGAACGCCGTTCCTGGCCGGGCCCCGGCGCCAAGGAGCGGGCGGTGCGCGAGGGACTCGGTCTCTCCGCCACCCGCTACTACCAGCTGCTCAACGCCCTCCTCGACGACCCGCGGGCGCTCGCCCACGACCCGGTCACGGTGAACCGGCTCCGCAGGGTCCGCGCGGAGCGCGAATCCCGCCGCTGACCCCCTCGGGACGGCCGGACCCGCCCCCCTGACGCGGGGCGCGTCCCTGGGTAGGGTCGGGTACATGGTCAGCAGCCTTCCGCACCCGACCACCACCGCCGGCCGCGACGGTCTCGACGCGCTCCTCGCGCGGCCCGAGAAGGCCGTCGTCGCCCTCGACTTCGACGGGACGCTCGCCGAGATCGTCCCCGACCCCGAGCGGGCCCGCGCCCACCCCGGCGCGGTCCCCGCCCTGGCCGCCCTCGCCCCCCGGGTGGCCGCCGTCGCCGTGATCACCGGCCGCCCCGCCGGAGTGGCCGTACGGTACGGGGGCTTCGCCGGCGTCCCGGGCCTGGAGCACCTCGTGGTCCTCGGCCACTACGGCGCCGAGCGCTGGGACGCCGTCACCGGCACCGTGCACGCCGCCGCCCCCCACCCGGGCGTGGCCTCGGTCCGCGCCGAGCTGCCCGGCTTCCTCGACCGGATCGGCGCCTGGCCCGGCACCTGGATCGAGGAGAAGGGCCGCGCGGTCGCCGTCCACACCCGCCGCGCCGACGACCCGCAGGGCGCCTTCGAGGCCCTGAAGGGCCCGCTCGGCGACCTGGCCACCCACCACGGCCTGGTCCTCGAACCCGGCCGCATGGTCCTGGAGCTCCGGCCCCCGGGCATGGACAAGGGGGTGGCCCTCTCCGACTACGTCCGGGAACTGGGCGCCGGGTCCGTCCTGTACGCGGGCGACGACCTGGGCGACCTCCCCGCGTACGCGGCCGTGGAGAAGCTCCGCTCCGACGGCACCCCGGGCCTGCTCGTCTGCTCCGCCTCGGCCTCCGAATCCGTCCCCGACCTCGCCGACCGCGCCGACCTCACGGTCCCGGGGCCGGCGGCGGTGGTGGGTCTGCTGGAGGGGCTGGCGGGGGCGCTGGGTCAGGGGGCGTAGAAGCCCTGGACGTCGGCGATGAGGTCGACGGAGCCGGAGTGGTTGTACAGGGTCACCTTGCCGTCCTTGACCGGCACCACCGCCAGGACGGACACCGTCCGCCCGGCCGGCACGTTGAGGTTGGACGTGCCGGGCCGGTTTGTGCCGTACGAGTAGGCGGTGACCACCGTGCCCCGCGTCCCACCGGTCGCCGTCAGGTTCAGCACGACCGCGGTGGCCCCGCTCGCCGGCACTCCGTTCAGCCCGGCGACGGTCAGCGTCACCGTCCGGCCCGCCCCGACCTTGCCCTTGGGGGTGCCGGTGCCCGTGCGGGTGTCGAGGGAACGGGCGGGGGCGAGGGGCTGGAAGAGGGAACCGAGGTGGGTGCCGGTGTAGTAGCCGGCGATGTCGGCGATGAGGTCGGCGGCGCCCGCGCGGTTGACGAACGTGATGGTGCCGTTGGGGGAGACGGGCACGACGGCGAGGTTCGAGACGGTCTCCCCGACACCGAGGTTCAGGATGCTGCCCTCGCTCTGTTCCACGTACGCCGTCACGTCCGTCCTGCGGGTGGCGTTGGTCGCGGTGAGGTTCACGAGGACGGCGGTGACCCCGGTCGCGGGTATCCCGGACCGGCCCGTGACTTGCACCGTCGGCCAGTGGTAGTCGTCCGCCTTGTGCGGGCGGCTGCCCAGGCCGGTGCGGGTGTCCAGCACGCGGGTGGGCTTGAGCGGTTCGAAGTGGTCGGAGGTGCCCGTCGTGGTGAAGTACCCGGAGATGTCGGCGACGAGGTCGACGCTGCCTGCGTGGTTGTAGAGGGTGATCTTCCCGTCCTTGACGGGCACGGTCACCAGGTTGGCCGTCGTGCTGCCGGCCCGCACGTTCACGTTGGAGGCGCTGCCCCGCGTGGTGCCGGCCGGGTACACCGAGACGTACGTGGCGGCCGTCGCGTTCACGGCCGTCACGTTCACGGTCACCGCGGTCAGCTCGTGGGTGGGCACGGCCCAACGATCGCCGATCTTCAGCGTGACCGTCCCCTTGGCCCCGACCTTGCCCTTCCGGACGCCCAGACCGGTACGGGTGTCCATGGCCCGCTGGGCGGGGATCGGGTGGAACTTCCCGGTGGCCTGACCGGTGCCGTTGACGAGGGTGGCCTCACCGGAGAGCGGGATGCCGGGGCCCACGCCGTCCGCCGGCTCGGCCGTGAGGGTCCATGTGTACGCACCGCTGGGCAGCAGGTTTCCGGCCTCGTCGTAACCGTGCCACGGGAGCCACAGCCGGCCCCGGACGTCCTTGCCCGAGCTCAGTCGGCTGACCGTGCCCGAAACGCGGTGGCGAGCCGTCAGGGTCCAGGTGCCGACCGGCTTGCTGAACAGCACCGAGGATAGGGAGTCGGTGCCCTTCTGGGCATCGACGACGGTGGACCCGCCCTCGTTCTCCAGCAAGGACAGCGGCGGCGCCTCGATGCCGGACGGCACGAGGTGCACCTGATCCCGGGCGTCGACGTAGGCGATGTGACCGCCGAACTTGTCGACGGTCCAGCGGACATGACGCTGCGAGACGCCGGTGTCGGGCAGGTCGCCCACGACCCGGCCGGCGGGCCCGGTCGGGTCGGCGCCGGTGAGGACCAGCTTTCCGGCGGCCCGGTCATGGGTGACGACATAGCCGTCACCGATCAGTGCCTCACCGGCGGGGACGGGCCGTGAGGTCTTCGTCGCGCGGTCGTAGATCCCGGCCGGTCCGTCGGGGCCACAGCTCCAGTAGAGCCGGCGCCCGGCTGCCTGGAGCTCCGCGGGCACGCAGGAGGCACCGGTGTCCACGGTCTCGACCGTCCTGGCGGTCTCCAGGTCCTTGGCCGTCACCACGCCCTTCGAGGTGCCGGCCGTCCACAGCCAGGACCCCCACAGCGCGGCCGCTCCCGGCGCCCGCTCGTCCAGGATCCGTCCGCCGTACAGTGCCGTGGTGGTCTGACGCCCGACCGCGCCGGGACCGGACCGCACCACGTAGAGGGGGTTGGCGTCGACGAGCCGTCCGCCCTTGGGCACGGTGACGGACACGTTGGCGCCCGTGTAGCGGTCGTTCGTGCCGTCGGCTCCGGCCCAGCGCAGGAACCGGCCGTCGCCGAGCGCCCGGAGCTGCGCGCAGGGGAGGTCGCCGTCCCCGGTGCAGGCGGGCTGGGCGCTGCCGTAGGTGTCCGAGACCCCTCCGTACGTGAGGGGAACCGTGCTGCTGACCGGTCGCTCCCAGGCGTACGTGCCCGCGGGGTTGCGGTCGTCGGCGGTCGACAGCTCACCCTTGGCCAGGGCGATGCCCCGGATGTGGCCCGGCTCGTGGAAGCGCTTCACCGTCGTCACCACGGGCCTGCCCGTGGGGTCCGCCGTGATGCGGTGGACCCCCCAGTCGGCGCGTCGGTCTCCGCCCGCGCCGGTGGTGCCGACGGCGACGGCCGTGCCGGCCGGGCCGGACGACAGCGTGCCCGTGATGTGCGTGAGCAGGTCGACGGTGGCGCCGCCCGCGATCGGGACGCTCTCGACGCGGGACTGGGAGTCGCGGTAGACGAGCCAGTCGCCGACGACGGCAAGGTGGTGCAGGGGCCCGGTGATCGTGGTGTCGACGGGTACGTCGACGAGCGGGGCCGCGGGGTCGGTGCGCGAGGCGACCACGGCCGTGTGGACGGCGGGGTCGGAGCTGTACGCGACGATGTACTCGGGCGAGAGCTTCCCGAAGGTGTAGCCCGCAGGCAGGGCCTTCGTGACGGTCTCGACCGTGCCGGTCTCCCTGGAGACGAGGACCTGGCGGCGCGTGCCGTCCTCGTCCTGCGCGGTGAACAGCAGGGACGTGGCGTCGGCCGCGCTGACGGACCCCAGCCGCGTACCCTCCGGGAGGCCGCCGATCTCCAGCTCGCGGGTCGTGCCGTCGTCCTGGAGCGACAGCAGGTGCTTCTGCGCCGTGCGCGTTCCGTCCGGCTGGGTGACGGAGGTGAACGCGAGCAGGGTGGAGCCGAACACCCGGGGGCTGAAGTAGCCCGGGGGAAGCGGGTGGACGCGTGCGCCGCCCTGGGGGTCGCGCAGCTCGACCTCTCCGTCGCGTATGAAGGCCAGTGTGTCGGTGCCCGTGCCCTGGACCTCTGTCCAGGGCACGGTCGGCAGCGGCACGGTGAGGGTCTTGCCGTCGGAGTAGCGGGTCCAGAGGATGTCGCGGGTGTGCCCCGCCTCGTAGCGGAAGACGCCTTCGGAGCCGGTGCTGTCGGCCTGCCACAGACGGGCTTGCTCGGCCTTGTACGTCCAGCTGTACAAGGGCTCGCCGTAGTAGGGCGCCGGGATCACCGTCTCCTCGGGCACCGGCTCCGCCGCCGCCGTTCCCGCCAGAGGCGTGAGACCGCCGCCCATCGTCAGTGCGAGCACCGTCGCGGCGGCGAACACGCCCCGCCTCAAGGTGTGACGAATCACCAGAAAGCCCCTCCCCGAACCTCTGTGCCTGCCGTGCCCCCACCGCAGGTGGACGGGAGCGTAACAGTGGGAAGGGCTGCCCCCATCTGCGGGGGCACGTGTTTTTGAACAGGGTCGGTCCTGAGTTGGCTCAGCCCGTGCGCAACGACCCGAGCTGCGCCAGGAACCACTCCCGCGGCGGCAGTGCCGTCGCCGCCGTGGCGAGGCGCTTGGTGCGTTCGGCGCGTTCGGGGGCGGGCATCGAGAGGGCCTGGTGGAGGGCTTCGGCGGTGGCCGTCACGTCGTACGGGTTCACCGTGAGGGCGTCCTCGTGGAGCTCCTCGTACGCGCCCGCCTCGCGGGACAGGACCAGGGCGCAGCCCTCGTCGGAGACGACCGGGATCTCCTTGGCGACCAGGTTCATGCCGTCCCGGACGGGGTTGACCAGGGCCACGTCGGCCAGCCGGTAGGCGGCGAGGGAGCGGGTGAAGTCGTCCTGGACGGAGACCAGGACGGGCTGCCAGTCGGGGGTGCCGTACTCCTCGTTGACCGCCGCGGCGAGCTCGGTCACCGAGGCCGTGTACGCGCGGTAGACCTCCAGGTCCTGGCGGGAGGGGTACGCGGAGGCCAGGTGGACGACCCGGCCGCGCCACTCGGGGTGGCGGGCGAGGAGCTCGCGGTAGGCGAGCAGGCCGCGCGGGATGTTCTTGGACAGCTCCGTGCGGTCCACCCGGACGATGGTCCTCCGGCCGGCGGTCTCGGCGCGCAGCTCGGCGAGGCGGGCGTCGACGGCGGGGCGGTGGGCGAGGGCGCGCAGCTCCTCGGCGTCGACGCCCAGCGGGTACGTGGCGACCCGGGGGGCCCGGTCCACGAAGGGGTCGGCCAGGAAGGCGGAGGCCCAGGCGCGGGTGTGGAAGCCCAGCTCGTCCGCGCCCGACATGCCCTCGACCAGCTCGCGGTGGACGTCGTCCGGGAGCATCGCCAGGTATCCGGGCGAGGCCCAGGGCGTGTGCGTGAAGTGGGCGATCCGCAGGTCCGGGCGGAGCGCGCGGAGCCGGCCGGGGACGAGCGCCAGGTGGTAGTCCTGGACCAGGACCGCGGCGCCCGGGTCGGCCGCCTCGGCGAGGGCCTCGGCGAAGGCGTGGTTGTAGGCGCGGTAGGACGCCCAGCGGCGGCGGAAGTCCGCGTCGAAGACGGGCTCGCGCGGGATGTCGTACAGGTGGTGGTGGAGGAACCAGAGCACCGAGTTCGCGATGCCGTTGTACGCGTCGGCGTACACCTCCGGGTCGATGTCCAGCATCCGCACGCCCGGCTCGGCGACCCCGCGGCGCACGGCCTCGCGGTCGCCGTCGCCCAGGGCGGCGCACACCCACAGGCCGCCCTCCGACGAGACGGCGCTCAGGCCCGAGACGAGCCCGCCGCCGCCCCGCCGGGCGTCCAGCCCGCCGTCGTCACGCACGGTGTACGAGACCGGGCCGCGATTCGATGCCACGAGGACGGAAGCCATGGGGCGAACCTAGCCCGTCCGGTAAACGCTCAAACGTACGGATACCAGACAGGGGGCGCGAAGTCGCCGTCAGTAGTCGCGGCGGCCGCGGACCGCCGCCCGTGCCACCAGGCCGGTCGCCGCGAGCGCCAGGGCCAGCCCGCCCAGCAGCCACAGCCGCTCCCGGTTCGCGCCGGCACCCGCCGTCACGCTGCCCCGGGGGGCGGGGCGCGGGGCCGGCGGGACCGCCACGTGAACGGTGCCGGAGCCGTGGCCGGGGCCCAGGGCGGCGGGGTCGATCCGCTGCGCGGCGAAGGTGGTGGTGCCGGTGCCCTGCCGGGCGGCGGCCGGGGCGGCTCCCCCGGGGGAGAGCGGCCCGGCCATCAGGCCGAGGGTCGCCAGCAGGATGCCCGTTCTGGTCGTGAACCGCATGAAACGGAAATTTATGCAGAAAGCACTATTTTCGTGCGTTACGCCACGCGGCGCCGGGCGTACTCCGCGATCTCCGCCATCGGCGGGCGCTCCTCGGTGTCCACCGGGTACGTACGCGGCTCGAAGCCCCGCTCGCCCCGCTCGAACTGGGTCAGCCAGGGCCGCACCAGGTGCCCCCGCGACAGCCGCAGCTGCGCCGTCCGGTAGATCGCGGCCGCCATCCGGCCCAGCGCCTGCCCGTCCTGGTGCCGGTGCTTGCGCACCCCCACGTCCACCTGCGCGAGCGCGTCCAGGCCCACCGTGTGCAGCGCGTCGACGAGCAGGCCCAGCTCCACTCCGTAACCGACCGGGAACGGCAGCCGCTCCAGCAGCGAGCGCCGCGCCGCGTACTCGCCGCCCAGCGGCTGGACGAAGCCGGCCAGCTGCGGCCAGTGCAGATTGAGCAGCGGGCGCGCCACCAGCTCCGTCACCCGACCGCCCTGACCAGGGGTGTCGCCGAGCGGGCGGTCGTACATCGCCTTCACGAAGTCGACGTCCGGCTCGGTGAGCAGCGGGCCCACGATGCCGGAGACGAAGTCCGCGGAGAAGTCCCGCAGGTCCGCGTCGACGAAGCAGACCACGTCCCCGGTCGTCACCATCAGTGACCGCCAGAGGACCTCGCCCTTGCCGGGCACCGCCGGTATCCGGGGCAGGATCGCGTCGCGCGCCACCACCCGCGCGCCGGCCGCCGCCGCGACCTCCGCCGTACGGTCCGTCGAGCCCGAGTCGATCACCACGAGCTCGTCCACCAGCGGCACCGCCTCGGTCATCAGCTCGCGGCGGATCACCGAGACGATCGCGCCGACCGTCGCCTCCTCGTTCAGCGCGGGCAGCACCACGCTGACCTTCGTGCCGCGCTTGGCGGCGAGGACGCGCTCCAGCGGGCGGTCGGCAACGGACCAGGACCGCCGGGCCAGCCAGCGCTCCACCTCTTCCAGCAACGTGATCTCCATCTCGCGGATCGGACGACCGTCTCCACCTTCGAAGCCTTCGGTTACAGTCTTGAACAACGCGGATCCCCGATGCATGTCGGGGTGCCGACCGCGTCTCACAATCGAATACCGCTCATCCAGAGGGGCAGAGGGAAACGGCCCGTTGAAGCCCCGGCAACCCTCCAGTCGGTCACTCGTCCACCCGTCTCCCGGCCACCACCCCAGGTGGAGCCCTGACGGGCGCTGCTCATAGCGCGAGGTCCCCGGCTAGGGAAGGTGCCAAATCCGTCTCATGGCGAAAAATTCGTCATGGGAAAGATGAGGAGAAAGGGCCTCGCCTCCATGGCTGTACAGACCGTCGCACCCGGAACCACCGTCGACCTCGGTCCCGCTTCCGGACTCTCCTGTCGCGAATGCGGTGAATCCTTCCCGCTCGGCCCGATCTTCGCCTGCGAACTGTGTTTCGGCCCGCTCGAAGTCGCGTACGAGCTGCCCTCCGGTGACCCGGAGGAGCTGCGCAAGCGCATCGAGGCCGGCCCCGCCAACATCTGGCGCTACGCCCCGCTGCTGCCCGTCCCGGCCGACGTCGCCGAGAAGCCCAACCTGAACCCCGGCTGGACCCCGCTGGTCAAGGCCGACAACCTGGCCCGCGAGCTCGGCGTCGAGCCCGGGAAGCTGTTCGTCAAGGACGACTCCGGCAACCCGACCCACTCCTTCAAGGACCGGGTCGTCGCCCAGGCCATCGAGGCCGCCCGCGCCTTCGGCTTCACCACCCTCTCCTGCTCCTCCACCGGCAACCTGGCCGGCGCCGTCGGCGCCGCCGCCGCCCGGGCCGGCTTCCGCTCCTGCGTCTTCATCCCGCACGACCTGGAGCAGGGCAAGGTCGTCATGGCCGGCGTCTACGGCGGCGACCTGGTCGCCATCGAGGGCAACTACGACGACGTCAACCGCTTCTGCTCGGAGCTCATCGGCGACCCGCTGGGCGAGGGCTGGGGCTTCGTCAACGTCAACCTGCGCCCGTACTACGGCGAGGGCTCCAAGACCCTCGCGTACGAGATCTGCGAGCAGCTCGGCTGGGTCATCCCGGACCAGCTGGTGATCCCGATCGCCTCCGGCTCGCAGCTCACCAAGATCGACAAGGGTCTGCAGGAGCTCATCAAGCTGGGCCTGGTCGAGGACAAGCCGTACAAGATCTTCGGCGCCCAGGCCGAGGGCTGCTCCCCGGTCTCGGTCGCCTTCAAGGCCGGCCACGACGTCGTGAAGCCCCAGAAGCCGAACACCATCGCCAAGTCGCTCGCCATCGGCAACCCGGCCGACGGCCCGTACGTGCTCGACATCGCCCGCCGCACCGGCGGCGCCGTGGAGGACGTGAACGACGAGCAGGTCGTCGACGCGATCAAGCTCCTCGCCCGCACCGAGGGCATCTTCGCCGAGACCGCGGGCGGCGTGACCGTCGGCGTCACGCGGAAGCTGGTCGAGGCCGGCCTCATCGACCCGGCGCTGACGACGGTGGTCCTCAACACCGGCGACGGCCTCAAGACCCTGGACGCCGTGGCCGACAGTTCTCAGGCGACCGCCACCATCCGCCCGAGCCTGGACGCGTTCCGCGACGCGGGCCTGGCCCACTGAAAGGTACGTGACCCCATGGCCGTCACCGTCCGCATCCCCACCATCCTCCGCACCTACACCGGCGGCGCGTCCGAGGTGAAGGCGGAGGGCGCGACCCTCGCCGAGGTCATCGCCGACCTGGAGAAGAACCACGCCGGCATCGCCGCCCGCGTCCTGGACGACCAGGGCAAGCTGCGCCGCTTCGTCAACGTGTACGTCAACGACGACGACGTGCGCTTCGAGCAGGGTCTGGAGACCGCCACGCCCGACGGCGCGGGCGTCTCGATCATCCCCGCCGTCGCCGGCGGCTGCTGAGCCGTCACCCCGCCCGGGTCGGCTTACCGGCGGTACCCGTCTTATCTGAATTGCCCCTTCCGCGAGAAGAAGCGGAAGGGGCAATTCTGCATGGTTGAGCGCGGTAGAGTTGGGGAAGTCCCCTCCGCTGCTCATGCCAGACGCATATGAGAATGCGCCCGCGCGCGACAAGAAGCAGCCAAAGTGCCCGTGCCTTGTGTACCTTCTGCGCGCTTTGCCCGGCCCGACTTGACCCGGAATTCAAGGGATTCTCCCCAATTCCCCTTTCCGGCGTGCCCAGAATTCTCGTCGGATTGACCTGTTGCAGAGGGCAGTTGGGCAGATACATTCAGCCGCGGTCGACGCGTTCCGGCGCAGGGTCTGACCCGGGTCCGCGAAGTGCGGTCCCGCGCAAGGGCCAGTAATAGGGGAGTTAGGCATGGCTCAGGGCACCGTCAAGTGGTTCAACGCGGAGAAGGGCTACGGCTTCATCGCGGTCGACGGTGGTGCGGATGTTTTCGTCCACTACAGCGCGATCCAGATGGACGGCTACCGCACCCTTGAAGAAGGGCAGCGGGTCGAGTTCGAGATCTCGCAGGGCCAGAAGGGTCCGCAGGCGGACATGGTCAAGCTCGCCACCGCCTGAGCGCGGCGCGATCGGCCACCGACGCACTTCCGTCGAGGGGCCCGCATCCGTAACCGGATGCGGGCCCCTCGTCATGTCCGGCGTCCGCCGTCATGTGCGCCGGGCTCGTGCGCCGGGCTCGTGCGCGCGGCGCGCGCGTTCGTGGGTGACCGATCCTCGGTAGTCGCTTGCACTCGCATGGGGCGAGTGCTAATCATTGGCGTTAGCACTCTGAAGGTGAGAGTGCTTACGAGGATCGGGCAGACGAGGCCCGCGGCCAGGTGGGGCAAGGAACCACAGGGCACGCAGGCCGTCCGTCGCGGGCGTCGGCGCGGTCCAGGAGCGTTATCCACCCCATGTCCGGGAGGACCACTTCACATGGCCAAGATCATCGCGTTCGACGAGGAGGCCCGGCGCGGTCTCGAGCGCGGCATGAACCAGCTCGCTGACGCCGTCAAGGTCACCCTCGGCCCCAAGGGCCGCAACGTCGTCCTCGAGAAGAAGTGGGGCGCCCCCACGATCACCAACGATGGTGTCTCCATCGCCAAGGAGATCGAGCTCGAGGACCCGTACGAGAAGATCGGCGCCGAGCTGGTCAAGGAAGTCGCCAAGAAGACGGACGACGTCGCCGGCGACGGTACGACCACCGCCACCGTCCTCGCCCAGGCGCTCGTCCGCGAGGGTCTGCGCAACGTGGCCGCCGGTGCCAACCCGATGGCTCTCAAGCGCGGCATCGAGAAGGCCGTCGAGGCCGTCTCGGGCGCCCTGCTCGAGCAGGCGAAGGATGTCGAGACCAAGGAGCAGATCGCTTCCACGGCCTCCATCTCCGCCGCCGACACCCAGATCGGCGAGCTCATCGCCGAGGCGATGGACAAGGTCGGCAAGGAAGGCGTCATCACCGTCGAGGAGTCGCAGACCTTCGGGCTCGAGCTCGAGCTCACCGAGGGCATGCGCTTCGACAAGGGCTACATCTCGGCGTACTTCGCGACCGACATGGAGCGCATGGAGGCGGCCCTGGATGACCCGTACATCCTGATCGTCAACTCCAAGATCTCCTCGGTCAAGGACCTGCTCCCGCTCCTCGAGAAGGTCATGCAGTCGGGCAAGCCCCTGCTGATCATCGCCGAGGACGTCGAGGGCGAGGCCCTGTCGACCCTGGTCGTCAACAAGATCCGCGGCACCTTCAAGTCCGTCGCGGTCAAGGCCCCGGGCTTCGGCGACCGCCGCAAGGCCATGCTGAACGACATCGCCATCCTCACCGGCGGCACGGTCATCTCCGAGGAGGTCGGCCTCAAGCTGGAGAACGCGGGCCTCGACCTGCTGGGCCGCGCCCGCAAGGTCGTCATCACCAAGGACGAGACCACCATCGTCGACGGTGCCGGTGACAGCGAGCAGGTCGCCGGTCGCGTGAACCAGATCCGCGCCGAGATCGAGAACAGCGACTCGGACTACGACCGCGAGAAGCTCCAGGAGCGCCTGGCGAAGCTCGCCGGTGGCGTCGCCGTCATCAAGGCCGGTGCCGCGACCGAGGTCGAGCTCAAGGAGCGCAAGCACCGCATCGAGGACGCCGTGCGCAACGCGAAGGCGGCCGTCGAGGAGGGCATCGTCGCCGGTGGCGGCGTGGCCCTGCTGCAGGCCTCCGCGGTCTTCGAGAAGCTGGAGCTGGACGGCGACGAGGCCACCGGTGCCAACGCCGTCAAGCTGGCCCTGGAGGCCCCGCTCAAGCAGATCGCCGTCAACGGTGGTCTCGAGGGTGGCGTCGTCGTCGAGAAGGTGCGCAACCTCCCCGTCGGCCACGGTCTGAACGCCGCGTCCGGTGAGTACGTCGACATGATCGCCGAGGGCATCATCGACCCGGCGAAGGTCACCCGCTCCGCGCTGCAGAACGCGGCGTCCATCGCGGCCCTGTTCCTCACCACCGAGGCCGTCATCGCCGACAAGCCGGAGAAGGCGTCCGCGCCGGCCGGCGGCGGCATGCCGGGCGGTGACATGGACTTCTGATCCTCGTAGAGGATCGGTCGTTCATCGCTGAACGCGACGAAGGGCGGCACCCCCCAGCGGGGGTGCCGCCCTTCGGTCATGTGCGGGCCTCCGCCCGCCGGGCGTCAGCGGACGTCGACGTAGTCGCCCTTGCCGGCCGCGTCGAAGTGCGACGCGTCACCGACGTAGACGATCGTGTACGTCCCGTCCACCGAGGTCCGCGCCTTCAGGCTCGTCCTGCCCGCGGCGTTGGTGCGGCCCCAGGCGACGGTCTTCCACGTCTTCGAGCCCCATGCGGCGAAGCGCAGCTGCACCGGCTGGTTGGCCAGCGGCTTCCAGCCCGCCAGGTCGTGCTGCACCGTGCCCGTCACCGTGATCTCGGCGCCCTTGCGGACCGGCTCCGGGGTCGCGTCCACGGCCAGGACGCGGGTGGAGGTGCGGGCCGCGTGGAAGGTCCGGCTGAGGGACCCGGCGTACATCGACGTGCCGACCGTGCGGAGCCGGAACCAGCCGCCCTTGGTGGTCAGGCCGAGGCCGAACGACACGCGCACGTTGGTGGAGAGGGTGGTCGAGGCGACCTTCCTCCAGCCGTTCTGCCCGTCCGGCGACTGCTCCAGGAGCACCGTCTGGTCGGTCGTGTAGCCCGCCCAGCTCTCGTACGGGGAGCGGAACTGGCCGTACACGGAGAGACGTCCGTCGCCGCCGAGCCGGTAGGCCGTGAGGGTCGTCCGGGTGTCCTTCGGCAGGGCCAGCGGACCGCTCGCGTACAGCCCGTCCTGGAACATGCTCGTGCCCCGCACGCTCCAGCCGGTGCTGTCCGGGCCCGGAGCGGCGACCAGCCGCACGGAGAACCGGCCGTCGGAGTCGGTGCGCACGGGCTTCGGGACCCCGCCGCCCAGGAGCGCCTCCAGCGGCTCGTCGGCGACGGGGGAGCCGTCCACCGGGTCGGTGACCCGGCCGGTGAGCGTGACGGTCTCCCCGTTCGCCGCGATCGGCCGGTCGGCGGCGGCGGTGATCGCCATCGTCCTGGTCCGCACGTCGACGGAGTCGTAGGTCGCGGTGGTGCCGTGAACCTGGTCGCTGTTCTCGCTGAACTCGGCCCGGTACGCGTCCCAGCGCGTGACCACCGGGATCGGCTCGGCGGCGAAGGTGCCGTCGGCGGCCGTCATGGCGGAGCCGAGCGGGGGCGTCGTCCGCCCAGCGCTCGATGGAGACGGAGCGGCCGGACAGCGGGACCTGGTCGCCGGATCCCGGCTGGATGCCGGTCAGGGTGCCCGCCGGGTGTCCGTTCCGGTCGGCCCAGGTGGCGAAGCCGGCGGTGAACCGGGTCAGGCTCGGCCGCAGCGTGAAGTCGAGCGTGCCGGCGTTCGCCCGGGTGACGGTGTTCCCGAGGGAGTCCGTGGCCGTCACGTCGATCGCGTACCTCCCGAGCTCCGGCAGCGTGCCGCCGTCCTCGGTGAGCTTGAGGGTGGACTCCACGGGCAGCGCGAACAGGCCCTTGTTGGCGGGGTCCTGGACGAGCGCGGGCAGGTCGGCGAGGACGGTGTCGCCCTTCCGGACCTTGGCGGACACCGCGGTGACGGTGGCCTGCGGTGCGTCGGTCCAGGCGGTGACCCGGAAGGTGCCCCGCTGGGTGTCGACGGTGACGGCCCGGCCGATGCCCACGGTGGCGGGGGGCCGGAGCGGGCTCCTCGGCGAGGGCGGGGGCCGCCCCGGCGCCCAGGGCGAGCGCCGTGACGAGCGAGACGGCGGAGAGCCGGCGGAGGTCAGCGCGCATCGACATAGAAGTTCCTCGACTCGCTGTAGAAGTAACCGGCCTTGGACTGCAGCCCCAGACCCCAGGTGCCGTCGCCGTAGTTGGCGGTGGTGACGGTGAACGCGCCGGTGGAGCCGGTGGCGATGTTCCTGGCCGCCCAGTACCAGTTCGGGTCGCCCTTCGGCTTGACGTAGAGCGTCAGCCGCGCGCCGGGCATGGCCTTCCAGACGCCGTTCACCTTCTGCTGCACGAGGCCCTTGACGGTCATCTTGCCGTTGACCCGCGGCCGCAAGGGGCTGTAGGTGACGTTGACGATCCGGGTCTCGATGCGGGAGAGGCGCACGTTCGCGGTGTTCTTGGCGACGTAGCGGTCGCTCTCCGGGTGGTAGATCCGGTAGACCGCGTTGACGTAGCCCCAGGCGCCGAAGTCGTACCAGCAGCCGGTGTCGACGTACCCGGACTTCAGGGTGCGGAAGGTGCGTCCGTTGTCCAGGGAGACCTGGAGGGCGACCCAGTCGGGCTTCGTGTCGCAGTACGTGGAGCCGTTCCCCAGGCGTCCTCGGGCCTTCACCCAGCCGTACTCGTCGAGCGTCATCGTGGCGCCGGCGTACGTGAACTGCTGCGGCACGGCGATGTCGGCGGTGGCGGACGGGTAGGTCGCGTTCCGGTCGAAGTAGACCGACGGCTTCGGCAGCGTGTACAGCCGGTGCGTCGAGTACTGGGCCCGGACGGGGTACGAGAAGTCGCCGTCGGCCGTCGTGGTGCCGCTGCCGATCGGGGTGATCACCTTGGTGTACGGGTACGGCTCGCCGGAGACGGTGACCACCGGGATCCCGCCGAAGCTCCGCCAGCCCTCCGTGGTCAGGCGCTCCACCCGGCCCGAGACCCTGACGTCCGTACCGGCGGCGACGCGGAACCGGTCGGTGTCCGAGGTGACCCGGTACTTGAGCTTCTCCACCCCCACGGCGGGCAGCGGGCGCGCGGCCGCCGGGTCGGTGTCGGTGGACGCCGGCACGACCTCGGCGGTACCGCCGGTGATCTCGTCGTCGGCGGTGACGGGCAACGTGAACGTGCCGTCCGCGGCGGTGGCGACGGCCAGGGTCCGGGACTGGGGCCTGGCGTAGGCGTCGGTCAGGTTCAGCACGACCTTGACCGTGGTGCCCTCGGCGGCCGGGCCGGTGGTGTCCGTGGCCGGGTTCCAGGTGGTGGCCTTGCCGGACAGGACGACGTCCCGGCTGTCGTAGCTGGTGGTCGTGCGGTCGAACGAGGCGGCCGAGACGCCGGTGTGCAGCCGGTAGCCGAAGGAGCCGCCGGTCCAGCGCTGCACGGTGCCGCCGGGCAGCCGGTACTCGACGGCGAGCGGGTAGTCCCCGAGGGCGGTGCCCTCGGGGAGCCGGATCGGCGCCTCGGTGGTCCAGGCGGCGTAGGCGGAGAGCGTGAGCTCGTCCGTCGAGGCGAGCACGGCGGCGTCCGGGGCGGCGGAGGCGAGCACGCTCACCTTGATCCACAGGGCGTCGTTCGGCAGACCGTCGACGGTCAGCCGGCCGTCGTCCAGCGTGGTCGTCCGGCTGACGGTCGCCGCGTACGCGGTCGGAGCCGTGATGACGGCGGGCAGGGCGACGCCCGCCGACAGGGCGAATACGGTGGCCGCACGCACGAGGGCATGCGGCAGGGTGCGCTTCGAGCGCATCAGAAGGACCCCCCACAGGTCAGAAAGACGCGGCGCCTGCTCGCGTTGGTGATCGCGGGCCGCGTGGGAGCACCATAGCGCTTGATCGTTGAACATGTTCACTGCATTGCCAGGCTCGCTGGAGCGGGCCCGGGGGGCGATCCTGGTGGAGAGGGCCGGACCCGGAAGCCCGGGGGCCCGGCCGGAAGCGGGAGAGATCTCATGATCACGCTGCTGACGACACCGGCGGAACGCGAGCTGGTCATCACCCGCACCTTCGAAGCGCCCGTCTCGCGGGTCTGGGAGGCCTGGACGCGGCCCGAGCACGTCCGCGCGTGGTACGGCGTCTCGGGCCTGACCATGTCCGTCTGCGAGGTCGACCTGAGGCCGGGCGGCGCCTGGCGCTGGGGGCAGCGGGCCCCCGACGGGCAGGAGATCGTCTTCTCGGGCACGTACGAGGAGATCGTGCCGAGCGAGCGGATCGTCTACTCGGAGGTCTTCGAGCAGATGCCGGGCGCCGAGCCGGTCCGCGTGATCCTCGCCTTCGACGCGACCCCGGACGGCGGCACCGCGCTGACCAGCACCTCCTTCTGGCCGTCCACGGAGACCCGGGACCAGGCGCTGGCGGCGGGCATGGAGGCGGGGGTGAGGGAGCAGTACGACCGGCTGGCCGACCACCTCCGCACGATGTGACCGCCCCGGGGCGACCGCCCCGCCTCCGCGGGCGCGACCGCCCCGGAGCTCAGCCCGCGGGCACCTCGTAGTGCAGCAGGGCACGGGCCAGGGGCTCGCCGGTGCGGCGGGCGTGGGCGCTGCGCTCCTTGACCTCGCGGAGGGTGCGGGGGCGCCAACCCGGGCCGCCGCAGCAGCTCTTGTGGAAGCCGATGCCCGCGTTCAGCACCACCGACAGCGCCCGCCAGGCCGCGAGGTCCCGCCGTCGGGGCGGCGCGAACGCCGAACCGGCGTGGATCATCACGCGCGCGCAGCGCGGACAGCGCCGCTCCCGGGTGATGTCGAGGTACGGCTGCTTGTACGACGCCCGGCACGGCAGACAGACGAACGAGGTCTTGGCGTAGCGCATGGGCGGAGCGTAGGAGGCGACGGGGCGGGAGCGCCATCGGATTCCGGCGGCCCCGCCCCTTCCCGTGGGACGGTGCCGGCTGCGGGACGGTGCTAGCTGCGGCGGAAAAGCCCCGTCCACAGGAAGGGCTCGCCGAAGAGGGGGGAGCTCGGTGTCTCGTCGCGCATGCGGCGCAGGTCGACGGGTTCGAAGGCGTCGAAGACCTCGCGGAGCGCCTCGGCCGTGTAGGCGAGGCCGCCGTGGAGGGAGCGGTCGCGGTAGAAGGCGGGGTCGGGGAGTTCGGAGCCCATGCCGCCGGGGCCGGCGGCGAAGCAGGTGAGGGCGAAGTGGCCGCCGGGGGCGAGGTGGCGGGAGAGGAAGGCGAGGTAGGTGACGCGGCGGTGGGGCGCGAGGTGGTGGAAGCAGCCCGAGTCGTAGATCAGGTCGTACGGGCCGTCGAGCGCGGCGTCCGTCTCCGGGGCGAACGCGTCCCCGTGGAGGAACCGGACGTCCCGGCCGGCCTCCTGGGCGCGCTCGCGGGCCCAGGCGAGGGCCCCCGGCGAGAGGTCCACCGCGTCGACGCGGAAGCCCCGTTCGGCGAGGTGCAGCGCGTTCCGGCCGGGACCGCAGCCGAGGTCGAGGGCGCGCCCGCCGGTTGGGACGAGGCCGCCGTCGAGGTACCCGACCAGGTTCTCGTCCGGCTTCGGCACGAAGAACGGCACCGGGCGCGAGCGGTCGTCGTAGAAGCCCTGCCACTTGTCGACGTCCTGCGCGAACAGGCCGTCCAGGAGGCGGAGGACGTCCTCGGTGGTGCGGGTCGTGCGGGTGGTGTGGGCCGTGCGGTCCGTACGGTTCATGCGGTCCCCTTCCGTCTCCGTTGAACGGTAGGGGAGTTGAGGGAGAAATCCCAGGTCAGAGGTGTTGCGGGGGAGGTCTGGGCGGGGTCTGGGCGGGCGTTCGGGAGGGGGTGTGGGCGCCCCTTGCCGGGAGGGGGTGGGGCGGGGCGTGGAGGGGGAGTCAGGGGGCGTGGAGGGGGGATTTCGGGGGGTGGGGGAGACGGTTTCCGGAGGAGTTTCGGGGCCGCCGGGGAAGCCGGCCCCGGGAGGCCGGGGCCCGCCCGAGTGGCCGCCCCCGGGGGCCGGTGAGGAGTGCCCGGCGGGGGGCGGCGGGGCGGTTCGGGCGGTTACGCCTCCGGGCCCGCCAGCAGGCCCGTGTCCTGGCCCGCTCGTTCCAGGGACGCCGTCACGAAGCCGTTCGTCTTCAGTTCCCCGATCGTCGCGCGGAGGAAGGCGACCGTCTCCGCGGAGCGGGTCACCGGGGTGCCCACGGCCTGCCGGATCTGCATGAAGCGGGGGTCGAGGAGGCGGACCTCCGGGTGTGCCGCCGCGTACGCGGTCATCGGCTGGCGGATGCCCGCGCCCGCCTCCAGGGACTGCGCGGCGAACGTGTCGACGCCCTCCTCGCCGCGCACCAGCGTCGCGTGGCGCAGGGTGCGGGTGAGGTAGAGGTCGTACGCCGAGCCCGCCTTCACGCCGATGCGGACGCCCGGGGCGTCGACCTCCTCGGGGCTCGTCAGGGCGGAGTCGCGCGGCACCGCGTACACGCCCTCGATGACGACGTACGGCGCCGTGAACGCGACCTCCGCCTCGCGCGCCGGCTCGACGGCGAGGAAGCAGAGGTCGGCGCGGCCGGTCGCCATCGCCTCGTACGACTTGCGGGCCGCGTCGAAGCACAGCAGCTCCACCGGGACGCCGAGCCGGGCGCCGATCTCGCGGGCCAGGTCCACCGTGATCCCGGCGGGGGCGTCCGGCGTGCCCTGGGCCAGGACCGGGTTGCCCAGGTTGATCGAGGCGCGCAGGGTGCCGGTCGGGGCCAGGTCGGAGACGAGGGCGGGGGTGGGCTTCGCAGAGGTCATGGGGCTGGAGTCTAGGGCGCCGCGGAGCTCAGGCCGCGGGCGGTTCGTGGGCCTCGGCCAGGAGGGCCAGATCCTCCTCGGTCAGCTTCAGCGCGCCCGCCGCCACGTTGTCCGCCAGGTGGCCGAGGTCGCCGGTGCCGGGGATGGCGAGCAGGTGGGGGCCCTGGTGGAGGGTCCAGGCGAGGCGGATCTGGGCCGGGGTCGCGTCGTGCGCGCGGGCCACGGCGAGGATCGCCGCCGGCTCCGGCGCGGCCGTCGTGCCGCCCTCACGGCCCGCCGCGGCGATCGAGTAGAACGGCACGAACGCGATGCCCTGGTCGCCGCAGTGGCGCACGAACTCCGCGTACTCCGGGCGCACTCCGATCCCGTACATGTTCTGCACGCAGACCACGGGCGCGATCCGCCGGGCCTCTTCGAGCTGTTCGGGGGTGACGTTGGAGACGCCGAGGTGGCGGATGAGGCCGGCCGTGCGGAGTTCGGCCAGGGCGCCGAAGCGTTCGGCGACGGAGTCGGTGCCGAGGACCCGGAGGTTCACGACGTCGAGGTGGTCGCGGCCGAGCTGGCGCAGGTTCTCCTCGACCTGGGCGCGCAGCTCCCGCGGGGTGCGGGCGTGCTCGGTCCAGGCGCCGGAGGCGTCCCGCGCGGGGCCGACCTTCGTCGCGATGACCAGGTCCTCGGGGTACCGGCCCGAGGGTCCGGCGAGCGCGCGGTTGATGAGCTCGTTGGCGGAGCGCAGGCGCGAGAAGTAGAAAGCGGCGGTATCCAGGTGGTTCACGCCGAGCTCGACTGCCCTGCGCAGGACGCCGATCGCCTGCTCGCGGTCCCTCGGCACGGCGTCCTCGACGAGGGCGCCACCGGTCTGCGGCAGTCGCATGGTGCCGAAGCCGATGCGGCGGACGGGGAGGTCGCCGAGCAGCCAGGTGCCCGCGGCGGCGGCGGGGAGGGACAGGGGGGCGGGCGGAGCGGTCAGGTCTGTGGTCATGGCGGGGATGATCTCCCGTCCGGCGGGCTGTGGCCAGCAGCTTTCCGCGGTCGTACGCTGCGTCGGACGTGATCGTGAGCGGCATGGGGGGCGGGGGAATGGCGGTGGCTCGTGAGGGCAGACCGGTGCGGGTGTGGCAGGTGCGGCGCCTGCACGCCGACGGGGACCGCGCCGAACGGACCGCGCGGCGCTTCCTCCTGAGCGCCCGGCTGGCGGCGGCCGCCGCCGTCCTGCTCGGCCATCTCGCGGTGCTGCTGCTCTGGTGGGATCCGAACACGGCCGGGCAGCGGTGGGCGCTCGGCGTCGGCACGGCGGCGCTCGGCTGCGGGGTGGCGTGGGTGACGGTGCTCGCCCGGGCGCGGCGCTGGGTGCGGGCCGGCGTGGTCGCCGACGCGGGCACCGGCCCGCCGCCCGCGACCGGTCTGCTGCCCGACGGCCTGGGCGGGCCGCCCGACTGGCTGTGGGACTGGGCTCGGCTGCTGCACCTGGTGTCGATGTGCGTGCCGATCGGCGCGCTGGCCGCCGCCCTGACGAACGGGGCGGGCGACGAGGCCTTCACGAGGCTGTCCGTCTGGGGCACCACCGGCTTCGCGCTGCTGCTCACCGGGATCATGGGCGGTGTCGTCGGCGGCCTGGGCTTCGGCCTGGTGGACTCGGACGAGGAGTGCTGGACGGTACGGGGGGCCGTGCGCCGCCTCCGCCGGTACGCCGTGCCGTTCCTGCTCGCGGCACCGTGGCTGGCCGGCTGGACCGGGGTCTGGCCGGCGCTGCTCGTGTGCGGGGCGGTGCTGTGGCTCCTGATCGCTCCGGTGAACTACGTGGGCACGCAGATACCGTCGACGGGCTCGTCCGACTGACGGCGGTGATCGGTCGGTGGCGGCGATCGGCTGACGGCGGCGATCGGCTGACGGCGGCGATCGGTCGGTTGCGCCGCCCGGTCGGTGCACGGCCTCGTCCCGTCCCGTCCCGTCCGGTCCGGCTCCGCCCGGTCCCGCCCGGTCCCGTACGGTCCCGCCCGGTCCGTACGGCTTTCGGCTTGTCCGCCCGGCGCATGGCCTCGTCCGCACGTCGGCCCCGATCGACCTCAAGTGCTCCCCGATCCGCGGGGGTTACCCCCACCCCCCGCCCGCCTGCCTCCCGGATGGGGACCTGACGCCCGCTCAACCATGCTTCACACATGACGACTTCCGCTGGTCTCGCGCTCGCCCTGGCCCTCTCCTCCGCCGCCCTCGCCGTCCCCGCGGCGGGACCGGCCGGGGTCTCCGCGCCGGTCTCCTCCGGCTCCTCCTCCGCCGCCCTCGCCTGGGAGAAGTGCGGTCCCGAGGGCCTGCGCCAGGAGTGCGCCACGCTCACCGTCCCGCTCGACTACGCCGAGCCCGACGGGCGCCAGGCCACGCTCTCCGTGTCCCGGATCCTCAGCGGCCGGCCCGAGGCCCGGCGCGGGGTGCTGCTGGTGGTGCCGGGCGGGCCCGGCGGGTCGGGGGTGCAGCGGCTGTCGGCCAAGGGGCCGGCGCTGGTGAAGGAGCTGGGCGGCGCGTACGACCTGGTGGCCTTCGACCCGCGCGGGGTCGGCGGCAGCATGAAGGCGGACTGCGGGCTCGCCGACGAGGACCGGCACCTGGTGAACCTGCGCAGCTGGCCCGCCGCCGACGGCTCCATCGACGTCTCCGTCGCGCGCTCCCGCCGCATCGCGGAGGCCTGCGCCCGCAACGGAGGCGCCGAGCTGCGCAGCCTCACCACCGCCAACCAGGTGCGGGACATGGACCGGCTGCGGGAGGCGCTCGGCGAGCGGAAGGTGTCGGTCTGGGGCGTCTCGTACGGCACCTACGTCACCGCGCAGTACGCGCAGAAGTTCCCGCGGCACACCGACCGGCTGGTGCTGGACAGCAGCGCCGACCCGGATCCGCGCACGGTCGCCCAGGGCTGGCTGCGCGGGATGGCGCGGGGCGCCGAGGACCGCTTCTCCGACTTCGCCGCCTGGGCCGCGCACCCGGACCGGGCGGGGGAGGGGCTGCGGCTCGCCGAGCGGGCCGAGGACGTGCGGCCCCTGGTCCTGGATCTCGCGGCCCGGCTGGACCGGGAGCCGAAGCCGTCGACGACGCCGGGCGTGCCGCTGACCGGCAACCTGCTCCGCCAGGCCCTGCAGATGGCGCTCTACTCGGACTCCCAGTTCGAGGGCTTCGCCCGGCTCGTGCAGCAGGCCGGGACGCCGGGCGCGAAGCCCGTCCTCCCGCCCGCCCTGTCGGGCCCGATGCCGGGTTCCGACGCGGCCGTCACGGTCGGCGTCATCTGCAACGACGTGAAGTGGCGCGGTTCCGTCCGCTCGTACGAGCGGGCCGTCGCCGCCGACCGGGCCGCGTACCCGCTGACGGCGGGCATGCCGGCCAACATCACGCCCTGCTCCTTCTGGAAGGGCGGCCCCGTCGAGAAGCCCACCCGTCTCACCGACGAGGGCCCCTCCAACATCCTCATGATCCAGAGCCTGCGCGACCCCTCCACCCCGCACTCCGAGGGCCTCAAGATGCGCCGGGCCCTGGGCGCCAAGGCCCGGCTGGTCTCCGTCGACCACGGCGGCCACGGCATGTACCTGGGCAACGGCAACGCCTGCGGCGACCGCACGGTGACCCGCTTCCTGCTGACGGGCGAGCGGCCGGCGACGGACGTCGGCTGCTGAGCCGCCGTATGCGGAAGGGCTCCCGGTACGCACGTACCGGGAGCCCTTCCGCATGCCGTCGGGCCGGGAGCGTCAGACCTTCGCTGGTTCGGGCGCCGTGGCCGGTTCGGGGGCGGTGCCCGCGCCCGGGGCCGCCCCGGCCCCGGCCGCGGTCTCCGGGGCCGTCTCCGTGTCCACGTCGAACTCCTCGATCAGCTCCTTGCTGAAGCCGAAGAAGTACGTGGCCAGGAAGCCCACCACGTAGCCGACGAGGAGGCCGCCCGCGTAGATCGCGATGGTCTCGCCGAGGCCCTTGTTGCCGTCGAGGAGGGGGAAGAGGGCCCAGCCCGAGGGGCCGATGGCGGTGGAGCCGACCTGGTCGCCCAGCATGTTGAAGAGGCCGACGAAGCCGCCGCCGAAGGCGCCGCCGATGCAGGCGGTGATGAAGGGGCGGCCCAGGGGCAGCGAGACGCCGTAGATCAGGGGCTCGCCGACGCCGAGGAAGCCGGCCGGGAGGGCGGACTTGATGGTGCGGCGGATCGAGCCGTTGCGGGGGAGCTTGCGGTAGACGGCCATCGCCGCGCCGACCTGGCCCGCGCCCGCCATCGCCAGGATGGGCAGGAGGACGGTGTAGCCCTGCTGCTCGATCAGGGTGGTGTGGATGGGGATCAGGGCCTGGTGGAGGCCGAGCATCACCAGCGGGAGGAAGAGGCCGCCGAGGAGGAAGCCCGCGCCGGCGCCCGCGTTCGCGAGCAGCCAGGTGGCGAAGTCGCCGATGCCCTGGGAGATCTCACCGGCCACGAACATCAGGCCGAAGATCGTGACGAGGCCGGAGATCAGCACGGTGAGGGTGGGGGTGACCAGCACGTCGAGGGCTTCGGGGACCCAGCGGCGGCACCACTTCTCCACGTACACGGCGAGGACCGCCGCGCCGAGCGCGCCGAGGACGCCGCCCTGGCCGGGGGAGAGGGTCTGGCCGAAGACCTCGATCTTGGCGACGCCGGCGAAGACGATGATGGACGCGACCGCGCCGCCGAGGATGGGCGTACCGCCGAACTCCTTGGCCGTGTTGAAGCCGACGAAGACCGCGATCAGGGCCATGAAGCCGCTGGCGATGGCGGCGAGCGCGGGGGTGATGCCGGGCAGCCAGCCGAGGTTGACGAGCAGGCCGTTGAGGCCGGCGATGATGCCGCAGCCGATGAGGGCGGGGATCAGCGGGACGAAGATGTTCGCGATCTTGCGCAGGAGCAGCTTGACCGGGGTCTGGTTCCTCGCCTTCTGCGCCGCCTTGATCGCCGCGCCCTGGGCGGCGAGGTCGTCGGCGGAGTGGGCGGGCTTGGGGGCCGCGGCGACCAGGGCCTCGAACTCGGGGGTCACGCGGGCGACGGTGCCCGGGCCGAGGACGATCTGGTACGTGTCGTCCTCCACCACACCCATCACGGCCGGCACGGCCTTGAGGGCTTCGTCCTGGACGAGCGAGCGGTCCCGCAGACCCAGCCGGAGGCGGGTCATGCAGTGGGCCACGGAGCTGATGTTCTCTGCGCCGCCGACGAGGGGGAGGATCGCGGCGGCGATGGCGCGGTTCTTGTCGTCTGTGCTCATGGTGCGGTGGTGCCTTGCTGTGAGGGGGTGCCCGGCGGGGGTTAGGGGGTGAGGGGGGCGGCGGGGCCGGTGGCGTGCAGCGCTGCGCGCAGGTGGCCCCGGGAGGCGTCCAGCCGCTGGTCGGCGGCCTTGGCATCGATGTCGGCGAGGATCATCAGGATCGCGGTCTTCACCTCCCCGTCGGCGGCGGCGAGGGCGGTCTCGATCTGCTCGTCCGGCGCGCCGGTGGCGAGGGCCACGATGCGGCGCGAGCGGGCCTGGAGCTTCTCGTTGGAGGCGCGGACGTCGACCATGAGGTTCCCGTAGGTCTTGCCGAGCCGGATCATGGTGATCGTCGAGATCATGTTGAGGACCAGCTTCTGGGCGGTGCCCGCCTTCAGCCGGGTGGAGCCGGTGAGGAGTTCGGGGCCGGTGACGACCTCGATGCCGTGCTCGGCGGCGGCGGCCAGCGCGCTGTCCGCGTTGCAGGACAGGCCGATGGTCAGCGCGCCCTGGGAGCGGGCGTGCTCGACGGCGCCGATGGCGTACGGGGTGCGGCCGGAGGCGGAGATGCCGACCACCGTGTCGTCGGCGGTGAGGCCGAGCGCGGTGAGGTCCTCGACGGCGAGCTCCTTGGAGTCCTCGGCGCCCTCGACGGCCTTGACCATGGCGGAGGGTCCGCCCGCGATGAGGCCGACGACCTCGGAGGGGTCGGTGTTGAAGGTGGGCGGGCATTCGCTGGCGTCGAGCACGCCGAGCCGTCCGGCCGTGCCGGCGCCGAGGTAGATGAGCCGGCCGCCGCGGGACATCCGGGCGGCGGTGGCGTCGATGGCGGCGGCGATGACGGGCAGCTGCTTGGCGACGGCGGCGGGGACGGACTGGTCCTCGCCGTTCATCAGCGCGGCGATCTCGGCGGTCGGGAGCTGGTCGATCTCGGCGAGCTCGGGCCGGAACGCCTCGGTGGTGAGGGTGGCGAGCTGGGCGCGCAGTGCGGAGTAGGTCTCGGAGGTGATGGGTGCGGTGGACACGGGGCGGCTCTCTCGTGTTTCAGCGGGCGCGGGGGGCGTGGCGGTGGGCGAGGGCTTCGTACGAGGCCGCGAGGGCAGGGGCCGCCGTCTCGTACGTACGTTGGGTGACACAGGTGAACAGACAGTCCACGACCAGGAGTTGGCTGGTGCGGGACGACATGGCCGCGGGGCGAAGTTCGCTCTCGCGGGCGGTGGAGGTGGTCAGCACGTGGTCGGCGTACTGCGTGACCGGGCCGTCCGGTCGGCCGGTGATGGCCACCGTGGTGGCGCCGTGGTCGAAGGCGACCCGCAGCGGTTCTATGACGTCGCCGGTCGACCCGGAGTGGGTGATGGCGATGGCGACGTCGCCGGAGCGGAGCTGGACGGCGTTGGTGACGGCGAGGTGCGGGTCGCTGTGGGCGTGGGCGATGAGGCCGATGCGCAGCAGCTTCTGGCCGAGGTCCTGGGCGACGAGGCCGGAGGCGCCGACGCCGTAGATGTCGACGCGGCGGGCGGTGGCGAGGGCGGCGACGGCGGCGCCGAGCTGGACGGTGTCGAGTCCGGCGGCGGTGTCGGCGAGGGTCTGCTGCTCGTCGTAGGCCAGCTTGGCGACGACGTCGGCGACCGGGTCGTCGACGGCGATGTCGGCGGTGACGGAGGGGGCGCGGCCGGACTGCTGCTGGGCGGCGAGGCCGGCCAGGGCGAGGCGCAGGTCGCGGTAGCCGGGGTAGCCGAGCAGCCGGGCGGTGCGCACGACGGTCGCCTCGCTGGTGCCGGTGAGCTCGGCGAGGCCGGTGACCGTGAGGGCGGCGCAGCCGGCGGGGTCCCCGGCGACGGCCTCGGCGACGCGCTGCATGGAGCGGGTCATGGAGGGGGCGAGGGTCCGCACCTTGGCCGCGAGGGCGGCGGGGGCGGGCGGGGCCGCGACGGCGGCCGCGGTTCCGGCGGCGCCGCTGAAAATTTCCTTCACTTCATTGGTCACACTTGAAAGATATTTTCGGCCGGGGGGAGCGTCAAGACCCCGTTGGTCCCCTCTCCGGGCAGGACATTGGTCCCGCGCGGGGCCTTGGGGCGAGAATGTGAACATGGACGACATAGACCCCGTGGAACAGGCACTCCATGCCGCCCGCGCCCTGGTTCTCGCCGACCTGGTGGCCCGCGAGGTCGCGATGGCCGAGGTCGTCTCGATGGTGGAGGACGCCGTCGCGCACCGCCGATGGTGGGTCGAGCAGTGGCCCGAGGGAGCGCCCTTCGTGGCCGGCCTGGTCGCCCAGGACGTGCAGGACGCCCTGCTCGAACGGTACGGCCGCTGGCCGATCTGCCCGGTCTGCTCCTCGGGCGACCCGCACGCCCTCGACGTCGAACCCGAGATGGGCCCCGACCCGCACTGGGTCTGCGGCAAGCAGGGCGTCGTGGTCGCCCCGGTGGGCGGGCTGACGTGACGGGGGCCGGAGCGGTGCGGACCGGAGGGGCGAGGACCGGAGCGGCGCGGACCCGAGAAGCGAGGGCCGGAGTGGTGCGGGCCGGAGCGACGGGGGCGGCGGAGTGACGCTGTACATCGACCCGCCCTCCTGGCCGGGTCACGGCCGCATGTGGTCCCACCTGGTCAGCGACGTCTCCTTCGAGGAGCTGCACGCCTTCGCCGGCTCGATCGGCGCGCCCACCCGGGGCTTCGACGGCGACCACTACGACATCCCGTCCGACCGCTACGCGGACGCGGTGGCGGCGGGCGCGGTCGAGGTCGGCTCGAAGGAGCTGCTGCGCCGGCTCACGGAGGCGGGGCTGCGCCGGCCGAAGGGGCGGCCGGCGCAGACGGACACGCAGTCGCAGTCGCAGTCGCCGACGGACTACGAGGTGTAGTACCCGGCGACGTCGGCGAGGAGGTCGACGGAGCCGGCCTTGTTGTAGAAGCTGACCTTGCCGTTGACGACGGGGACGACGACGAGGTTGGGGATGGTCTGTCCGGTGGTGAAGTTGAGGTTGGACGCGCTGGTGCGGGTGGTCCCGTCGGGGTAGACGGAGACGAAGCCTCCGGCCGTGGGCGCCGTGGCCGTGACGTTGAGGACGACCGCCCTTACGCCCGCGGCGGGCACCCCGGCGACCCCCTCGACCTGGAGGGTGACCGTACCGCCGGGTCCTACCTTGCCCTTCGGGACACCGAGTCCGGAGCGGGTGTCCATGAGGCGGGTCGGGCTGAGCGGCTTGTACGTGGCGCCGGTGACCCGCTTCGTGAAGTACCCGGCCACGTCGGCGAGCAGATCGACCGAGCCCGCCCTGTTGTAGAAGTTCACCTTGCCGTTGACGACGGGGACGACGACGAGGTTGGGGATGGTCTGTCCGGTGGTGAAGTTGAGGTTGGACGCGCTGGTGCGGGTGGTCCCGTCGGGGTAGACGGAGACGAAGCCTCCGGCCGTGGGCGCCGTGGCCGTGACGTTGAGGACGACCGCGGTCACGTCCGTGGCCGGGATTCCGCCCTGTCCGGTCACCTGGAGGGTGGCGACGCCGCCGGGGCCGACCTTGCCCTTCGGGACGCCGAGTCCGGTGCGGGTGTCCATGAGGCGGGTCGGGGTGAGCGGCTCGTACGTCGAGCCGAGGGGGCCCGAGACCGACTCCTCGCCGGAGAGGTAGTAGCCGGTGACGTCGGCGAGGAGGTCGACGGAGCCGGCCTTGTTGTAGAAGTTCACCTTGCCGTTGACGACGGGGACGACGACGAGGTTGGGGATGGTCTGTCCGGTGGTGAAGTTGAGGTTGGACGCGCTGGTGCGGGTGGTCCCGTCGGGGTAGACGGAGACGAAGCCTCCGGCCGTGGGCGCCGTGGCCGTGACGTTGAGGACGACCGCCCTTACGCCCGTCGTGGGGATGCCGGCCTTTCCGGCCACCTGGAGGGTGATGACGCCGCCGGGGCCGACCTTGCCCTTCGGGACGCCGAGTCCGGAGCGGGTGTCCATCAGCCGGGTCGGGGTGACCGGCTTGAACCAGCCGTGCGTGTTGTCGTAGAACTCGCACCCGAGCGTCGGCTCGGCGCAGGCCAGCCTGGTCTTGTAGGCGGTCCGGTCGGTCCGGTCCGGCAGCGAGACCAGGAGGAGGCTCTCGCCGTTGGGCTCGCAGGACTGTGTGGAGGAGACCGCGCACCAGGTGCGGTTCCGCTTGCTGAAGAGGGCGCCCTTCGCGTTGACGCTGCCGCCGTCGGTGGCGGTGACGGAGCCGTACAGGCGGGCGCTGTCCGAGGTCGGCAGCACGGCGCACACGGCGGTGCGCTGCTCGTCCAGCTCACCGGTCACGGGCCCGAACCCGGCCCGTACCGAACCGGCCCGCGGGCACTCGGGGGCGAGACCGGCGGAGGTGGCGATCCGCCAGGCGTCCAGGCGGTACGAGGCGGGCAGGGTCCAGTCCGCGGGGGCCTGGGTGACGACCTGGTAGCCGGTGGAGCCGGTGACCGCGCACGAGGAGGTGCGCGGATAGCACTTGATGGTGCCCGCGTCGTCCATGACGAGCAGGTGCGTGGCGTCCTCGGTGTCCCGGGCGTCGATCCGCAGGTGGTCGGTGGCCGCTGCCGTCGTGACGCGGTGACAGCGCAGGGAGCCGTTCGCCCCGGAGGCCGCGGTGAGCGCGGGTGCGCCGATGGCAGTGGCGGCGGAGGCGGCGCAGCCCTGGGCGCCGGAGGTGACGTCGCGGCGGTTCAGGGTGTGGGTGCGGGGGGCGTCCTGGCCCGCCACCAGCACGGTGTACGCCACCCCGGCCGTGAAGGAGCAGCTGACCAGGGTGTCGGTCTTGAGCTGCTGCTGCGTCGGGTGGGCGTAGCAGTCCGAGCCGTTGCCGTCGGTGCCGATCAGGTACAGGCCGTAGTCCGGGAACTCCTCGGTGTCGTCCGGGAGTCCGTACCGCACGCGGAGGAGTTCGTGGGTGGAATGGGCGCCGGCCGGGATGGTCAGGCAGTGCGAGAAGACGCCGTTGCCGGTCTCCAGGCGGACGGCCGTCGTGTCGTCGGCGAACGTGCCGGCGGGCAGGACGGCGCAGTCGGCCTGGAGTTCGTCCGTACGGACGAGGTGGATGCCGTACGCGCCGGTGTCGGCGGGCTCGTCGGCCGTCACCTGGAGCCTGAAGGGGGCGGTGCCGGTCAGGGCGCACTCGCCTGTGGCCAGTTCGGAGGCGTTGCACTGGGTGGTGCCGCCGGCGTCGATGGCGGTGACGCCGACCTCGACCCCCGCGCCGCTGCGCGAGGTGAGTGCGGCGATGCGCGCGCCGCGCGGGACCGGCAGAGTCAGACACGCGGTCTGACCGGCGCTCGTGAGCTCACCCGCGTACCGGCCCATGGCGACCGGTGCGCATGCCTCGGCGGCCTGCGCGGTCCCGGCGGTGCCGGGCTGCAGGAGCGCGAGGAGGACGGTGAGCAGGCACGTCAGTGCGGTGGAACGAGCCGTCGCCAGACGGGATGCCCTTGGCATGTACCCCCCAGGGTGTGTGCGAACGAGAGATCGTCGCACACGCCCCGGGCCGCCCGTCAGGCGGTGTAGCTGATCCCCGCCCCGTGGGTGGCGGCGACGGTGCCGGAGGCGTGGCCGTCGTGGATCTTCACGGGGTTGCCGTCGGTGTTGCGGACCTTGAGGGTCGCGCGGACCTGGGTGCAGCCGCCGAGCTGGGCGCGGGTGAGGTGGAGGGTGTTGGCGGCCGTCTGGTGGTGCTTGGCGTCGGTGATGTTCCAGCGCGAGACCGGGCCGGTGAGGGCGGGGCCGCAGAGGGAGCCGTCGGGGTTGCGGGGCTGGGCCTCGACCCAGGTCTCGGCGGTGGTGCCGGTGTGGGCGGTGGTGCCGCCGGAGCAGATGGGGGAGCCGGCGGCGCAGGTGGACAGGGCGGCGTCCTGGTAGACGACGAAGTCCGTGTCGCTCGCGGACGGGGTGTACGTGTACCCGAGCGTCGTCGCGGTGGTGCCGCGGGCGACGGTGGTGCCGCTGCCGGCGAGGAGGGTCCAGCGGGCGGTGGCCGGGTAGGCCTTGCGGGCCAGTTCGGCGCCGGCCGGGACGCGCATGGTGACGGTGCGGCCGTTCACGATGACCGAGGAGTACGAGACGACCGACAGCGTGCAGGTGTAGCTGCCGTCGGCGGGGGCGACGAACACCCAGCGCAGGGAGGCGGTCAGGGAGGTCTCGCCCGGGGGCACGAGGTTGGCGGCCCAGTAGGAGCCGGCCTCGGTGCCGGCGGGCAGCGGGGTGCCGTCGGCGTTCGCGCAGCGGATGGCGAAGGTGTTGCCTATGTTGTCGCCGGCGGCGAGGCGGTCGACCGGCTCGGTGGCGAAGTACCGGGACCACAGGAACGAGCGCTCCCCGGCCGCGGCGTCGAAGGTGATCGCGGTGCCGGGCACGTCGAGGTAGGTGCCCGCGTTCCGCGTCACCTCGTACGGGAAGCCGGCGGAGACGGCGCTCGCGGGCGCGGCGGTGAACACCGCGCCCGCGAGGGTGAGTACGAGCGCACCGGCCGCGGCGGCGGCGGTCCGGAGTGTCGTCCTGAGGCGCACGGGGACGTCCTGCTCTCTCGTCGGAGGTCGGCCCTCCGGCGGGAGGGTCAGCGGGACGATACGGCCTTCGCGTCCAGCGGCGCACCCGCATCCGAGCCCGCGCCCCCGGCCACCAGCCGGGACGTGCCCTTGTGGAGCCGCAGCGAGAGGGCGACGGTGGCGAGCGCGAGCAGGGTCATGGCGGCGCCGGCCCAGGCGGGGGAGGCGTAGCCGTGTCCGGCGTCGATGACGGTGCCGCCGAGCCAGGGGCCGCCGGTGTTGCCGAGGTTGAAGGCGGCGGTGGTGGTGGCGCCGGCCAACGTGGGGGCGGCGCCGGCGACGTTGAACATGCGGGCGTTGAGCGCCGGCGCCGTGTAGAAGCAGGAGACGCCGAGCAGGAAGGTCAGCGCGATCGTGGCGGCGGGGCTGGAGGCGAACAGCGCGAGCGCGGTGAGGAAGACGGTGGAGGCGGTGACGCCGCTGAGCAGCACCCCGAAGAGGTGGGCGTCGGCGACCCGGCCGCCGATGTACGTACCGATGAGGGCACCGATGCCGAACAGGGCGAGCACGCCGGAGACCCAGCCCTCGTCGAGGCCGGAGACGTCGGTGAGCAGCGGGGCCAGGTAGGAGAAGGCGCAGAAGACGCCGCCGGCGGCGAGGGCGGTGAGCAGGACGGAGAGCAGGACCTGCCGGTCGCGGTAGATGACGAGCTCGGCGCGGAGCCGGGGGCGGGTCTCGGGCGGCGGGATGCGCGGGATCCTGGTCACGACGCCGACCAGGGCGATGGCGGACGCGGCGCCGACGGCCCAGAAGGCGGAGCGCCAGCCGAGGTGCTCGCCGAGGAAGGCGCCGGCGGGGACGCCGAGGACGTTGGCGATGGACAGTCCGCCGATCATGACGGCCATGGCCCGAGCCCGGGCCCCGACCGGCACCATGGCGATCGCGACGGCGGCCCCCACGGCCCAGAACCCGGCGCAGGCGAGCGCGCTGACCACCCGGGAGGCGAAGAGCACCGCGTAGTTCGGCGCGAGCGCTCCGGCGACCTGACCGAGCCCGAAGAGGCTGATCAGGGCGACGAGCGTGGTCTTGCGGGGGAGCCGCAGGGTGGCGACGGCGAGCAGCGGGGCGCCGACGACCATCCCGATGGCGAAGGCCGAGATGAGCAGCCCGGCGGTCGGTATGGAGACGTCCATGTCCTCCGCGATGGGCGGCAGCAGCCCGGAGAGCATGAACTCGCTCGTGCCGAGCGCGAAGACGGAGAGCCCGAGGATGTAGACGGCCAGGGGCATGCGGGTGGAGGCGGCGGGGGCGGGTGCCGCGGTGGGTGCGGGGGCGGGCTGTGGGGAGTCGGGTCCGGCATCGGCGGAGGCTGAGGGCATGACATGGGCAACCTGGCGTTTGTGCCTGTCATTCCTCCCCGGGTGACCGTCTCGGGATACGGGACGGTCACCCGGGGAGGGGCCGCGGCGGGCCCGGCTTCCGAAGCGGGCCGCCCCGGTGTCCGTCCCCGCGCCTCCCCGCGGCCGGGCCCCCGGCCTACCCCTCCTCCACCGGTGCGCGCAGCTCCGCCAGCTCCCGCTCCAGGTTGGTCCGGGCCCGCTCCTCCCAGGCCGCCGCCCCGTACGGGGTGCGGAAGAGGCGGGGGAGGGAGAGGAGGTGGGTGAGGATGGCGGCGCGGCCCTCGCGGAAGGCGGCTTCGGGGACGAAGGCGTACTCCTCGCGGACCGCGGCCGTATACCCCGTATAGGTATCCGGGCGGCTGGCCAGGATCGCCAGGTCGGCGTCGCACAGGGCCTCGCCGTTGAGGTCGCCGGGCGCTGGGTCGTGGGTGGTCGTGAGGCGGACCAGGCGGGCCACCTCGGCGACCTCGTGGGGCGTGAGGCCCGCCTCGGGGAGGGCTCTTTCGGCCAGGTTCGCCGAGCGCTCCTCGTTCTCCGAGCGGTCCGGCCGGTAGACCGCGTCGTGGAACCAGGCGGCCAGCCGGACGAGCTCCAACTCGCCGCCCTCACCGCCCTGGTCGGCGAGTTCGTCGATGCGGTCGAGGACCGCCTTCAGATGGTCGACGGTGTGGTACCTGCGCTGGGGCTCGGCCCAGCGGGACAGCAGGTTCCGGCCGTACGGCAGGGGGTCCGGGCCCTCGCGGCCGGCCCGGGCGGCGAGCAGGGTCGAGGTCCAGCGACGGAGCAGCTCCCGCTCCAGGTCTGTCTCCTGATCCGTGGTCATGCAGGGCATTCTGCCGTGCCGGACGGGGCTTCCGGGTGCGGAGGCGCGCGCTCCCGTTCGCGCTCCACCTCGCCTTCATCTCACTCTTACATACCCCCCATGGGTATGCTACGGTGCAGCGCACAGGTACCCCCCAGGGGTATGTCTCGGGGGTTCCCGAGGTGGTCCCGAGGTCTCCCCGGGGTCGGAACGCGAGCGAAGGGTCAGGGCAATGTCAACCGTCAATCCCCGGCGCTGGTGGGCACTTGTCGTGCTCGCCGCCGCACAGTTCATGGTCATCATGGACACCTCGATCATCGGGGTGGCGCTCCCCGAGATGCAGAAGGACCTGGGCTTCTCCCAGGGCGAGCTCCAGTGGGTCTTCAACGCCTACGTGATCGTCTTCGGCGGACTGCTGCTGCTCGGCGGCCGGCTCTCCGACCTGATCGGCGCCCGCAAGATCTTCGTGGCCGGCTGGGTCGTCATGATCGCCGGTTCGGTCCTCGCGGCCGTCGCGCAGACCGCCTGGGTCGAGATCCTCGGCCGCGCCGTCCAGGGCGTCGGCGGCGCGCTCATCGCGCCCTCCGCGATGACCCTGCTCATGATGCTCTTCATGCACGACCCGAGGGAGCTCGGCAAGGCGATGGCGCTGTACGGCGCGGCCGCCCCGGCCGGCGGCACCGCGGGCGTCTTCCTCGGCGGCGTCTTCACCGAGTGGGCCGCCTGGCAGTGGTGCTTCATCATCTACGTGCCGATCGGCATCGCGACCCTCGCCGCGACCAAGCTGCTCCCGAACGTCGAGTCCCGCCGCGGCTCCGTCGACGTCCTCGGCGCCGTCGCCGTCACCGCCGGTCTGGCGCTCGCCGTCTTCGCGGTCGTCCGCGCCCCCGAGGTCGGCTGGGGCTCCACCGGCACGATCCTCCAGCTGGCCGGCGCCGTCGTCCTGCTGATCCTGTTCTTCGTGATCCAGAAGGCCATCCGCGAGCCGCTCATGCCGCTCAGCGTGTGGCGGGTGCCGCGGCTCGGCACGGCCAACCTGGCGATGACGCTGCTCGGCGCCGCGTGGATCCCGATGTGGTACTTCCTCAACCTCTACCTGCAGCAGGTCCTCGGCTACGGCGCCTTCGCCTCCGGTGCCGCGCTGCTCCCGATGACCGTGCTCCTGATGATCTTCATGACGGCCATCACCGCCAAGCTGATGGCGAAGGTCGGCGCCAAGCCGCTCATCGGCGTCGGTCTGCTCGTCCTCGCCGCCGGTCTGCTCTGGCTGGCCGCCGTCGAGCCCACCGGCACCTTCCTCGTCGACGTCCTGCCGGCCTCGCTGGTCGCCGCGCTCGGCATGTCCCTCGCCTACATCCCGGCGATGATCGCCGCGATGTCCGGCGCCCCGCAGGAGCAGGCCGGTCTCGCCTCCGGCATCGTCAACACCACCTACAACGTCGGCTCCGCGCTCGGCCTGGCCGCCCTCACCGCGGTCGCCATGTCGCAGGGCGCCGACCAGCTGGGCAACCTGCCGAAGCTGACGGACGGCTTCTCGTCCGCCTTCATCGGCGCCGCGGTCATCGCCGCGGTCGGCGGTGTGATCACCCTCCTCGTGATGAAGGGCGACAAGGCTCCGGCCGCCGACGCCTCCGTCCCCGCGCAGCAGGGCGGCGACAAGGTCTCCGCGTGACGCAGCCCCTCAGGGGCCGCCCGGCATCCGTCAGCAGCGGATGCCGGGCGGCCCCTTTCCCGTACCCGATCCGAAGGGAAAGCAGCCGGACATGGATCTGAACACCCGGGCCGTGCACGTCGTGAACCAGCCGTTCGATCACGGGAGTTGGCCGCTCTCCGTGCCCCTCGTGCAGTCCTCCGCCTTCGCCTTCTCGTCCGCCGACGAGCTCGCCGGGGCGATGGCCGGGCCCGACGGGCGGTACGTCTACAGCCGCCGCGGCAACCCGACCGTACGGGCGCTGGAGCAGACCCTCGCCGGGCTCGAAGGGGGCGCCGGCGCCATCGCCTTCGCCTCCGGGATGGGCGCGATCAGCGGGGTGCTGCTCGCGCTGCTCAAGCCGGGCGACCGGGTGGTGGCGCAGCGCTGCCTGTACGGGGGGACCTTCGCCGTCCTGTCGGACCTGGCCCGGCGGTACGGGATCGAGGTCGTGTACGTCTCCGGGGACGAGGTCGCCGAGTTCGAGGAGGCGGCCGTGCACCCAGCGGTCCGGCTGCTGGTCCTGGAGACCATCGCCAATCCGACGGGCCAGGTGGCCGACCTGCCGGGGCTGCTCGCGGCGGCCCGCCGGCTGGGGGTGACCAGCATGGTCGACAACTCGCTCGCCTCGCCGGCGCTGTGCCGCCCGATCGAGCTGGGCGCGGACATCGTGGTGCACTCCACCACCAAGTACCTCTCCGGCCACTCGGACGTGCTGGGCGGCGCCGCGGTCTTCGCGGACGACGCGCTGCGCCGGAAGGTGTGGCCGCGGACGGTCGAACTGGGCGCCTGCGCGGACCCGTTCGCCGCCTGGCTGACGCTGCGCGGGATACCCACGCTGCCGCTGCGGATGCGCGAGCACTGCGCCAACGCGGCGGTGCTCGCCGAGCGGCTCGCGGGCCGCAGCGACGTGACCGCGGTGCACTACCCGTGGCTCGCCGGCCACCCCTCGTACGCCACGGCCCGCAAGGTGCTGGCCGGGGGCGGCGGGCTGCTCTCCTTCGAGCTGGCCGGTGGCCGGGAGGCGGGGCGGGCGTTCATCGAGCGGGTGCGGGTGGCGAAGCTCGCGCTGTCGCTGGGCGGGGTGGAGAGCCTGGTGACCCATCCGGCCTCCACCTCGCACCGCGAACTGGACGCGGAGGCGCTGGAGGCGGCCGGGATCGGGGCCGGTCTGGTGCGCATGTCGGTCGGCATCGAGGGCGTCGAGGACCTGTGGGGCGACATCGAGCGCGCACTGGCCGGCGAGGGCGGTGAAGACCCCGGCGGATGGGGTCATTTGAGCCTTCTTTTGGGTTGACAAAATAAATGGTGAATTCGTAGATTGGGTAGTGCCAAGGAACAAAGGAACGAACGACCACTCCTAGGTCAGGGGGGGCGCGTGATGCGCTACTTCGAGGACTTCCGGCCCGGCGACATCCACGAGCTGGGCACCGTCACCGTCACGGCGGAGGAGGTGCTGGAGTTCGGCAGGCGCTTCGATCCGCAGCCCTTCCACACGGACCCCGAGCTCGCCGCGGAATCCCAGTTCGGCGGTCTGATCGCCAGCGGTTTCCACACCCAGTCGATGTTCATGCGGCGCTACGTCGACGGCCTGCTCGCCTACAGCTTCTGTATGGGCTCGCCCGGGATCGACGAGGTCCGCTACCTGCGTCCCGTACGTCCCGGGGACGTCCTCACGGCACGGGTGGAGGTCCTCGCCGCCACCCCGTCGCCGTTCAACCCCACCAGCGGCACCGTCAAGCCGCGCTGCACGCTGGTGGCCGCCGACGGGACGGCCGTGTTCAGCATGATCCTGCACAGCATCTTCCGGCGCCGCCCCGCCGGGACCGAGGTCGGACATCTGTCGTCGATGCCCGCGGCCCAGGACCCGATCGGATGCTGCGCGCGCCCGCGCACGCACGCGCGCGCCGAGAAGAGCGCCCCCGCAGCGGCCATGAGCGCCTGACCTGAACAGGTACGCGACTGAGCACGGCCGTCCGCACCGCCCGTACTCCCGTACTCCGGCATTCCCGCCAACCAAGTGAAGGGGGACCTCCTGTGGAGGCCGTATCCCGCACCGCCCAGTGGACCGCCGCGGCGCGCGCCCTGGAGACCGAGCGCGAGGACCGGCTGTTCGCCGATCCGTACGCGCGCACCGTCGCCGACCAGATCGGCTTCGAACTGCTCGAGCGCTACGACGGGGGCGGCATCGTGCCGTTCCTCGCCATCCGCACCACCTACCTGGACCGCGCCATCGTCGCGGCGGTGCAGGAGCGCGGCATCCGCCAGGTGGTCTTCCTCGCCGCCGGCATGGACACCCGGTTCTTCCGGCTGCCCTGGCCCGACGGCGTCACCGTCTACGAGCTCGACCGCCCGGCCCTCCTGGAGGCCAAGGCCGAGATGCTGAAGGACGAGCCGCTGCCGGCCGGCCGCACCCGCGTGCCGATCCCGGTCGACCTCACCCAGGACTGGACCGGCGCCCTGAAGGAGGCGGGATGGAAGAGCGACGAGCCCGTCCTGTGGGTCGTCGAGGGCCTGCTGTTCTTCCTCCCCGAGGAGGCCGTGCGGACCCTGATCTCGACGCTCTCCGCGCACGCGGCGCCCGGCTCCGTGCTGCTCGGCGACGTCATCTCCAGGGCCGCCCTGGAGAACCCGCTCGCCCGCACCTTCATGAACGCGCTGAAGGAGGACGGCAACCCCTGGCTCTTCGGCACCGAGGAGCCCGAGGCGCTGCTCGACGCCTGCGGCTGGGCCGTGCGCGAGGTCAGGCAGCCGGGTGAGCCCGGCGCGGACTTCGACCGCTGGCCCTACCCGGTCCCGGCCCGCAACGTCCCGCGCGTCCCCCGCTCCTTCCTGTTCACCTGCGACCTGCCCGCCCACGGATACGAGGAGGAGACGGCCGCATGAGCGCCCACGACTTCCACCAGAGAGTCATCACCGACGCCGGCGCGGCCGTGCGCGGCCTCACCGTCGCCATCGGCGAGCGGCTCGGCCTGTACAAGGCGCTCGCCGAGCACGGCCCGCTGACCTCGGCCGAGCTCGCCGGGAAGACCGGCACGGACGAGCGCTACATCGAGGAGTGGCTGCACGCCCAGCTCTCCGCCGGGTACGTCGAGCGGCACCCGAGCTCGCTCACGTACACGCTGCCCGCCGACCACGTCGAGGTGCTGGCCGACCCCACCGCGGTCACCTTCGCGGCCGGCTTCTTCACCGCCCTCAAGGCGCTGTACGCCACCGAGGACCTGCTCGTCGAGGCGTACAGGACGGGTGACGGCGTGGGCTGGGCCGAGCACGACGCGGCCCTCGACACCGGCATGGGCTCCTTCTTCCAGCCGACCTACGAGCACAAGCTGGTCCCGGACTGGCTGCCCGCGCTGCACGACGTCATCGAGAAGCTCGGCGACGGCGGCACCGTCGTGGACGTCGGCTGCGGCGTCGGCCACACCACGCTGCTCATCGCCAAGGCCTTCCCGAACGCCACCGTGCACGGCTTCGACTACTCCGAGGAGGCCATCAGCATCGCCCGGCAGCTCGCCGAGGAGGCCGGCCTGTCCGACCGGGTCGTCTTCGAGGTCGCCTCCGCCGACGACTACCCGGGCACCGGCTACGACCTGGTCTGCTTCTTCAACGCCCTGCACGACATGGGCGACCCGGTGGCCGCCGCCTCGCACGTGCTCAAGTCGCTCGACAAGGACGGCACCTGGATGCTCGTCGAGTCGAACGTCTCGCCCGCCGACATCGACACCCAGACCCCCGCGGCCCGCATGTTCATGGCCCTGTCCGCCGTGATGTGCCTGCCCGTCGCCGTCGCCCAGCGCGGCCCGCACGCGCTCGGCAACCACTCCGGCGAGAAGGCCTTCCGGGCGATCGCCGAGGAGGCCGGCTTCACCCGCTGGCGGCGCGCCACCGAGACCCCGGTCAACGCGGTCTACGAGGTCCGTCCCTGAGGGACCCCACCGACAGTCCGGCCCTGAGGGTTCCACCCCGACAGTCCGGCCCTGCGGCTCCCCGGGTCCCGTCCGGCCCCCCGAGCCCATCGCCCCACGAGTCCCGAGGAGTCACACCATGGGCGTCACCGCCCCGCTGCCCGTCACCGACCGGTTCATGGAGGTCCTGGAGCGCCTCAGCGAGCGCTCCGTCGAGGACTACTACAACCCGTACCAGACCTTCCAGTGGCCCGAGACGCTGGAGGAGAACCGCTACTGGATGACGCCGGAGCTGCTCACCGTCTACGGCACCGAGCACTTCGAGACCCTCGGCGAGGAAACGCTTCAGCGCCTCTCGAAGTGGGAGTCCATCAACTTCTACAGCCTCAACGTGCACGGCATCCGCGAGCTCCTCATCGAGGTCGTCGGCCGGATCCACATGCCGGGCTTCGAGGTCCCCTCGGACTTCTTCCACCACTTCATCGGCGAGGAGAACGAACACATGTGGTTCTTCTCCGAGTTCTGCCGGCGCTACGGCAACAAGATCTACGGCTCCACCGCCATGCGCGCCGACGCCGCCTGGGAGCCCGAGGTCGAGAACTTCCTCGTCTTCACCCGCATCCTGTTCTTCGAGGAGCTGGTCGACCACTACAACTCCCGGATGGCCAGGGACGCGAGCCTGTGCCACACCATCCGCGAGGTCAACCGCATCCACCACCAGGACGAGTCACGGCACATCGCCTTCGGCCGCGAGCTGGTCTCGCTGCTCTTCCAGCGCATGTGCCAGGCCGTGAGCGCCGAGCGGGTGCGGGAGGTGGAGGCGTACCTCAAGCGGTACGTCGTCTACAGCACCAACTCGCTCTACAACCCCCACGTGTACCGGGACGCCGGCATCCCCGACCCGCTCGCGCTGCGCAACTCCCTCGTCGCCGACGAGCGCCGCCGCCCGCACGAGCGCAAGGCCATCCGCAAGCCGCTGTCCTTCTTCCTGAAGACCGGGATCTTCACCGACGACACGCTGCCCGTCGTCTGAACCCGCCCAGGAGACCTCCCCGGAGACCCGGTCCCCACCCGGAGCCCGGAGCTTCCCGGAGGCCTCCCACCCGAGAGGTGACGAGACCATGACCTTGACGAGCCCCGAGACCGTCGGGGAGACCAGGGGCCTGCCCACGATGGGCCCCGAGGGGACCCGCCTGCTGCGGCTCCTCGACGACACCTTCGAAGGCTGGGGAGTGGCCGCGGGCGCCCGCCCGATGACCATGCCCCCGCTGCTGCCGGCCGCCGAGCTGGCCAAGCTGGACTACTACGACAACTTCCCCCACCAGGCGGTCGTCGCCACCTCGCTCGACCTCGAGCGACGCGAGACCGTCCCGTTCTCCGCCGACACCGGCCGCTTTCCGACCGCCGCGCTCGAACAGGCCGCGCTCGGACTGCCCTCGGCGTCCTGCTACGCCGTCTACCTGACGCACCAGGGCCAGTCGGTCGCCGACGACACGCTCGTCACGATCTGCTCCTGGTGCTTCCGCAAGGAGACGCATTACGAGGGCATGCGGCGCCAGCTCGGCTTCCGCATGAGGGAGATCGTGGCCATCGGCGCGCAGCAGCACGCCGAGGACCACCTGGCCGACTTCACCGCCCGGATCCACGCCTTCGCCGCGGCGCTCGACCTGCCGCTGCGCAAGGAGGCCGCCTGCGACCCGTTCTTCGACAAGGGCAGCTCCAAGGCGGTGCTCCAGCGGCTCACGCCGGTGAAGTACGAGTTCCTGTACGAGGACCTGGCCATCGCCTCGGTCAACACGCACCGGAACTTCTTCGGCGACCGCTGCGACATCGCGCTGGCGTCCACCGGAGGCCCCGCCTTCACCAGTTGCGTCGCCTTCGGCCTGGAGCGCTGGCTGTCGGCACTGACCCGGCGGCACGGCAGCTGGGAGTCCGCCACGCAGGCGGTGCTCGACGCGAACGCCCGACTGCGGGCCGATGCGAGTGTCGCGGCCGGGCCGGTGATCTGACGTGACGGCCCGTCCCGTGGCCCCGCCGGCGGGCGGCCTGGGCTGGGCGAACCTCGGCATGGACATCGTGTCCGTCAACCGTGTCCGCAGGCTTCTCGCGCAGTACGGGGAGAAGTTCTTCGAGCGGATGCTCACCCCCGGTGAACTCGACGACTGCCGCACCTCCGGCGGGCTCGACGTACTGAGCCTGTGCGGGCGGATCGCGGCCAAGGAAGCGGCCTTCAAGACGTTACGGGTCCGCGGCAGGTTCCTGCCCTGGCCGGACATCGTCGTACGCCGCTCCGAGGGCGGCTGGCCGCTCGTGGAGCTGTACGGGCCCGCGGCCGACATGGCCGCCGAGTCCGGCATCTCGGAGATCACCGTGTCCATCAGCCACGACGTGGACTATGCGGTCGCGGTCGCCGCGCCGATCATCGCCCCCACCCCTTCCGCCCCCACCCCCTTTCACAGCAGCAGTAGCTAAAAGGAGAGCAATCATGGCCGACGGCCTGCAGACGGTGAAGAACTGGATCCTCGAGCGCCACCCCGAGCGCGAGGACATCGCGCCCGACCTCGACCTGATCGAGAACCGGCTCATCGACTCGCTGTCCTTCGTCGAGTTCGTCTTCCTGCTGGAGCAGGAGAGCGGCACCGCCATCCAGATGGAGACCCTGGAGGTCGACTCCATCCGCACCCTCGGTGCCATCGAGCAGCACTTCTTCAAGACCCCGGCGGAGGCCCAGGCATGAGCCGCCGCCTGTTCACCTCGGAGTCCGTCACCGAGGGACACCCCGACAAGATCGCCGACCGGATCAGCGACACCATCCTGGACGCGCTGCTCGCCCAGGACCCGTCCTCCCGCGTCGCCGTGGAGACCCTGATCACCACCGGTCAGGTCCACATCGCCGGCGAGGTCACCACCGGGGCCTACGCGCCGATCGCGCAGCTCGTCCGCGACGCCGTCCTGGACATCGGCTACGACTCCTCCGCGAAGGGCTTCGACGGCGCCTCCTGCGGCGTGTCGGTGTCCATCGGCGCCCAGTCGCCGGACATCGCGCAGGGCGTCGACACCGCGCACGAAGCCCGCGTGGAGGGCGTGGAGGACGAGCTCGCCGCCCAGGGCGCCGGCGACCAGGGCCTGATGTTCGGCTACGCCTGCGACGACACCGCCGAGCTGATGCCGCTGCCGATCGCGCTGGCCCACCGTCTGTCGCGCCGGCTGACCGAGGTCCGCAAGAACGGCACCGTCCCGTACCTGCGGCCCGACGGCAAGACCCAGGTCACCATCGAGTACGACGGCGACAAGCCGGTCCGCCTCGACACGGTGGTCGTCTCCTCGCAGCACGCCGCCGACATCTCCGTCGAGGGCCTGCTCACCCCGGACGTGCGCGAGTACGTCGTCGAGCACGTCCTCAAGGAGCTCGTCGAGGAGGGCGTGACCCTGGAGTCCGACGGCTACCGGCTCCTGGTCAACCCGACCGGGCGCTTCGAGGTCGGCGGCCCGATGGGCGACGCCGGACTCACCGGCCGGAAGATCATCATCGACACCTACGGCGGCATGGCCCGCCACGGCGGCGGTGCCTTCTCCGGCAAGGACCCGTCGAAGGTGGACCGCTCGGCCGCCTACGCGATGCGCTGGGTGGCGAAGAACATCGTCGCCGCCGGGCTCGCCCGCCGGGCCGAGGTGCAGGTCGCGTACGCGATCGGCAAGGCCGAGCCGGTCGGTCTCTTCGTCGAGACCTTCGGCACCGGGACCCTCCCGGACGAGCGCATCCAGGAAGCCGTCTCCGAGGTCTTCGACCTGCGGCCGGCCGCGATCATCCGCGACCTGGACCTGAAGCGCCCGATCTACGCGGCCACCGCCGCGTACGGGCACTTCGGCCGGGAACTGCCGGAGTTCACCTGGGAGCGCACCGACCGGGTGGAGCGGCTGAAGAAGGCCGCGGGGATCTGAGGAGAGCCGTCATGCGTATCGCTGTCACCGGATCCATCGCGACCGACCATCTGATGACCTTCCCCGGCTGGTTCAGCGAGCAGCTGCTCGCCGACCGGCTCGACCGGGTCTCCCTGTCGTTCCTCGCCGACAACCTGGAGGTCAGGCGCGGCGGAGTGGCAGCGAACATCGCCTTCGGACTCGGCGTGCTCGGCCTGCGTCCCGTTCTGGTGGGCGCGGTCGGGGCCGACTTCGAGCCGTACCGGATCTGGCTCAAGGACCACGGTGTGGACACCGACTCGGTGCGCGTCAGCGAGTCGCTCCACACCGCCCGGTTCGTCTGTACCACCGACCGGGCGCAGAACCAGATCGCCACCTTCTACGCCGGAGCGATGGCCGAGGCCCGCGAGATCGACCTGCGGGAGGTCGTCGCCCGGACCGGGCGTCTGGAGCTCGTCCTGGTCTCCCCGGACGACCCCGAGGCGATGCTCCGGCACTCCCGCACCTGCCGTGAGCTGGGCGTCCCCTTCGCCGCCGACCCGTCGCAGCAGCTCGCGCGGCTCGACGGCGGCCAGGTGCGGGAACTGGTGGACGGGGCCCGCTTCCTGTTCACCAACGAGTACGAGACCGCCCTGCTGCACGAGAAGACCGGCTGGTCCGAGGCGGACGTGCTGCGCCGCGTCGGCACCTGGATCACCACCCACGGCGAGGCCGGCGTGCGGATCCGCGGCGAGGGCCGTGCCCCGCTGGCCGTGCCGGCGGTGCCGGTGGCGGGCGTGGTCGACCCGACGGGCGTCGGCGACGCCTTCCGGGCCGGCTTCCTCGCCGGAACGCTGTGGGGCGTGCCCGAGCGGTGCGCGGCCCAGCTGGGCTGCGCGGTCGCCGCCACCGTCCTCGACTACGTGGGGACACAGGAGTACCGGCTGCACCGGGATCCGCTCCTGGACCGGATCAGGACGACCTACGGAGTGGGCTGCACGGCGTCGCTCCTCACCCATCTGAGGGGGCTGACATGAGCCAGGGAAGGCGTTCACTGCGGGAGGAGTTCGCCACGCGGGTCGTGGTGGCCGACGGGGCGATGGGCACCATGCTCCAGGCCGCCGACCCCTCGATGGACGACTTCCAGCAGCTGGAGGGCTGCAACGAGATCCTCAACGTCACCCGGCCCGACATCGTGGCCTCCGTCCACGACGCCTACTTCTCGGTCGGCGTGGACTGCGTGGAGACCAACACCTTCGGCGCCAACCTGGCCGCGCTGGCCGAGTACGGCATCGAGGACCGGGTGTACGAGCTGTCCGAGGCCGGCGCCCGGATCGCCCGCACCACCGCCGACGCCCACACGGCCGCCGACGGGCGCCCCCGCTGGGTGCTCGGCTCGATGGGCCCCGGCACCAAGCTGCCGACCCTCGGGCACATCACGTACGAGCCGCTGCGCGACGCCTTCCGGCAGAACGCCGAGGGCCTGATCCGCGGCGGCGCCGACGCCCTGCTCGTCGAGACCTCGCAGGACCTGCTCCAGACCAAGGCGGCCGTCATCGGCGCCCGCCAGGCCCTGGACTGGTGCGGGCTCGACCTGCCGCTGATCGTGCAGGTGACCGTCGAGACGACGGGCACCATGCTGCTCGGCTCCGAGATCGGGGCGGCGCTGACCGCGCTGGAGCCGCTCGGCATCGACATGATCGGCCTCAACTGCGCCACCGGTCCCGCCGAGATGGCCGAGCACCTGCGCCACCTGTCCCGGCACGCCCGGATCCCCCTCTCCGTCATGCCCAACGCGGGCCTGCCGGTGCTCACCTCGGACGGCGCGCACTATCCCCTGACGCCGTCCGAACTGGCCGACGCCCAGGAGGCGTTCGTACGGGACTACGGCCCGGCGCTGGTCGGCGGCTGCTGCGGCACCACCCCCGAGCACCTGCGCGAGATCGTGGAGCGGGTGCGGGGCGCGGCCGTGAAGCCGAGGACCCCGGTCGTCGAGCCGGGCGCCTCCTCCCTCTACAGCCACGTGCCGTTCCGCCAGGACACCTCGTACCTGGCGATCGGCGAGCGGACCAACGCCAACGGGTCGAAGCAGTTCCGCGAGGCCATGCTGGAGGGCCGCTGGGACGACTGCGTCGAGATGGCGCGGGACCAGATCCGCGAGGGCGCGCACATGCTGGACCTGTGCGTGGACTACGTGGGCCGGGACGGCGTCGCCGACATGGCGGAGCTGGCCGGCCGGTTCGCGACCGCGTCCACGCTGCCGATCGTGCTGGACTCCACCGAGGTCGGCGTGCTGCGGGCCGGCCTGGAGAAGCTGGGCGGCCGGGCCGTGCTCAACTCGGTCAACTACGAGGACGGTGACGGGCCCGAGTCGCGGTTCGCGCAGGTCACGTCGCTGGCGCGGGAGCACGGGGCGGCGCTGATGGCGCTGACCATCGACGAGGAGGGCCAGGCCCGTACCGTCGAGAACAAGGTCGCCATCGCGGAGCGGCTGATCGGCGACCTCACGGAGAACTGGGGGATCAGGGAGTCGGACATCCTGATCGACACCCTCACGTTCACCATCTGCACGGGTCAGGAGGAGTCCCGCAAGGACGGCATCGCCACCATCGAGGCGATCCGCGAGCTGAAGCGGCGGCATCCGGACGTCCAGACGACCCTGGGCCTGTCCAACATCTCCTTCGGCCTGAACCCGGCCGCGCGGCTGGTGCTGAACTCGGTCTTCCTCGACGAGTGCGTGAAGGCCGGTCTGGACTCGGCCATCGTCCACGCGTCGAAGATCCTGCCGATCGCCCGCCTGGAGCCGGAGCAGGTCGAGGTCGCGCTCGACCTGATCTACGACCGGCGGCGGGAGGGCTACGACCCGCTCCAGCGGCTCCTGGAGCTCTTCGAGGGCGCCACCGCGAAGTCCCTGAAGGCCGGCAAGGCCGAGGAGCTGCTGGCGCTGCCGCTGGAGGAGCGGCTGAAGCGGCGGATCATCGACGGCGAGAAGAACGGCCTGGAGGCCGACCTGGACGCGGCGCTCGCGGTGCGCCCGGCCCTGGAGATCGTCAACGACATCCTCCTGGACGGCATGAAGACGGTCGGCGAGCTCTTCGGCTCGGGCCAGATGCAGCTGCCGTTCGTGCTCCAGTCCGCCGAGGTCATGAAGAACGCGGTGGCCTACCTGGAGCCGCACATGGAGAAGTCGGACGCCGAGGGCAAGGGCACCATCGTCCTCGCCACGGTCCGCGGGGACGTCCACGACATCGGCAAGAACCTCGTCGACATCATCCTCTCCAACAACGGCTACAACGTCGTCAACATCGGCATCAAGCAGCCCGTCTCCGCGATCCTGGAGGCCGCCGAGGAGCACCGCGCCGACGTCATCGGCATGTCGGGCCTCCTGGTCAAGTCCACGGTGATCATGAAGGAGAACCTGGAGGAGCTGAACCAGCGCGAGCTGGCGGCCAAGTACCCGGTGATCCTCGGCGGAGCCGCCCTCACCCGGGCGTACGTCGAACAGGACCTGCACGAGCTGTACCGGGGCGAGGTCCGCTACGCCCGCGACGCCTTCGAGGGCCTGCGCCTGATGGACGCCCTCATGGCGGTGAAGCGGGGCGTGCCGGGCGCCACCCTGCCGGAGCTGAAGCAGCGCCGGGTGCCGAAGCGGGTGACCCCCGTCCTGGAGGTGCGGGAGCCCGAGCCGGCCGGGCGTTCCGACGTGGCCGTCGACAACCCCGTACCGGAGCCGCCGTTCCTCGGCACGAGGGTCGTCAAGGGGATCCAGCTCGCCGAGTACGCCTCCTGGCTCGACGAGAGCGCCCTGTTCAAGGGGCAGTGGGGGCTCAAGGACGCGGCCACGATCGAGTCGGAGGGCCGGCCGCGGCTGCGCGGCTGGCTGGACCGGCTGCAGACGGACCAGCTCCTCGAAGCGGCCGTCGTGTACGGCTACTTCCCCTGTGTGTCCAAGGGCGACGACCTGATCGTCCTGGACGAGGACGGAGGCGAGCGGACCCGCTTCTCCTTCCCCCGCCAACAGCGGGGCCGCCGCCTCTGCCTGGCCGACTTCTTCCGCGCGGAGGACTCCGGCGAGGTCGACGTCCTCGCCCTCCAGGTCGTCACCGTCGGTTCGCGGATCGGGGAGGAGACGGCGAAGCTCTTCGCCGCCGACGCCTATCGCGACTACCTCGAACTCCACGGCCTGTCGGTGCAGTTGGCCGAGGCGCTGGCCGAGTGCTGGCACGGCCGGGTGCGCGCCGAGTGGGGCATCGGGGGCGCCGACCCGGAGGGCATCGAGGGGATGCTGCGGACCGAGTACCAGGGCTGCCGCTATTCGCTGGGCTACCCGGCCTGCCCCGACCTGGAGGACCGGGCCAAGATCGCCGAGCTGCTGCGGCCCGAGCGGATCGGGGTCGAGCTCTCGGAGGAGTACCAGCTGCACCCCGAGCAGTCGACGGACGCCTTCGTCGTGCACCACCCGGAGGCCAGCTACTTCAACGCGGGAGGCAGACGCCTGTGAACCCGACCTTCTCCTTCGAGTTCTTCCCGCCGAAGACCGACAAGGGCGAACAGACCCTGTGGGACGCGATCCGGCGGGTGGAGGCCCTCGCGCCGGACTTCGTCTCCGTGACGTACGGCGCGGGCGGCTCGTCCCGCGACCGCACCATCGAGGTGACCAAGCGGATCGTCACCGAGACCACGCTGCGGCCGGTCGCGCACCTGACGGCCGTCGGCCACTCGGTCGCCGAGCTGCGGGCGATCATCGGCGCCTACGCGGACGCCGGCGTGCGGGACGTCCTGGTGCTGCGCGGCGATCCGCCGGGCGATCCGCGGGCGCCGTGGACCCCGCACCCGGACGGCTTCACGTACGCCTACGAGCTCGTCGAACTCGTGCGCTCGCTGGGCGAGTTCCGGATCGGCGTGGCGGCCTTCCCGGAGGGCCATCCGCGCTCGCCCGACCCGGCGAGCGACCTGGCGCACTTCGTCGCCAAGTGCCGGGCGGGCGCCGACTACGCCATCACGCAGATGTTCTTCGACCCCGAGGACTACCTGCGGCTGCGGGACCGGGTCGCGGCGGCCGGCTGCGACACCCCGATCATCCCGGAGATCATGCCCGCCACCGACGTGCGGCAGATCCGCCGCTTCGCGGAGCTGTCGGACGCGGCCTTCCCGGAGGACCTGGCGCACCGCCTGGAGGCCGCGAAGGACGACCCGGCCGCCGCCTACCGGATCGGGGTCGAGCACGCCACCGCGATGGGCCTGCGGCTGCTCGACGAGGGCGCCCCGGGCCTGCACTACATCACGCTCAACAAGAGCACCGCCGCCCTCGAAATCCACCGTTCGATCCACGCCTCAAGGAGCCTCGCACGTGTCTGAGTCCACCGGTGCTGTGTTTTCCGACTACAAGGTCGCCGACATCGGCCTCGCGGAGTTCGGCCGCAAGGAGATCACCCTCGCCGAGCACGAGATGCCCGGCCTGATGGCGATCCGCCGCGAGTACGCCGAGCGGCAGCCGCTGGCCGGGGCCCGGATCACCGGCTCCCTGCACATGACGGTGCAGACCGCCGTGCTGATCGAGACGCTCGTCGCGCTCGGCGCCGAGGTCCGCTGGGTGTCCTGCAACATCTACTCCACCCAGGACCACGCGGCCGCCGCGATCGCCGCCGCCGGCATCCCGGTCTTCGCCTGGAAGGGCGAGACCCTGGAGGAGTACTGGTGGTGCACCGAGCAGGCGCTGACCTGGCCGGACGCCGACGGCCCCAACATGATCCTGGACGACGGCGGCGACGCCACGCTCCTCGTCCACAAGGGTGTGGAGTACCGCAAGACCGGTGCGCTGCCGGAGGCCTCCAACGAGGAGCTGGCCGTCGTCCGCGCCCTGCTGGAGAACAGCCCGCTCGACTGGGGGACGATCGCCGCCGAGATCCGCGGCGTGACGGAGGAGACCACCACCGGTGTCCACCGCCTCTACGAGATGCACCGCGAGGGCGAGCTGCTCTTCCCGGCGATCAACGTGAACGACGCCGTCACCAAGTCGAAGTTCGACAACAAGTACGGCTGCCGGCACTCCCTGATCGACGGCATCAACCGCGCCACCGACGTCCTCATCGGCGGCAAGACCGCCGTCGTCTTCGGCTACGGCGACGTCGGCAAGGGCTCGGCGGAGTCGCTGCGCGGCCAGGGCGCCCGGGTGATCATCACCGAGATCGACCCCATCTGCGCCCTCCAGGCGGCGATGGACGGCTACCAGGTGGCGACCCTGGAGGACGTCGTCGAGACCGCCGACATCTTCATCACCACCACGGGCAACAAGGACATCATCATGGCGTCCGACATCGCCCGCATGAAGCACCAGGCGATCGTCGGGAACATCGGCCACTTCGACAACGAGATCGACATGGCCGGCCTGGCCAAGATCGACGGCATCGTCAAGGACGAGGTCAAGCCGCAGGTCCACACCTGGACCTTCCCCGACGGCAAGGTCGTCATCGTGCTGTCGGAGGGCCGCCTGCTCAACCTGGGCAACGCGACCGGCCACCCCTCCTTCGTGATGTCGAACTCCTTCGCGGACCAGACCCTGGCCCAGATCGAGCTCTTCACCAAGACCGCCGAGTACCCCGTCGGCGTCTACACGCTGCCGAAGCACCTCGACGAGAAGGTCGCCCGGCTGCACCTGGACGCCCTGGGCGTCCGGCTCACCACCCTCCGCCCGGAGCAGGCCGCGTACATCGGCGTCCCGGTGGAGGGCCCGTACAAGCCGGACCACTACCGCTACTGATGTGTACCGACGACACGCACGACAGACGTGACCCCTGGCTCCCGGACCACCTCCTGAAGACGGAGCGGGACCTGCTGATGCCGCTGCTGCGCCGGACGCCCGCCGAGGCGTTCGAGCTCCGCACGGCCTGCCCGGGCTGGACCGCCCGGCAGGTGCTCGCGCACTGCGGGGCGGCCCTGGTCAGGATCGTCGAGGGGCGGCTGGAGGAGGGCGTGTTCCTGCCCGAGGCCAACGCCTGCGACGTGGCCGAGCGGGAGGACTGGCCGCTCGACCGGGTCCTCGACGAGCTGGAGCGGGGCCTCACCGAGGCCGGCCCGGTGATCGCCGAGCGGGAGGACGGCCGGCTCGACGCGGTCGCGCTCGGCGAGTGGGTCCACGCCGGGGACGTACGGGAGGCCTTCGGCGAACCCGGGGCCTACTGCGGGGACGCCCTCGACCTGGCCCTGCCGCTGCTCTCCGTCACCAGCCGCAAGCGGGAGACCCCCCGGCTGGTCGGGGTGCTCGCGGACCGGGACGGCGAGGTCGCCCTCGGCAACGAGATCGAGGGCCGGCCGCCGGCCCGCTTCCACGGGGACGCGGCGACCTTGATCCGCATCTATTCGGGACGCCCGCTGGTACGGACCCGCTACGAACTGACGGGCGCGACGGAGCAGGAACTACTCATCTACCGCTGAGGGTGGCGGGCCCCGGTCCTTCGGGACCGGGGCCCACCCCTTTCACTCACGAAGAGGACCTTCATGCCCAGCACGGTGACACCGCGGGAGACGCTCGACCGGCTCCTGCGCGACCAGGCGGCACGGCGGCCGGAGGACACCGCCGTCGTCTTCGGCGACGACGGCCTGTCGTTCCGCGAGCTCCACGAGGGCGCCGCCGTCCTCGCCGCGTACCTCCGCACCTTGGGCGTGCGCGCCGACGAGCGGATCGGCGTGCACGTCGAACCTTCACTCGAACTGGTGATCGGCACGTGGGGCGTGCTGTTCTCCGGCGGTGCCTACGTCCCGCTCTCCCCGGAGTACCCCGAGGAGCGCCTGCGCTACATGATCGAGGACAGCGGCGCCCGGATCGTCTTCACCCAGGAGCGCTTCCGCGAGCGCGTCGCCGAACTCGCCCCGCCCGGCACCACCGTGGTCACCCTCAAGGACGCCGTCCAGCACGCCTGGCGCACCGCCGGCGAGGAACCGCCCATCACCGAGGTGGAGCTGAGCCCGTCCCAACTCGCGTACGTCATCTACACCTCGGGCTCCACCGGCAAGCCCAAGGGCGTCATGGTCGAGCACCGCTCCCTCGCCGCGCAGCTGCGCTGGATGGGCGCCGAGCACGCGCTCGGCCCGGACGCCGTCGTCGTCCAGAAGACCCCCATGTCCTTCGACGCGGCCCAGTGGGAGATCCTCGCCTCCGCCGTCGGCGCCCGCGTCGCCATGGGCCCGCCCGGCGTCTACCGCGACCCCGAGGGGCTGATCGACACCATCCGCCGGTACGACGTCACCATGCTCCAGGGCGTCCCCACCCTGCTCCAGGCCCTCGTCGACACCGAGCGCCTCGGCTCCTGCACGAGCCTGCGCCGGGTCTACTCGGGCGGCGAGATCCTCTCCCGCAACCTCGCCGTGCAGCTGCTCGCCGAGCTGCCCGGGGCCGAGCTGGTCAACCTGTACGGCCCGACCGAGTGCACCATCAACGCCTCCTCCCACACCGTGGACCGCGCCACCGTCGCCGACGGGCCCTCCGCGATCCCGATCGGCAGACCGGCGTACGAGACGAGCTTCCACATACGCGACGGCGAGCTGTGCATCGGCGGCGTCCAGGTGGCGCGGGGGTACCTGGACCGGCCCGAGCTCACGGCCGAGCGCTTCATCACCGCCGAGGACGGCGAACGGCTCTACCGCACCGGCGACCTGGCCACCTGGAACGAGGACGGCACCGTCCAGTTCGCCGGCCGCGCCGACAACCAGATCAAGCTCCGCGGCTTCCGCGTCGAGCTCGACGAGATCGCGCTCGCCATCGAGAACCACGACTGGGTGAAGTCCGCGGCCGTCATCGTGAAGAACGAGCCCCGCACCGGCTTCCAGAACCTGGTCGCCTGCGTCGAGCTCTCCCCGAAGGAAGCCGCCCTGATGGACCAGGGCAACCACGGCGCCCACCACCAGTCCAAGGAGTCCAAGCTCCAGGTCAAGGCGCAGCTGTCCAACGCGGGCACCCTCGACGCCGCCGCCCTCGCCGGCCGCCCCGTCGTCGGGCTCCCCGGCCGCACCCCCACCGAGCGGATGCGCCGCACCGTCTTCGCGCGCAAGACCTACCGCTTCTACGAGGGCGGCCCGGTCACCCGGGCCGACGTCCTCGCCGCCCTGGCCCGCCGCCCCGAGGACATCGGCTCGCGCCCGGTCGGCAGCCTGACCGCCGCCGACCTGGGCGAGATCCTGCGCTGGTTCGGCCAGTTCGCCAGCGAGGAGCGGCTGCTCCCGAAGTACGGCTACGCCTCGCCGGGCGCGCTCTACGCGACGCAGCTGTACGTGGAGGTGCGCGGGATCGCGGGCCTGGAGCCCGGCACGTACTACCACCACCCGGTCCACCACCGGCTGCACCTGATGGAGCCGGGCACCGCCGAGGGGGAGCCCCTGGTGCGCTTCGGGTTCCGCGGCAGGTGGGCGGCGATCGAGCCGGTCTACCGGAACAACATCCGCGAGGTGCTGGAGATCGAGGCCGGCCACATGGTCGGTCTGTTCGAGGAGATTCTGCCGGGCCTGGGCCTCGCGATCCGCCCGGTGCGCGGCGGGGCGCCGGGAGCCCCCGAGGGCATCGTGGACCTGGGCGTCTTCGAGCTGGTGCCGTACGACGAGGAGTCGGCCGCGGCGACGGAGGCGGAGGTCGACCTCTACGTCCAGGCCCACCCGGACCGGATCGCCGACCTCCCGGAGGGCCAGTACGCCTACGAGGACGGCGGGCTGACCCTCCTGTCGCCCGGCCTGGTCGAGAAGAAGCACGTCATCGCGATCAACCAGGCGGTGTACGAGCGGGCGAGCCTCGGCATCACGGCGATCAGCCGGAGCACGGAGCCCTGGCGCGCCTACATCGACCTCGGCCGCGCCCTGCAGCGGCTCCAACTCGGCGGGCACGGACTCGGGTTCATGTCCTCCGGCTACAGCTCCATGTCGGGCAACCCGCTGCCGGCCGCCCGCCGCATGGACGAGGTCCTGACGGCGGCGGGCCGCGCGACCGGCCCCTCGTACTTCTTCGTCGGCGGCCGGGTCAGCGAGGAACAGCGGCTCAGCGAGGGCATGTACGAGGACACCGTCCACATGAAGGGCCCCGCGGAGATGATCCGCGACGACCTGGTCAACCACCTGCCCGACTACATGATCCCGAACCGGGTCGTCGTCCTCGACCGGCTGCCGCACTCCGCCAACGGCAAGGTCGACACCAAGGCGCTGGGCGAGCTGGCCGTCGTCAACGCGGGCCTGCACGGCCGCCCGCACGTGCTGCCGCGCACCCGCACCGAGAAGCGGCTCACCGAGATCTGGGCGGCGGCGCTCAAGTACGAGGAGGTCGAGGCGGTCTCCGTGCAGGACGACTTCTTCGAGTCGGGCGGCAACTCGCTGATCGCGGTCGCCCTCATCACGAAGATCAACCGCGAGTTCACGGAGGCCTCCCTCCCGCTCCAGATCCTCTTCGAGGCCCCCACCATCGAGAAGCTGGCCCACCGCGTGGACGGCGCCGCGGCGGCCCCCGCCTCCCGGCTGGTGCGGCTGCACGCGGACGGCGCCCAGTCGCCCGTGTTCTGCTGGCCCGGGCTCGGCGGTTACACGATGAACCTGCGCTTCCTGGCGGAGGAGATCGGCATCGACCGCCCGTTCTACGGGGTGCAGGCGCACGGCATCAACCGGGGCGAGACGCCCCACGCGACGATCCGCGAGATGGCCGCGGCCGACGTGGCCGCGATCCGGCGGCGCCAGCCCTCCGGCCCGTACACCCTGTGGGGCTACTCCTTCGGGGCCCGCGTCGCCTTCGAGTCGGCGCACCTCCTGGAGGCGGCGGGCGAGCAGGTGGAGAACCTCTTCCTGATCGCCCCCGGCTCCCCGAAGGTCCGGGCGGAGTCCGCGGCCGGCGGCGCCTCGTACGACAACCCCGGCTTCACCCAGATCCTGTACTCGGTCTTCGCGGGCGCCCTCGCGGACGTCCCCGCCGAGGACGCGGAGTCGTTCGCCGCGCACGTGGCGGAACGCTTCCCGGCGCTCGACCCGGAGCTGATCGCCCGGATCATCGCGATCGTGGAGCAGACCTTCGACTTCACGTACACCTTCCGGGAGCTGACCGAGCGGAAGGTGTCCTGCCCGGTGACGATCTTCAAGGCGCAGGGCGACGACTACTCCTTCCTCGAAGCCGCCACCGGCTGGTCCTCCCGCCCGCCGACGGTGATCGAGCTGGACGCCGACCACTACAGCCTGCTGCGGGCGCCGGACCTGAAGGAGCTGGTCAAGAAGATCCACTACCGGCTGGGGCGGTAAGGGCCCCCGCGCCGGTAGCCCTTTCGGGCCCGGCCGCGGTGCGGGGCGGGGGACCGGCTGCTGTGCTGGTCGGGACCCCGCCCCTTCGCGCGCACCGGGAGCAGCACCATGGCCGTCATCGTCACCATCGAGGTCCCCGGTCTGACCCAGGAGGTCTACGAGCGCGCCACCGCCGCGCTCGTCGCCGCGCCCTGGTGGCCCGCCCGGGGCTTCCTCGCCCACGCGGCCGGTCCCGACGGGTCGGGGGGCTGGCGGGTGGTGGACTTCTGGGAGTCGGAGGAGGACTTCCGGGCCTTCGTCGAGCAGGCCCGGCCGATCTTCGTGGAGCACGGGATGCCGCCGCTGATGCCGAGGATCGACCCCGCGGTGAAGGTCATGACGCGATAAACCCGTTGCCGCGGGCGGCCGTCCGGCGCCAGTCTGCACCCATGACCTCCGACCTCTTCGCCGCCGACGGGCGCCTCAAGGCGATCCCGCGCAAGCCCGCCCGCCGGGCGGCCCTGCTCGACCACCTGGCCGCCACCCTCTTCGAGCCGTCCCGCGTCTACACCGAGCGCGAGGTCAACGAGGCCCTGAAGACCGTGCACGCGGACTTCCCGGCGCTGCGCCGCTACCTCGTCATCGGCGGACAGCTCGCCCGGACCAAGGACGGCTCGGCCTACCGGCGACAGCCCGGCGCCCCCGTAGGAGCGACCGCCGCCGTCGCGTGACGACCGCGGCCCTGGCCGGCCTGCTGGCCGGCTACGGCATCGCGATCCCGGTCGGCGCGGTCGGCGCGTACCTCGTCGCCGTCACCGCCCGCACCGGCTGGCGCACGGGCGCCGCGGCGGCCCTCGGCGTCGCGACCGCCGACGGCGTCTACGCCCTCCTCGCGGTCGCGGGCGGCTCCGCCCTCGTCCCGTACCTGACCCCCGTGACGACCCCGCTCCGCTGGGTCTCCGCCCTGGTCCTGGTGGTCCTGGCCGTCCGCGCGGCCCGGACGGCCCTCCGCGCCCACCGCGACGGCGCCCTCGCCTCCCGCGACGACGGCTCCGCGCCCCTGAGCCCGGCCCGCGCCTACGCGACCTTCCTGGGCATCACGGTCCTCAACCCCATGACGGTGATCTACTTCGTCGCCCTGATCCTGGCGACCGGCCCCGACGCCCCCGCCTCGGCCGCCGAACGCACCGCCTTCGTGACCGCCGCCCTCGCCGCCTCCGCCAGCTGGCAACTCCTCCTGGCCACCGGCGGCACCCTCCTGGGCCGCACCCTCACCGGCCCCCGCGGCCGCCTGACCACGGCCCTGGCGTCGAGCACGCTGATCGTGGTGCTGGCGGTGCGGTTGGTGGGGTAGGGCCTCGCCGCCCGTCAGAGCGTGTCGAGGCGCAGCACGGAGATCCCCGGACGCACCTTGGCGACGGCGTCGAAGTCGTCGTCGACGTGGATGAGGGTCAGCCCGTGCTGCGCCGCCGTCAGGGCGATCAGGAGGTCCGTCGGGGAGGGGCCGCGGTGGTGTCCGATGCGGACCAGGTCCCGCTGGATCGCGATGATCTCCGGCCAGGGGTCGTCCGGGGCGGGGACCCACCCGAAGGTCTGGCCGAGCATGGTGAGGAAGGGCTCGCAGTCGCGGTCGGACCGCAGCCCCGGCATCAGTTCGGCCTCCACGGGCGGGCACAGGGAAACCTGCCCCCGGGCCACCCGCTCCGGCCACGGCGAGCCGATCTGCCGGCGCAGGATGCGCCACACCGCGGAGGCGTCGGCGAGGTAGTTCACCGGCCGGACCGCTCCCGCTCTTCCAGGACCTCGAAGTCGAGGAACCCCGCTCGACCCTCGGGTGGCCGAGGGGCTCTAGGCCCTAGCCCTTCGCCGGTTCGACGTTCTGGGTGTGGCGGAAGACGTTGTCCGGGTCGTACGTGCGCTTCACCCCGGCCAGCCGGTCGTAGTGGCCGCGGTAGGTGGCCCGGACGCGGGCGTCCGGTTCGTCGGCGCCGAGGAAGTTCACGTACGCCCCGCCCATCGAGTGGGGGTGCAGCGCGTCCCAGTAGCCGACGGCCCAGTCGCGGATGCGGTCCGCGTCGGACGGGTCGGGGCTGATGCCGCCGATCACGCCGGACCAGACCGCGTCCCGGTAGGCCCAGGCGGTGTCCGCCGGGCCGGGGCGGTGGGCCGCGCCGTCGACCGGGTAGAGGTGCATCGTCGACAGCTCGGTGGGGAGGTCCTCCAGGAAGGCGCGGTGCACGTCGATCGCGCCCTCGGTGATCCGGTCGAAGAAGTCCCCGCGCCAGTACCACTGCAGGCCCTTCGGGATCAGCTCGTCGAACAGCGACTGGAGCGCCGGGTACGGGATGGGCGTCGCGAAGTGGAAGACCGGCGGGGCCGGTTCGGCGACGTCGGCGAAGGTGCGGACCAGCTCCTCCTCGTCCACCGGGCCGGTGGAGCACCACACCACGCCGCACATCCTCTTCCCGTGGATCTCCTCCGGGAACGGCGGCCCCGGCGCCACGGTCAGCGTCGCGAAGAAGCCGTTCAGCGTCTCCGGGGCGGCCGGCAGGAACTCCCGGTACCAGCGGAGCACGGCCCCGATGTCCTTCGGGTCCCACAGCGTGACCGCCAGGCCCACCGTGTCCACCGGATGCAGGGCGTACGTGAACGAGGTGGCCACCCCGAAGTTCCCGCCGCCGCCGCGCAACGCCCAGTACAGGTCCGGGTGTTCGTCGGCCGAGGCCGTCACGAACGAGCCGTCCGCGAGGACCACGTCCACCGAGAGGAGGCTGTCGATCGTCAGCCCGTACGCCCGGGTCAGGTGCCCGTGCCCGCCGCCCAGGGTCAGCCCGCCCACTCCGGTCGTCGACATGATCCCGGCCGGGACGCCGAGCCCGAAGCCGTGCGCCTCGTGGTCCAGGTCGCCCAGTTGGGCGCCGCCGCCGACCCGGGCCGTCTTCGCCTCCGGGTCCACGTGCACCCAGCGCATCCCCGACAGGTCGAGCAGCAGGGAGCCGTCCACCATGCACAGCCCGCCGCCGCTGTGGCCGCCGCCGCGCACCGCCAGGTCCATCCCGCTCTCGCGGGCGTACCGCACCGTCGCCCGCACGTCCGTCACGTCCGCGCACCGCGCGATCACCGCGGGCCGCCGGTCGATCATCGCGTTGTAGACCGACCGGGCCTCGTCGTACCCGGCGTCCTGCGGGCCGGTCACCTCGCCGCGCAGTGCCTCGCGCAGCGTCTCCACAGCCGTACCGCCCATGACCATTCCTCCAGCTCCAGGGCACCCCTGTGGCCGGCCGCGCTACCCCTTCAGTCTCCCCCTCGGCGTGGCAGCCCGCCTCCCGGGCCGCGGCCTCGGCATCCTTGCGCCATGACCGACAGCGAAGAAGCCGTCCGGACCTCCGCCCGCGGCTGGCTGACGCTCCAACTCGCGGCCCTCGGCTTCGTGGGCCTGTGCGGCGCGCTGAAGGCCGGCGGCGGCCCCGGGACGGCACCCCGGGGCGTCGAGGCCGTCGCGGGCGTCCTGGTCCTGGTCGCCCTGCTGCTCGCCGTCCTCGCGGTCTACCTGGTGGGCCGCACGGCCTGGCCGCACTCCGGCCCCGACGACCCGGACCGGGCCGCCCGCCGGCTGCGCACCGGCCTGATCCTCACCTTCGCCACCGTCCTGCTGACCGCCCTCGCCGCCACGAGCTCCTGGTGGCCCGCTCCGGAGGACGCGGGCACCCCGTCCGGCGCCGGTGCCGGTTCCCGGGCCGTGGAGGTCGTGACCTCCACGGGCGCCCTGTGCGGCGAACTCACCCGGGGCAGCGGCGCGTTCACCCTCGTCGTGCAGGGCCGCACGGTCGACGTCCCGCTCACGGACGTGACGTCGGTGACCCCGGTCGCCGGCTGCGGGAGCGCATGACCGCGGCCACCGACCGCGAGGCCATCACGGACCAGCGCGAGCGGTCCGACAGCAGCGACCCGACGCTGAGGAAGGACCCGACGGAGCCGATCGAGAAGGCCGAACCGACGGATCCGATGGACATGAAGGACCCGACGGACCCGATCGACAGGAACGAGCCCTTCGACCAGAGCGAGAGGAAGGAGGTGGAGGAGCCGCATGATCCCGGGGCGGTGCGTGTGCTTCTCATCCTCCGATCGTAGGCCGCGGGCGGGACGGCACGGGGAAGACGCCGCAGGGGCCGCCACGACACCTGTCGTGACGGCCCCTGCGGGCGGGTGGACCCGGGTGGACTACAGGGCGGCGAGGGCGGCCTCGTAGTTGGGCTCGTCGGCGATCTCGTTGACGAGCTCCACGTGCAGGACCTTGTCGTTCTCGTCGAGGACGACGACGGCGCGGGCGGTCAGGCCGGCCAGCGGGCCGTCGGCGATGTCCACGCCGTAGTTCGTGTGGAACTCACGGCCGCGGAGGGTGGAGAGGTTCTTCACGTTCTCCAGGCCCTCGGCGCCGCAGAAGCGGGACTGGGCGAAGGGCAGGTCCGCCGAGATGCAGAGCACGACGGTGTTGTCGAGCTCGGCCGCCTTGCTGTTGAACGCCCGCACCGAGCTCGCGCAGGTCGGGGTGTCGACGCTCGGGAAGATGTTGAGGACCTTGCGCTTGCCGGCGAAGTCCTTGAGCGAGAGGTCCGCGAGGCCCTCGCCGACCAGGCTGAACTGCGGGGCCTGCTCGCCCGCGGCGGGCAGGCTGCCGTTGACCTGAACCGGGTTGCCCTTGAGCGTGACCTGCGCCATGCCGAATCTCCTTCGATGGGTAGTGCTGACGACGGTCCCGATCCTACTGCGCGTGGAATCCGCATCTCGCGGAACGGAACGTTCGGGACCCGCTCGCCCGTTCAGCCGCGCCCGTACCGGGCCAGGAAGAGGTCCACCCCCGAGGCGATCTGCCGGGTCAGCTCCGCGTCGTCGACGGCGGTGCCGGGCGCGAAGGTGTGGACGAGCTGGGGCACGCCGACCGTGGTGGCCACGAGCTGCCGCACGGCGAGGTCCGGGTCGGGCACCTCCAGCGCGCCGCTCGCGTCGAGCGCGGTCACGGCCTCGACCAGCGGGCCGTTGTACATGTCGTACGTGAGCCGGTACCAGAGCTGTCCGAGCTGCGGGAAGCGGTCGATCTCGCCGATCACCAGGCGCCGCAGCGACATCAGGTCCGGGCGCAGCAGCGTACGGGCCCAGTCGCCGGCCAGCCGGACGAGCGCGGCCCGCAGGTCGGGGGGCCTCCGCCAGGCCGGCGCCGCCGGGCTCCACGTCGGCGTAGGTCCGGGTCAGCACTCCTCCGATGACGGCGAGGAACAGGCGCTCCTTGCTGCCGAAGTGCTTGTAGATGGTCGCCTTGGAGACACCGGACCGCTGGGTGATCGCGTCCATGGAGGCCGCCGAGTACCCCTCGGCCAGGAACTCCGTGAGCGCGGCGTCGATCATCGCCCGGCGCTTGCGGGCGGCGGCGGCGGCGGGGTCGGGGATGACGGGGATGCCGTACGCGTCGAGTACGTCGTCCGTGGTGTGGGCGCCCATGGGGGTCCTTCGGGGTGGCGGGGCGGAGTCACCGCCAGTATAGGAAGTGCGTGAACTGAACGGTTCGGTCTGTCGGGGCGGGCGTTCGATCGGGTCAGGCGGTCGCCGCGAGTGCCGGGCCGATCGCGACGCCGGTCAGGAAGGCCAGGTTGAACAGGGTGATCGCCGTGCCGTGCCGCTCCTCGCCGAGCCCCCTGGTCGCGGCCCCGGTCAGCACCCCCTGGCCGCCCGCGGTCACGAGCGCGCTCAGCCCGGAGCCGAGCAGCACCGCCGCGGGCCAGGGGGCGAGGGCCGCGAGCAGCAGTGCGGTCGCCGAGCCGGCGGCCAGCAGCGTCCGGGTCCTGCGCGTCCCGAGCCGGGGCGCGAGGCGGATCAGCCGCCAGGAGAGCAGTGCCCCGGTCAGGGCGGCGAGCGCGGCGGCCGCGCCCGTCTGGACGGGGCTCCAGCCGGTGAGGGCGGAGAACCGGCGCGGGGCGCCGTAGAGCAGCGCGAAGTTGACGGTGGAGAGCGCGAGCATGAGCCCGGCGGCGGCGAGGAAGCCCGGGGCGCGCAGTACGCCGAGGGGGCGCCCCGCGCCGGTGGCCGCGGCGGTACGGGATTCCGTCGGACCGGCCAGTCGCCGTACCGGCGGCAGGACGAGGAGGCTCAGCAGCGGCAGGACGAGGGCGGCCTGCCAGCCCGCCGCCCAGGCCGCGGCGGCGCCCGCGAAGAGGCCGAGGGTGCCGCCGACGGCGCTGCCGATGGCGACGATCCCGGCCGTCCGGCCCGAGCGGTCGCGGCCCGCGAGCCGGAACGCGGCGACGGTGACCCCGGCGGCCCCGAGGGCCTCGACCGCGCGTCCGGCGACGGCGAGCGGCAGGGCTCCGGCGCTGCCGGAGGCCCCGGAGGCCCCGGAGGCGAGGACGAGCGCCGCGCCCAGGGCGAGGAGCACGCCGCTCGCCCGGACGAGCCCGCCGGGGCCGCGCCGGCCCGCCGTGGCGGAGAGCAGCGGGGTGCCGACCGCCAGGCCGATCCCGAACACGGTCATCAGCCAGGCCGCCGACCCGGCGGGGACGCCGAGCTCCCGGGCCGCGTCCGGCAGGGCGAGACTCGGCCCCGACACGCCCATCGAGGCGGGTGCGACGAACAGGGCGGGGAGCAGGGCGCGCCGGGCACCCGTCCCGGTCCGGCGGCGACCGGGCGCCCCCGCCCCCGCACCCGCACGCGTCGCCGTGCTCGTGCTCGCACTCGTGCCCGTCATACCGGCATCCGTCCCATCAGCCCGTTCGCGAAGTCCTTCTCGGCCTGCCGGAGTTCCGCCGCCGTGTTCATCACGAAGGGGCCGCTGCGGGCCACGGGCTCGCCGATCGGTTCGCCCGCGAGCACCAGCACCTCGGCCGCCGCGCCCGGGGCCTCGACGGTGAAGCGCTCGCCGTCCCGGTCGAGCACCGCGAGGTGTCCGTCGGCCAGGGGCTCGCCGGCGACGGCGGCGTCGCCGGTCAGCACGTACGCCATCGCGTTGTGCCCGGCGGGCGCGGTGAACTCGGCGCGACCGCCCGCCGCGAGGCGCGCGTGGACGACGAGGACCGGGGTGTGGGTGCCGAACGGGCCGGTCACCCCGTGGCTGCTGCCGGCGAGGACGGTGAGTGCGGTGCCGTCGGGGGTGGTGACGGTCGGCAGGTCGGCGGCCCCGGCGTTCTGGCTGCGGGGCGGCAGCGCCTTGAGCCGGGCCGGGAGGTTCACCCAGATCTGCAGCATGTGCTGGCGACCGCCCGAGGCGAGGAACTCCTCGGTGGGCAGCGCCTCGTGGACGATGCCGGAGCCCGCGGTGAGCCACTGGACCCCGCCGGCCCGGACGACGGCGCGGTGGCCGCGCGAGTCGGCGTTGGCGACGTCGCCGTCGAGGACGTACTGGATCGTCTCGAAGCCGCGGTGCGGGTGCGGGGGAGCGCCCTTGGCCTCGCCGGGGGCGAGTTCGGTGGGGCCGACCTGGTCGACCATCAGGAAGGGGTCGACGAAGGGGAGTTCCGCGGTGGGGAAGGGGCGGCGGACGGGGAAGCCGGCGCCCTCGTGGGTGTGGAAGGGGCGGGCGATGCGGGTGACGGTGCGCTCGGTGGTCATGCCAAGAATGAACTACACCATTCAGTTCAGTGTCAAGACTGAACCGTTCGGTTGACATAGATAAACCGATCGGTTTAGTTTCACGTCCATGACGACAGGGATCAGCGCCACCTACATCGGCACGGCCACCGTCCTGCTCCGCATCGGCGGCCTCACCGTCCTGACCGACCCCGCCTTCGATCCGGCGCCCGCCGACTACCCCGCCGCCCGCCCGCTCCGGCGCCTCGCGGGCCCCGCCCTCGCCGCCGACCGGCTGCCGCCCGTCGACCTGGTGCTGCTCTCGCACGACCAGCACGCCGACAACCTCGACCCCACCGGCCGCGAGGTCCTCGCCCGCGCCGGCCGCACCTTCACCACCCCCGAGGGCGCCGCCCGCCTCGGCGGCCGGGCCGAGGGCCTGGAGCCCTGGGAGAGCCGGGAGTTCACCGCCGGCGGCACGACCGTACGGATCACCGCGACCCCCGCCCGGCACGGTCCCGAGGGCACCGAGCAGGCCACCGGACCCGTCACCGGCTTCGTCCTCGAACACGACGGCGGCGCCCTCTACCTCTCCGGCGACACCGTCCGCCACGACGCGCTCGCCGCGATCGGAGCCCGCTTCGCCCTCGACACCGCCTTCCTCCACTTCGGCGACGCCCACTTCCCCTCCACCGGAGACCGCGCCTTCTCCCTCAGCGCCGCCGAAGGGGCCGCCCTCGCCCGCACCCTCGGCGCCCGCACGGTCGTCCCCCTCCACTTCGACTCCTGGGCCCACCTCGCCGAGGACCCGGCCGCCATCACCGCCGCCTTCGCCGCCGACCCCGCACTCGCGGGGACGCTGCGCTGGCTGGAGCCGGGGGTGGCGGAGGAGCTGGGCTGAACTCCCGCCCGCACGAACGCCGGAGGGCCGGACCGCATCCGCGGTCCGGCCCTCCTCACACCGCGCGCGAGCGGCGACGGCGTCAGCCGCTGTACCAGCCGTTCAGGTCGGCGATGACCTGCACGCCGCCCGAGTGGTTGGTGAAGGTGATCCGCCCGTCGACCACCGGCACGACCACCAGGTTGGAGATCGTCCGGCCCGCCGGGTAGTTGAGGTTCGACACCGCGGGACGCGGGCGCCCGTGCGGGTGGACGGTCAGGAAGCTGCCCGAGGTCGGGGCCGCGGCCGTGACGTTCAGGACGACCGCTGTGACGCCCTCGCTCGGCACCCCGGCCACGCCGGAGACCCGCATGCTCACCACGCCGCCGGGACCGACGGCCCCCGCACGCGCGCCGAGACCGGAGCGGGTGTCCAGGAGCCGGACCGGCTCGGCCGCGGTGAAGCCCGCGCCCGTGGCGGTGAAGTACCCCGTCACGTCGGCGAGCAGATCGACCGCGCCCGCGCTGTTGCGCAGCACCACCGAGCCGTTCACCACCGGCACGACCACCAGGTTCGGCAGGGTCTCCCCGGCCGAGTAGTTGATGTTCGACGCGGTGGGGACGGCCTGCCCGTCGGGGTAGACCGTCACGAAGCCGGTCGCGGTCGGGGCGACGGCGGTGACGTTCATGACGACCGCCGTGACACCCGTCGCCGGGACGCCGTTCACCCCGGCGACCTTCAGCTTCACCGAACCGCCCGCGCCGACCCGGGCCTTGGGGGCGCCGGTGCCGGACCGGGTGTCGAGGAAGCGCGTCGGGTCGATCGACGTCAGCGCGGAGCCCGCACCCTCCGCCGTCGTGTAGTAGCCCGCCACGTCGGCGACGACGTCGACCGCGCCCGTGCTGTTGCGCAGGTTCACGGTGCCGTTGCGCACGGCCACCGTCACCAGGTTGGAGAGCGTGCGCCCCGCCGTGTAGTTCAGGCTGGACGCCGACGGGACCGGACGGCCGTCCGGGTAGACGGTGAGGAAGCCGGTGCCGGTCGGGGCGACGGCGGTGACGTTCATGACGACCGCCGTGACACCCGTCGCCGGGACGCCGTTCACCCCGCCGACCTTCAGCTTCACCGTGCCGCCCGCACCGACCTTCGCCTTCGGCGCGCCCGTGCCGTACCGCGTGTCGAGGAAGCGCTTCGGCGCGACCGGGACGAAGCGGCCGGGGGCCGCCGCGGCCGGGGCCTCCGTCACCGTGAAGGCGTTCGGGAGGTAGCCGGGGGAGCGGGTGCCGGAGGTGTAGCCACCGTCGCCGACCTGCAGGTCGTACCGGCCCGGAGGCAGGTCACGCGTGCCGAGCAGCACCTTCATCGAGGTCCCGTCCGGGGCGACGGACACCACCTGGTTCATCCAGGTCTCGCCGGACGTGGCGTCGTTGCGGAGCCTGATCCGCGTGCCGAGCGTCAGCCCGGAGCCGTACAGCTGCACCGGGTGCGCGGTGCCGGCCGGGCCGGTGGTCGTGCCGAGGCGCTCCACGTCGGGCTGGGCCGGGAGGCTGTCGCAGGGCGACTTGCAGGTGCCCTGCATCGTGAACTCGTACGGCGTCGGGGCCTTGCCCGGGGTCACCAGCAGCACGTACTGCCCGGTGGGCGCGTTGCCGTCGGCGAGGCAGTTGTGGCGGAACCCGGTGCCGTTGCACTGGTACGAGTAGTCGGTCGTCGGGCCGAAGGCGTTGGCCGCCAGCAGGCTCACCGTCGGGGAGGCCCCGTTCGGCTCGCTGTCCACGCCGTCCACGTCGAAGTACGTGCGCGGCTTCATGTCCAGCACCGCGCAGTACGCCGTCGCCGACTCGGTCAGGACCGCGCTGCGCTGCGCGAACCCGGCCGCCGACACCTTGTTCGCCGTGCACTCCGGTGCCCAGCCGGAGGCCGTGCCGACCCGCCAGGTGTCCACGTACGAGGCGATCGGCGTCTCGCCGTAACCGACCGCGACGACGTACACCAGGTACGAGGTGGAGCCGGTGACCCGGCAGGTGCCGGCGGTGCCCCAGGTGCGGCACTTGATGGTGCCGCTGCCGTCGACGACACCGAGGACCGCGCCCGTCTTGTAGGCCGCGTCCGGGGTCCGCACGGACAGCCACAGCTTGTCCGCGGCCGCCGCCGTCACCCGCAGACAGGTGGCGTCGAGGTCCCCGCGGAGGGTGTACGGGGTGGAGGGCCCGCCGACCGCGAGCGACTTCGGCGCCGCGCAGCGGGCCGTCTCGGAGATGTCGCGGCGGACCAGCTTGTACGTGTCGGAGCCGTAGCCGTTCTTCGTGAGCAGCGCCGTGTAGGGGGCGCCGGCGGAGAGGCGGCAGGTCGTCGTCGAGGTGCTGACGGTGGTGCCGCACACCTGGTTGCCGGCGGCGTCGTGGACACGCAGCCAGGCGTTCACCTGGTTGCTGTCGTTGGTGTAGTCGACCATCTCGGCGGTGGAGTGCGCGTCGCCCGCGAGGGACAGGCACGCGGTCTGCCCGGCGGCGAGCGCGGTCTGCGCGCCCCACGTGTTCCCGAAGCCGGACGGGGCCCAGGGGGTGCAGCCCGCGGCCTCGCCGGTGCGGTGCACGGCCAGCGCGTACGCACCGGGGGCCGTCGCGCTCAGCACGGCGTGGAAGGGGGCGGTGCCGGTCAGCTTGCAGACCCCCGGCGCGCCCTCGTTGGCGCACTGTGCCTCGCCCTTGGCGTCGTAGACCCGCACGGTCGGGTGCGCGGCGCCCTCGCCGCTCGCCCGGTCGAGGAGGTACAGGCCGCGCCCCGAGGCGGTCGGCAGCCCGAGGCACAGGGCCTGGCCGGCGTCCGTGAAGGTGCCGGTCGCCGGGCCGGAGGCGAAGCCGTCGTCCTTGACCGGCGTGCAGCCCTGGGCCTGCGCGGTCGCCAGGAACCAGACGCCGTACGCGTCGGTGACGGCGCCGGTGACGGCGTCGCGGGACCAGGTGTAGTCACCGGCGGTCAGCCGGCACGGGGTGGTGGGCTCGGGGGAGCAGACCGGGGTGCCGTCGCCGCGGTAGAGGCGGCCGGCGAGGCTCGCGCCGTTCCCGTCCTTCCCGTCCACGGTGCCGAAGAGGTACGGGCCGTCCGCCGGGACGCGCAGCGTGTGGCAGCGGGCCGTGCCGGTCGCGTCCGGCACCGCCCCGTACGCCTGGGGCTGGACGACGGGGCAGCCGCTCGGGTGCGAGAGGCGGGCCGTGGTGAGCGTGAGTTCGGACGCGGCACCGTCGCGCTCGGTCGCCAGCAGGCGGTAGGGCGCGGTGCCGGTGAGCGTGCAGTCGACGTACTGGTAGCCGGAGACGCGCGTCGAGCAGATCTGGGCGCCCGCGGCGTCGTACACGGTGTGCGAGACCCGGTAGTCGGTGCCGAACAGGCGCAGCACCTCGCCGGAGCCCGTCGGCAGCGTGAGGCAGTCGCCCGTCGAACCCGCCGCGAGGCTCAGCGCCCGGGCGGCGGGACGGCCGAGCGCGGTGTCCCCGTCGGTCACGGCGGTGCAGGCGGTGTCCGAGAGCAGCGCGCGGTACGAGACGGAGAACCCGCTTCCGCCGCCCCACGTGTCGGTCAGCCTCAGCGTGTGCGGGCCCGCCTGCGAGGTCGGGCAGCGCAGGCTGCCGCTGCCGTCGGGCAGGTCGCAGGCGACCTCGGAGCCGTCGGGAGCGGTCAGGACGACGTTCAGCGAGCTGCTGTGGGCGCCGACGACCCGAGCGACCACGAGGTCCTCGGCGCGCGGCACGTCGAGTGTGAACGAGGTGGTGCTGCTCTCCGCGGGCCAGGCGGAACAGGTGTGGACGGTGTTCGGCGCGATCGGCCCGGAGCACGTGTCCGCGAGGCCGCCCTCGGCGATCTGGCGGGCGGCGAGGGCGCGGGCCTGGGCCGCGGTGGCCTTCGGCGCGGCGGTCTCGGGCGCGGCCTTCGACGGGGCCGGGGCGGTCGGCGTCGGCGCCGCGGCGGCGGACGCGGTGGCGACCGGGCCGAGGACGGACGCGACGACCGCGACGATCAGCGCGATCAGTGTGAGCGCGCGCGGCGGGCCTGCCGGTCTTCCGGCATGGGCGGAGTACAAGAGGTCCCCCCCTGGGACGGTTCATGAAGCACGAACGGAAGCCGTTCGGACGAGGTGCGAGAGCTGCGGGAGCCGCGTGGGCGCCGCTCGGGCGCTGCTCGGGTCGGGCCGAGTCTATGGGTGCGTCGTCCGGGCGAGCCGCCAGGTCCGGAGACCGTCGCTCACGTCGTGGTCGGCGAAGCCGAGACGCGCGGCGACCGCCCCGCTGGCGTGGTTGCCGAGGTCGTGGACGATCAGCAGCTCGTCGACGCCGGGCAGCCGGAATCCCTCCTCGACCAAGGCCCCCGCGGCCCGGCTGGCCACGCCCCGGCCGGTGGCGGCGGGGTGCAGCCAGTACCCGATCTCGCGGGCGCCCTCGGGGGTGTCCTCGTGCCGGTACAGCCCGCAGGTCCCGACGATCGCCCCGTCGGCCACGACGGCGTACGTGAACTCCGCGCCGGCCTCCCAGAGCTCCGCCCGCCGCGCCAGGAAGTCGGCCGCCCTGGAGGGGCTGTGCTCGGCGACCCAGGGCATCCAGGGCCGCAGGTGCTCCAGGGACTCCTCGATCACCCGCAGCCACACGGCCAGGTCCGCCTCGGCGTCGAAGGGGCGGAGGACGAGGCCGTCGTCGATGCGGATCAGTTGCGCGGGCGCCTGCGCGGGTGCGTGCTGCGGGAGTTCCATGCGAGGAGGCTCGTACGGGAACCCCCGCGTCGGCAAGGCGATTTCGGCGCGGCGCCGGGTCCTGTTCGGTCAGCGGACGACGTCGAAGACCTGCTTCTGCAGCCCGTTCGCGTAGACCTCGTGCTCGACGAGCTCCAGCTTCTGCGCGTCCTTGTCCGTGGTGCTGAACAGGCGCTTGCCGGCGCCGAGGAGGAGCGGGAAGACGAGGAGGTGGTAGCGGTCGATCAGGCCGGCGTCGGAGAGGGCCTGGTTCAGGGAGGCGCTGCCGTGCACGATGATCGGGCCGCCCTCGGTCTCCTTGAGCGCGGCGACCTCGTCGAGGGTGCGCAGGATCGTCGTCTCGCCCCAGTTCGACACGAGGTCGTCCTCGGTGAGGGTCGTCGACACGACGTACTTCGGCAGCTCCTTGTAGCGGGCGAAGTCCTCCATGCCCGGCCACACGGGGCTGAACGCCTCGTAGCTGGCCCGGCCGAGCAGCATCGCCGCGGCCTCCTTCTGCTCCCGCTCCTTGATCTCGAAGGACTCGGGCAGGAACTCCGTGTGCTTGAAGGTCCAGCCGGAGTTCCGGTAGCCGGGCTCGCCGCCGGGGCCCTCCACGACGCCGTCGAGGGAGATGAAAGCGGTGCTGATGAGAGTGCGCATGGCCGGGATCCTTCGTGGTTGTCGGTGCGGTCGTCGTTGTCCGTCGTGAGTAGGACCGGGGGTGCTCCGGAAAATCATCGGTGATCGCCGATCTTTTTCGACCCCGCCGCGACCGGGCGACAATGCCGGGATGAGCATCGACTGGAGCGCGGAGTACCGGCGCCTGGCGCAGGGCTGCCGGTTCGGGCACCCGGAGGAGGGCTACGCCCCCACCGCCTGGCCCCTCACCGAGGCGGACGTCCTCGAGGCCGAGGCCGACCTCGGCGTCACCTTCCCGGCGGCCTACCGCGACCACCTGCTCACGAGCACCGCCCCGGGCAAGGCCCGCCCCCTCTGCCGGGGCGCGCGAGGCTGGGGCTGGCACGGCGACACGGACACGAACTACTTGTTGCTCACCGAGCCGTTCCCGCACCCGGACAGCTACCGCGCCTACGACGACGAGCTCGACGACCGGGAGCCGCCCCGCGAGGACCTGGCGGCCTGGCAGGCCTGGGACGACGAGTGCGGGGTGCTCCAGGAGCGGAAGACCGCCGGGGCGGTGTTCCTTGAGGAGAACGGCTGCGGCTTCCGCACCCTGATGGTCGTCACGGGCCCCCACCACGGCGAGCTGTGGTTCGACGCCCGCGCGACCTGCGACCTGCTCCTCCCGATGCGCCGGCACGGGCGCGCGGCGACGTTCGCGGACTGGCTGGAGCACCACTCCATGGACATGGTCCCGTGGTGACTCAGGAGCTCGCCTTCACGGCCGCGACGAACGGCGCCCAGGCGGCGGCCGGGACGACGAGCACGGGCCCGTCGGGCCGCTTGGAGTCGCGGACGGGGACGAGGCCGGGGGCGTCGTCGCGGACTTCGAGGCAGTTGCCGCCGGACGTGTTGCTGTAGCTGCTCTTACGCCAGGCGGCGAAGCCTTCGGCCACTTCGAGGCAGTCGCCGCCATCGCCGTTGCTGTAACTGCTCTTGCGCCAGACGGCGGCGGTCAGATCAAGGGCTTTGCTGGCCATGTCGGTAGTCCTCAGCCGCTTGTTCGAGCAGGGCGAGGGACGCCTCCGGCGGCATGGCGGCGGCCCTCAGCCGATCGTATGCCCTGCGGTACTGCCTCACGAGGGACGGATCGTCGACTGTCTGACCGTGGTACGGGCCCTCCGTGTACATCAGCGGTGGTTCGTCGTCGAACTCCATGAACTTGAACGGCAGCGCCATGAAGGGTCTCGTCGGAGCGTTCCACGGGAGGATCTGCAGAACGACGAGGCCGCGTCGTACGAGGGCGGCGATGTGGTCGAGTTGCTCGGCCATCTCCACCGCCGAGATCGTGGGGTTGCGTACCAGTGACTCATGGAGAATGACCCAGTACTCGGGTCTCTTCGGCTCGTTGAAGAGCCCCGCACGCTTGAGTCGGGCATCGATCTTCGCCTGCACCTCGTCCGAGGTGTGGCGCGGATGCGTGGCATGGATGACGGCGCGCGCGTACGCAGCGGTCTGGAGCAGACCTGGGATGAGGACGTTGCACCACTCCTCGATCACCAGCGCCCGCTTCTCCGCCTCCGCGATCGCCGCGAAGTACGCCGCATGCGCGCCCTGCTTCGCCTTGCGGACGTCCTCGCACCGCCGCGCGAAGAACCCATCCGTCCCGAGGACACGGTCCACGTGCTGCGCCAGATCGCGCGGCATCCGCCGCTTCCCGTGCTCGATCTCGCTGAGATACGTCACACCGTAGAAGCTGCCCTCCACCAACCCCTCCAGCGTCAGGCCCGCCTCCTCCCTCTTGAAGCGGAGCTCCTTCCCGTAGAACTGCGGGACGCTCGCCGAGCCGTCGATCTCCTTGCGCGCAGCCACCGTCGACCGCCTTTCGCACCTTGCGTCGTGGAGCGGGAAACCCTTCCACGGTAGGGCGCCGACCGGCAGCGTGTGAGGGGTTCGTCACGGCACGCTACGAAAGGCGGAACCCCGCATGACCGACGACATCAGGCCCGACGTCGAGGCCCTCCGTACCGCTCTCGCAGGTCACGGCATCACGCTGCCGTCCCTGGGGGTGGACCCGGTGACCCTCGCGGGGCGGACCGTCCGGCCCCCGCTCGTCGCGCTGGGCAACTGCACCGTGGCGACCGCACGCCAGTTGGCGGAGGCGCTGCGGACGGCGGCGGGCGGGTGACGCTGCCGTTCGCGGTCGAGCTGATCGCGGTCCCGAAGGCGGTGCCGGAGGTGCGGCGGATGGTGGAGGGGGACGAGCTGCGGCTCTGCGTGAGCGAGTTGCTGACGAACGTCATCCGGCACGTGGGGGAGGGGACCCCGGTCACCGTCCGGGTGTCCGCGACGCGGGAGGGGCGGACGAGGCTCGCGGTGACGGATCCGGATCCGCGGGTCTGGCCGGTGCTGCGGGAGGCCGTCGACGGGGCCGAGTCGGGGCGGGGGCTCGCGATCGTGGAGGCGGTGGCGCTGCGGTGGGGCGTCGAGCAGGGGCCGTACGGGAAGACGGTGTGGTGCGAGCTGTCCGGCACCGGCCGGAGGGATGCCGGGACGGGTTCCCCGGAACGGCCCTCGCGCGGGCGCTCGTTCGGCGGGTGACGTGGGCGGTGGGCGTTTCCGGCTTCGCCACGGGCCGAGCCCGCGCCTCGGGGAGGGAACGCACGCGCGAAGTACCATCCCTGCACGGTTCTCCGGCCGGTACTTCCCGGGCGCCGGAGACATCCCTGCGGAGAGGGGTAGAGGGCGGTGGATGTGGCGGAGAGCTGGTCACGTGTGATGGGTCTTCTTCGGGAGCACGCGCCGGCCGATCACGCGGATCTGCCGGGGCCCGCCACGGAGCAGGTGCTCGCGGCAGCCGAAGCGCGGATGGGGATCTCCCTGCACGGGGACCTGCGGACGTGGCTGTCGCAGAACAATCCGGATCTGCCGGCGGAGGAGGTCGACGACGACGTGATGTGCTGCGGCTTCGACGGGTTCCCCGACGAGGGAAGCTTCTTCCTGGGTGTCCGGGCGATCGAGAGGCTCTACGCGAATCGCTCCACGTCCTGCGGATTCGACCCTCCGGACCAGCCGGACCATCCGTTCTGGCGCAACGAGTGGATCCCGTTCCTGTCGGACCGGGACGGGTGGAGCGGGAAGTTCGTCGACGTGCGGGACGGGCGCGTCGGCAGCTGGTTCGTGGGTGAGCCCACGGTCACGGGCGAGTACGAGTCGATGGCCCGGTACTTCGACTCCGTGGCGGAGACGCTGACGAGGATCGCCGAGGGAAGCCACCCGGTCTGCCGGTTCGGCGAGGGCCGACTCGTCTGGTCGTGAGTCGGTTCCCGACCGGAGGCGGGTCACGATGACGCGTCGGGAGGGGGCCGCGGCCCTCAGACCCAAGGGGGGTCGCACTTCAGGATGCATTCGCCGTGGTGCCATCCGCAGCAGTCCTGGCTGCGGGTGGGGTCTCGGTCGACGAACTCCGTGATGATGCGGCCGTCCTCGACGCGGGCGATGCCTTCCTGCCTCCTGAAGTCGATCTTCAGGTAGTCGAGTTCCAGGGTCATGCACTTGATCGCGTACTTGTCGGCCGCTTCGGGGTACTGGTCGAACAGCTTGTTCAGCGCCTCGAAGAACTCGGGGTCGCTCTGCGGCCCGCACGCGGGCTTGGTGGTCATGGCAACGCTCCACGGCGATGAGTGCTCTGAATCCCCCGGGCGAGTGCGTTGCAAGCCTCGGCTCCCATCGTCTCGCGGGCGCCGGGCCGATGCCACTCGGGCCGCCGGCCCTGCGGCCCCCGGTCCGGCGGCGAACCGATGTCGCCGCTCGACCGGTCGGTGCGAGGCGCCATCAGATGCTGCGGGCGGTGATGTCGCCGTACGAGGTGGTGGCGCGGATGGTCAGCTCGGCGTCGGGGCCGACGGTGTTGGCGAGGGCGTTCTGGACGCGGCCGTAGGCGGTGCCGGCGTCGAGGGTGGCGGAGGCCCCGCGGGCGGCGGAGACCTCGATGTCGCCCTTCTCGGTGCGCAGTTCGACCGCGCCGCGCACGGCTCCGGCGACCTTGATGTCGCCGCGCATGGTGCGGAGCTGCGCGGGGCCGCTCAGGCGGCCGACCAGGATGTCGCCGTCCTGGATGCTGATGCGGGCGCTCGCGGCCTCGTCGAGCTTGACCTGGCCCTGGGCGGTCTCCAGGACGACGTCGCCGAGGCGCCCGACGCCGCGCAGGTCGCCGGCGGCGGCCTTGGCCTCGACGCGGGAGCCGGCCGGGAGCTGGACGGTCACCTCGACGGCGCCGGAGTTCCCGAAGAGCCTGTTCTCCGGCGCGGGGGCCTGGACCCGCAGGACGCCGTCGGCGAAGGCGACCTGGACGCGTTCGGCGGCCTTCACGTCACGGCTCTTGGTGGCGTTCGCGGGGCGGATGTCGACGGTGGCGTCCTCGCGGTCGGCGGCGATGAGCTGGACGCGGCCGGCGGGGATGTCGAGGACGGCGGTGATCGGGGCGGTGGCGGGGAAGTTCTGCATGGCTCTTCCGGCTCCTCTGGAGTGGCGTTCCCTGTGTCTTTCTGACTTGAGAAACGCTACGTTGCGTTCGGGAGGGGCGCAACATGAATGTTGCGTAGTGGAAGTGTATGAGCAGGTCGGAGGGTCTAAATCGTTGCAACGAGTGACGGGGGAACGCAATGTTCGCCGCCCGGTTCGTTGCAATGGGTGGTGCGTGAACGCTCTGCCGGAGGTGGGGGACCGCCCTACCGGCCCGCGCGCAGCCCCAGGACGTACGTGGCCGTCAGCGCGACCGCCCGGTCCGGGTCCCGCGACAGTTCCGCGAGGGCACGGGTCGCCGCCGGGCCCGGGATGTCGGCCAGGGCCTGGGTGAGGCGCCGGCGGGTGGGCGGGGTGGTCGTGGTGCGGGTGAGGCGGTCGACGAGGGCCGTGGTGATCGCCTCGGCGCGGGCCGGGTCGGCCGCCAGCGCGCCCAGCGCGTCCGCGGCGTCCGCGTCGTTGCGCTCCTCGACGACCATCCCGACGAGCGTCGGGACCGCCTCCGCCACTCCCCGTACCCCGAGCGCGAGGGCCGCGTACCCGCGCACCGCCGGGTCGGGGTGGGCGTGGGCCTCCCGCAGGAGGGCGGTCGCCCCGGCGTCCGGGAGCTCGGCGAGGGAACGGACCGCCCGGACCCGTACCTCGGGGTCGGCGGAGTCCAGGCCCCGCGCGAGCAGGGGGGCCGCCGTCGCGCCCGTCTGCGCGAGGGCCCAGCGGAGGGCCCCCGCGACGATCGGGTCGGGCTCGCCCAGGACGGCCTCGACGAGGGCCTCCACGGGTACGGGCGGGGGCGCGGAAGGGTGCTCGGCGGACGGGGTCGCGGGGCCCGGCGGCGCCGACTCCAGGGCCGCGCGCTGCCGGGTCTCCGGGCTCGGCGACCCCAGGCCCTGGAGGAGCGCGGTGATCCGCAGGACCTCCTCCCACCCGGCGGGTTCCGCGGCGCCGATCCGCCGCAGCCGGGTGAGCAGTTCGGTCTCCGCCGCGATGCGCTCCCGGGTCCGGCGTACGAGGTCGTCGACGAGCTCCGCGGGCGCGAAGCCGGGGTCGTCGAGCGCGCGCCCGACGTCGCGCAGCGAGAGCCCGAGCGAGCGCAGGCTCTCGATGTGGAAGACGCGCCGGATGTTCGCGTCGGAGTACTCGCGGTAGCCCGAGCCGCTGCGTCCGGTCGGGCGGACCAGGCCGAGCGACTCGTAGTGCCGGAGCATCCGGGCGCTGACCCCGGACCGTCGAGCGACCTCGCCGATCAGCACCGCTACCGTCCTTCCCGGCCGTCCCCGCCGAGGGCCACGATCCGCTTCGCCTGCTCGACCGCGGACGCGAACCCGGCCTCCGGGTCCCGCCACAGCTGCTCCGTGGCGAGCGCGTGGGCCCGTACCCCCGGGTCGGGGTGGGCCGTCGCCGCGCCCAGGGCCGGCAGCATGACCTCCCCGAGCGCGATCAGCGCCCGGCTGAGGCTCAGTCGCGTCTCGTGCGGTCCGCGCCCGAGCTGCGTCGTCAACCCTACGGCGAGCGCGCCCTCCTCACCTTCCGGTACGAGCACGACGGCCGCGCGCCACGCGCTGCGGGCCACCTCGTCGTCGGGGTCGGCGAGCAGGGCCGGGGTGATCGCCGGCCAGGCCGTGCGGTCGCCGATCTTGGAGAGGGTGTGCAGGGCCTGGCTGCGGGCCTGCGCGTGCTCCGAGCGGACCTCGTCGACCAGCGGCGGGACCGTCGCGGCGGGGGCGTGGCGGGTGAGCGCCCAGGTCAGCATCTCGCGCACGGAGAAGTCGGGCTCGACCGCGCACCGCTCGACCAGGGTGCCGACGGAGGCCGGCGCCGGGTCCGAGCCGACCGCGAGGGCCGCGCGGAGCCGGACCGACGGGTCGGCGTGCGCGAGGGCGCGGAGGGCGGACGCGGGCGCGGATACGGGTGTGGGCGCGGATGCGGGTGTGGATGCGGGCGTGGGCGTGGGCTGGGTCATCGGGGGACCACCTCCTCGGCCACAGTGAAGGGCTTGTCACCGTGTCAAGGTCAAGCGAGTCGCCCGCCCGCTTCCCCGCTCGCGTGCCCGCCGGTCAGTCGATGTGCACGATCTGGAACGCCTCCGCCATCCGCCCCGCCGGCAGCCCGCCCGCCGTCGCGTGCTCGCTGAGCCAGTCGCGCAGCAGCCCGGCCAGGTCGTCGAAGTGGGCGGTCTGGGAGGTGTGGATGCGCAGGGCCTCGACCTTGCGGTCGAAGACGGGGGTGACGTCGACGTACTGGTTCGGGGTCGGCCCCGTCATCAGCCACAGCTCGTGGACCGTCCACGGCTCCAGGCCCTCCTGCTTGAGGAGCTGCGGGTGGGCGAAGGGGTTGCGGGCCTCGGGGTATATCGCGCGCAGACAGGCGTCGCCGACGGCGCGGTGGTCGGGGTGGAGGTCGGCCACGCGGGCCCAGTTGATCTCGGGGGACGGGATGATGGCGCGCTGCGGGCGCACCTCGCGGATGACCCGGCACAGGTCGCGGCGCAGGTCGACGGAGGCCTCGACGAAGCTGTCGGGGTAGCCGAGGAAGCGGACGTCGGCGACGCCGCTGAGTTTCGCGGAGTGGACCTGCTCCGCGCGGCGCAGGTCCGCCATGGCCTGGCGGGGGAGCGCCTCGTCGTAACCGCCCGCGCCGCCGTCGGTGACGATGCAGTAGGTGACGCGGGTGCCGCGTTCGATCCACTGCATGACGGTGCCGCTGACGCAGAACTCGATGTCGTCCGGGTGCGCCGCCACCACCAGCAGTGATTCCGGTGCGCTGCGGACGGTCGGGTCGGTCGTCGCGAAGTCCTCCATGGGGCCAGCCTCTTGGTGCGGCGGGGACGTCGCAAGGCCAAGCCGTGGCGTGAACTGGACATGGCACTTACGCGCCATTCAAAAGCTTGGTAGATTCAAATCATTGGGTGTTCCACGTGGATAGAGACTGGTAGAGAGATCCGGAGGCGACCGGCAATGTGCAGGATCCTCGGCACCATCGCCGCGGGTGCGGCGCGTCCCGACCCCGCCGAGCTCGCGGCGGTCTCGGCCCGGCAGCGGCACGGCGGCCCCGACGAGCACCACGTGCTCAGCGGCCCCGGCTGGTCGCTCGGCTGCGACCGGCTCGCCGTCACCGACCCCTGCGGCGGGCGGCAGCCCTACCGGCTGCCCCACCTGCCCGGCATCCTCGCCGTGCTCAACGGCGAGATCTACAACCACACCGAGCTGCGCCGCCGGCTGGCCGCGCGCGGCCACCGCTTCCCCGACCGCTGCGACGGCACCCTGCTGCCCGCGCTGTACGCCGAGTACGGGCCCGCCTTCGCCGAACACCTCGACGGCATGTTCGCCGTCGCGATCCTCGACCTGCGCCCCGCCCGCGCCCAACTCGTGCTCGCCGTCGACGACATGGGCATGAAGCCGATCCACCTGCACCACGACCCGACCGACGGCTCCACCCGCTTCGCCTCCGAGATCCCCGCCCTGCTCGCCTTCGAGGGCGTGCGGATCGCCCCGCGCGAGGACGCCCTCGACACCGTCCTCGCCACCCGCACCTCCTTCTCCGCGCGCACCGCCCTCGACGGCATCGACGTGCTGCCGCCCGGGGCCACCGCACTCGTCCGGCCCGGCTGCGCGCCCGTCGTGCGCCGCCGTGCCCCGCACGCGGCGCGGCCGCTCGGCGACACCCAGGACGTGCTGCGGCACGAGGTGCGCCGGCTCGCCACCGCGGACGTGCCCGTCTGCGCGGTCACCAGCGGCGGGCTCGACTCGGGGCTGGTCACCGCGCTCGCCGCCGAGCACGCGCGCGAGACGGACGCGCCGCCGCTGCACACCTTCCACCTCGCCTACCGGGGCAAGTGGCCCGACTCCGAGGCCGCGTACGCCCGTTCCGTCGCCCGGCGGGCCCGGACCGTGCACCACGAGGTCGTCGTCGATCCCGACGAGATCCCCTCGCTGCTCACCCGCACCGTCCGCCACCTCGGGCAGCCCAACGCCGACCCGATCGCGCTCTCCACGTACGCGCTGTTCCGGGCCGTGCGCGAGAACGGCTTCACCGTGGCGCTCACCGGGGACGGCGCCGACGAGCTCTTCGGCGGGTACGACCGGATGCGGGCCGCGCTCACCGCGCCGGCCGGCATCGACTGGGCCGGCGCCTACGCCGACGCGCTCTCGGCCGCGCCGCGGCTGCTGCGGGAGCACCTGTACACCTCCTCGTACGCCGCCTTCATCGCCGACCACGGCTCGGCCGCCGACCGCATCGAGCAGGAGCTGCGCTCGGCCGACGCGGCCGGGGGCGACCGGGTGACCGCGCTCAGCGCCTTCGAGACGCGGTGGCGGCTGCCCGCGTACCACCTGCGGCGGGTCGACCACCTGTCGATGGCGTGGGCGGTGGAGGCGCGCATGCCGTTCTGCCAGCCCGGGGTCGTGACGCACGCCCGCTCCCTGCCGGCCGCCGCGCGGCACGGGAAGCCCGCGCTGTACGAGGCGGGGGCGGAGCTGCTGCCCGCGGCGGTCCTCAACCGGCCCAAGCAGCCGTTCACGCTGCCCGTCGCCGCCATGCTCGCCCCCGGCGGGCCGCTCCTCGACACCGTCCGCGAACTCCTGTCCCCGGCCCGCCTGGTCCTCGGCGGCAAGGTCCGCGCCGACCGCGTCCAGAAGCTGCTCGCGCGGCATCTGCAACGGCCCAACCAGCACGCGGCGATGGCGCTTTGGGGGCTGGCCGTGCACGAGCTGTGGACGGAGGTCGTCCAGGGCATGCGAATCCCGGCCGGCTGTGCGGCCTGACGTCCCGGAGCCGCCCGTCCGCGTCACCGTCGTCCGGGCCGAGGACGCCCCCGGGCCCACCCTCGTCGTCCGGCTCGACCAGCTCCCCCCGGGCGCCCTCGCGCTCGGCGACGAGCTGGCGGGAGTGCGCCGGGCGCTCGCGGGCACCCCGTACGCGGAGCTCAACAAGATCGCGCTGTACGGGCCTTCGGCCGGACGCCGGGGCGGGCTCGACTACCGGTTCGTGCAGGCCCTCCCGGACGGCCGGTTCGACTTCCGCACCGGGTGCGGGCATTCGCTGCTCGCCTGCGTGGTCGCCGAGGGCCGGCCGGACGACGTCACCGTGCGGGCCGTGACGACCGGGGACACCGTGCGCGTCGAGCGGGAGGACGGCGACGGCGAACGGCACGCGCTGCACTTCCTGCGGCCCCCCACCGCCCCCGGCACCCTCCCCACCGGCCGCCCCGTCGACACCCTGCTCGGCGTGCCCGTCTCCCTCGTGCGGTACGGGAACCCGTACGTCTTCGTCGACGCCCGCCACCTGGCGGACGGGGGGACGGAGGAGGGGCTGGAGCGGCTGCGGGGCGAGGCGGCCCGTCTGCTCGGGTACGCCCCGCACGCGCCGCTGCCCAAGATCGCCGCCTTCCGCCCGACCCCCGAAGGGCTCTTCGTGCGGGCCCTCACCGTCGGCGGCTGGCATCCGCGCCTGGCGCTCACCGGCGCCGCCGCCCTCGCCGCCGCCGGCGCGCTCGACGGGACCGTCGTGCCCGGCGGCCCGGGCCGTACGGTCAGGACGCCCGGCGGGGTCGTCACCGTCTCCACCGGGCCCGACCGGGTCACCGTGCACCACAAGCGGGCCCGGGTCCTGGACCGGCTCGAACTCCCCTGGCGTATCCACGCAACGGCGTGAATGCGCACCCCTGGGGACGGGCGGTCACCCGCGAACCTCTGTCACGCTGAAATACGACCGGCAATCGGTGGCACGCCATGGCGGAGCCGTATCCGTGCCGTGGTCCGTGCGTATCCGTGGCGTATCCGTGGGGAGAGCAGACACACATGAAATTCGAGAATCTGCGTGTCGTCGTGACCGGGGCGTCCCGCTATTTCGGCCGCGCGCTCGCCGTCGGATTCGCCCATCTCGGCGCCGAGGTCTACGTGTCGGCCCGCACCGTCGAGGCCGCCGAGCGCACCCGCGCCGAGGTCATGGGCTCGGCCCGCGACCGCATCCACGCCTTCGGCTGCGACCTGAGCCGCCCGGCCGAGATCCGGGAGTTCGCCGCCCGCGTCGGCGAGCGCACCGACCGGGTCGACCTGCTGGTGAACAACGGGGCCCGCTGGCTGGACGGCATGGACCTGGAGGCGGCCAGCGACGACGAGATCGTCGAGACGATCGAGTCGACGGCCGGCGGCACCGTCCTGATGGTGAAGCACTTCCTGCCGCTGCTGCGCGGCTCGCTGCGCCCCGACATCGTCAACATGGTCGCCGTGCGGGACGCCGAGGGCGCCTCGGCCGCGACCGCGGGCGCCGCGCACGAGGCGTTCTGGACGGCGAAGAGCGCGCAGGCGGGATTCGCCGACATCCTCTCCCGGCGGCTGCGGCCCTCCGGCGTCCGGGTGTTCTCGCTCTACCCGCCGGACTTCTCGACCTCCGACCCGCGATTCGCCGAATGGAACGGCCTGAATCCGGACGGAATAGCGCCCGACGAGAAGCTGACCACGCAGGCGCTCTTCGAATGCATCGTGTACGCCGTCGAGCAGCCCCGTGACTGCTTCATCCGTTCCTTCCACTTCGAACCCCGCTGACCCGGGCTCCCCCGAGCTCACCGCAGCACAGCGTCAAGGAGGTCCCATGAGCACCCCTGTCTGGATCACCGCGACCCCTCCGGCCACCCATGGCGAACTGCACATCGGACACCTCGCCGGTCCGTACGTCGCGGCCGACGTCCTCACCCGCTACCTGCGGGCCGAGGGCGAACCGGTGCGGTTCACCACCGGTACCGCCGACCACGCCAGCTCGGTGGAGGTCAGAGCGCTGCGGCACAACCGCAAGCCCGAGGAGGTCGCCGAGGGCTACCGCGCGGCGATCACCGCGGACTGGCTGCGCTCCGGTGTCGAGTTCGACCACATCGTCCGGCCCCGCAAGGACCGCGGCTACGCGCGCTGGGTGCAGGAGCTCTTCAGCCGCCTGTACGCGCAGGGCGTCATCGCCCCGCGCACCCGCCTGCTGCCGTACTGCGAGCCCTGCGAGCGCTGGCTGTACGGGGCGCACGTCACCGGCAGCTGCCCGCACTGCGGGGCCACCAGCGACGGCGGCATGTGCCACGAGTGCGCGCGCCCCAACGACGGCGGGGACCTCATCTCGCCGCGCTGCTCGCTGTGCGACACCCCGGCGCTCGCCAAGCGCTGCCGGCGGCTCTACGTGCCCCTGGAGCCGTTCCGCGAGACCCTCGCCGACTACTGGGCGGCGGCCGGCCTGCCGCCGCGGCTCGCGGCGCTGTGCGAGTCGCTGGTGGAGGACGGGCTGCCGGACATCGCGGTCGGCCACCCCGCCGACTGGGGCCTGCCGGTGCCGGTGGAGGGCTTCCCGGACCACCGCATCGACGGCTGCTTCGAGGCCGCCGCGATGCACCTGTTCGGCTACGACACCAAGGGCCCGCTGCCCCGCCGCACCATCCACTTCTGCGGCTTCGGGCACGCCTTCTGCCACGCGGTGCTGCTGCCGGTGCTGCTGCTCGCGCAGGACGTGAAGCTGCCGCAGGAGTTCAACGTCAACGAGTCGTACGTGGTGGAGGAGGGCGTCCGCGAGGGGAACGTGTGGGCGCTGGACCTGCTCACCGAGTACGGCTCCGACACCCTGCGCCGCCATGTCCTGCAGGCCCGCCCGACCGGCCGCCGGACCGTCTTCCAGCGGGACCGGCTCGCCGCCGCCCGCATGGAGCTCGACGAGAACTGGAACAGCTGGCTGGCCCGGCTGTTCGCGTCCGTCCGCGAGGAGTGCGACGGGCTCGCCCCGCAGGCGATGCCCGGCGGCACCGGCTGGGAGATCCTGGAGCGGCGGCTGCACCGGGGCGTGGACGACCTGCGCGAGGCCTACGGTCCCGACGCCTTCGACCCGCGCCGCGCGGTGGCGGTGCTCGACGAGATGGTCCGCTCGGTCGCCGACTTCGGCTACGTCAACGCGCACGAGCGCTGCCGGCCCAGCAACTCCTGCCGCCACCTGCCCTCGCTCGCCGCCCAGTTGGCGGTGGCCTCGGCGCTGTCGGCGTGGTCCCGGCCGGTGATGCCCGAGGGCGCGGACCGGCTGGCGTCGGCGCTCCAGGTGGCGCCGGGCCGCCCGGTCGACTGGTCGGCGCTGATCGCCCCGCTGCCGGGGACGCGGCTCGCGCCGCCCTCCGGTCCGGTCTACGGGTTCTGACGAACTCGCGCCGGATTTCCCCGCCCTCTACTACTAATCAGCTAAGTAATTCAGTGCATCGGCGAGCCGGTGCCACCGCACAGCGCCAAGAGAGAAACACGAGCAACGCAGTCCCCATCCCCGCCGCGTGACCGTGCGCGCGACGCGCAGGGACCACGTGGCCCTCCCCACAGGAGCCCCACGTGTCCCTGCGCGTCGCCATGCTCAGCGTCCACACCTCCCCGCTCCACCAGCCCGGAACCGGGGACGCCGGCGGCATGAACGTCTACATGGTCGAACTCTCCCGGGCCCTCGCCGAACAGGGCGTGGAGGTGGACCTGTTCACCCGCTGCCGCGGCGAGGGCCGGCCCGGCATCGAGGACCTCGCGCCCGGCGTCCGGGTCCGCCACCTGCACGCGGGACCGCGCCGGCCGCTGCCCAAGGAGGCCATGCCGGACCTGGTCGTCCCCTTCTCGCTGGCCCTGCTCAAGCAGAAGCGCCGCTACGACCTGGTCCACTCGCACTACTGGCTGTCCGGGCAGGCGGGGCGGATCGCCTCGTTCGGCTGGGGCATACCGCTGGTGCACACCGCGCACACCCTGGCCCTGGTCAAGAACGCCCACCTCGCCGAGGGCGACACCCCCGAGCCCGAGCTGCGGATCCGCGGCGAGCGCCAGGTGGTGGGGGACGCCGACCGGCTGATCGCCAACACCGCCGACGAGGCGGAGGCGCTGCGCTCCCTGTACGGGGCGGCGGCGCCGCGCACCGAGGTGGTGCGGCCGGGCGTGGACCTGCGCACCTTCGGGCCGGGGGCCGGGCGGGCGGCGGCCCGGGCCCGGCTCGGGCTGCCGGCCGACGCCTTCATCCCGCTGTACGCGGGGCGCATCCAGCCGCTGAAGGGGCCCGACGTCCTGGTGCGGGCGGTCGCGGAGCTGCTGCGGATGGCGCCGGAGCTGCGCCCGCGGCTGCTGGTCCCGGTGGTGGGCGGGCACTCGGGGGCGGGCCGGGAGGGCTCGATGGGGCGGCTGGCGGCCGAGCTGGGGGTCGCGGACGTGCTCCAGGCCTGTCCTCCCGTACCGCAGGATCGGCTCGCCGAGTGGTACCGGGCGGCGGACGTGCTCGTGGTGCCCTCGCGCAGCGAGTCCTTCGGGCTGGTGGCGCTGGAGGCGCAGGCCTGCGGGACGCCGGTGCTCGCCGCGGCGGTGGGCGGGCTGCCGACGGCGGTGTGGGACGGGGTGTCGGGGATGCTGGTCCGGGGGCACGACCCGGTGGAGTACGCCCGGCGGCTGCGCTGGCTCGCGACGCACCCGCAGGCGCGGGTGTCGATGGGGGAGGCGGCGGTCCGGCACGCGCAGGGGATGAGCTGGCGCACCTCCGCCGCGCGGACGATCGACGTCTACGAGGACGCCCGGGCGGCCGCGCTGGGCCGGGCGGACCGGGTGGGGCAAGGGCGGCGGCACGCCCCTGCCCCGACGGCCCCTCTCTCCTGGAGGAACGAGAAGGCCGTAGCTCAAGTCTAGCATCTCTTTTGGTTCGACCAAAGGTTAGAGGAGCTCCGGATCCCCCAATTCCGTTGCTCGGGCGGCACATTGACGCACTCACGCCATGGCGGGTGCACGCATCGACCATCTATGGATTCGCTTCCGGAGGCGGAACAGAATAGAGATGTCTTCAGGGAGCGCCCGGCGGCACGGGCCCCCAGAAGGCGGAATTCACATTCCAACTCCTGGAGGAATCATGTCCGCTCAGCAGAACGCCGGTGTGCGCAAGACGGTCCGCCAGTTCGCCCTCGCGCTGGTCGCGTGTCTCGCCGTCGCCGGCGGTGCGAGCCTGGCCGCCGCCGACGACAGCGGAGCTGCCCAGCAGCAGAACGCCGGCGTCACCAACGAGTGGCCCTTCGTCGACCCCACCCCCACGCCCACCCCCACCAACTGAATCCCGGCTGCCTCCCCTGAATTCGGCAGCGAAAAGGCCCCGCAATCGACCTGCCACGATTGCGGGGCCTTTCCTTTCCGTCGAACGGGTCAGTCCAGCCAGCCCAGGCGAACCGCGCGGACGCCCGCCTCGAAGCGGCTCGACGCCCCCAATTCCTGCATGAGTTCCGAGAGCATGCGGCTCACCGTGCGCAGCGATACCCCGAGGTTCCGGGCGATCTTCTCGTCCTTCATGCCGGTCGCCAGCATCTCCAGGGCGGCCCGCTGCTGCTCCGAGAGGCCGTCGCCCCCGCGCTCGACGGAGGTCTCGTCGCCGTAGGGGGCGGCCGTGTGCCAGCAGTGCTCGTAGAGGCCCAGGTAGGAGCGGACGAGGGCCGAGCCGCGGGCCAGGATGGCGCCCTCGCGCCCGTCCTCGGGGCGGATCGGCAGCAGCGCGTACTGCTGGTCGGCGATCACCATGTTCATCGGCACCTGCCGGGCCACCTTGATCTCCACGCCCATCTCGATGCGCATCCGCAGCAGTTCGGCGACGTCCGGCAGGTCGGCGTGGGCGCGTGAGTAGATGGCGCGGACCCGCACCCCGTTGTCCAGCTGGCGGCGGTCGCGGTCCAGGGTCCTGGCCTGCGCCTGGCGGCTCGGGCCGCCCGGGTGCATGGAGGCCGAACTCTCCTGGATGACGTCGGTGATGTCCTCCAGCGTCTGCTGGATCCTGCGGTAGTCCGTCAGCGCCTCCACCTCGACCTCGGAGCCCGCCAGCGCGCTCGCCCGCAGGAACGTGCCGGCCAGGGTCTCCAGGGTGCTGAACGCCCGGTCCGCCTCGGCCAGGTGCTCCCTCAGCCGGGCCCGCTCCCGGTCCAGCAGGCGCAGCAGCGCGATCTCCGGGGCCACCGAGGCCACGGTGTCGGCGTCCGGCCGCCACTCGGCGTTGCGCACGTCGGCGACGGTGGCGTGGGTGGTGCCGGTGGGCACGATCAGCCCCAGGGCGATCAGTTCGGCCCGACATCGCTCGAACTCCTCGGGGGCGATGCCTAACGCGCCCGCGGTCTCGGTGAAGCTCGACGCCCCCCGCCGGCGGAGCTCCTGATAGAGGGTCACCAAACGACCGGTCGCCGGCCGGCCCCCTGTGCCGCCGCCCGTCGTGACCATGGCGAACCACCCCCCTGTCGTGCTCTCGTCAGCGTCGCGAATCGATCGTCCGGACCGTTCAGGCTACGCGCCGCGCCCGTGCGTCTCGCCGTCCAGGAGTCCCATCCGGGCGGCCTTCACGCCCGCCTCGAAGCGGCTGGCGGCGTCCAGCTCCTGCATCACCTCGGAGATCAGCCGGCTCACCGTGCGCAGCGAGACGCCGAGGTTGCGGGCGACCTGCTCGTCCTTGATCCCGGAGGCGAGCATCCGCAGCGCGGCCCGCTGCTGCTCGTTCAGCCCGTCGCCGCCGTGCTCGGCCGGCTCCTCGTGGCCGTACGGGGTGGCGGCGTGCCAGCAGTACCCGTACAGCGCCCGGTAGGAGCGGACCAGGCCCGGGCCGCGGGCCAGGATGGCGGCCGATTCGGGATCGTGCGGATCGGTGGGCAGCAGCGCGAAGTTGTCGTCGGCGAGGACCATGTTCATGGGGACGACGGGGGAGAGCCGGACCTCGACGCCGAGCGCGGTGCGCGCCGCGAGGTGCTGCACCATCTCCGGTACGGCACCGACCCGTTGGCTGTACATGGCGTGCACCCGCACCCCGCGCGCCACCCGGCGGCGGTCCCACTCCAGCTCCAGCGCCATCTCCTCGCGCCGCACCGCTCCGGTCAGCATCGAGTAGACCGAGTCCCGGACGGATTCCGTCAGGTCGGCCAGTTCGCGGTGGACCTGGGCGGGGTCGTCGACGATCTCCACCTCGACCTCGGAGCCGGGTTCGAGGCCGGCCCGGAGGAACGGTCCTGCGAGGGTCTCCAGGGTGGTGTGGGCGCGGCTGGTCTCGGCCAGCCGGTTCTCCAGCCGGTCCCGCTCGTGCTGGAGCAGGTGGAGCAGGGCGACGTCGGGGGCGACGACGACGGGGGCGGGGCGCTCGGGGGTGATGTGCCCGTGGTCGAGCAGGCCGAGGGCGATCAGCTCGTCGCGGCAGCGCTCACGCTCGGTCCCGGACAGTTCCAGGCGGGCGGCGACGACCTCGAAGGAGTCGGCCGGGGTGGCGCGAAGCGCCTGGTAGAGGGTGAGGGCCTGTTCGCTTCCCGCACGCGCACCGGCGGCGTTTTTGGACACGGCGCAGCAGACTCCCCTCGGATCGCGCGGATCCCGTTGAAACGCCCCGCTCGACCCTGCCACAGATTCGAACGCGACGCACGGTGTTCAAGCGCTTTCAGCGCGAAGGGTGCTCTTCGTGGCAGTCGGGGCAAAGGCCCTTGAAGACCACCTCGGCATCGCTCACCCGCCACTGCGGCAGGCTGCCGCGCGGCGGGGCGGGGGCGGTCGCGGTCACGTTCTCCACCCGGCCGCACTCGACGCACAGGGCGTGCTGGTGCGGCGGGCCGGACACCTCGAAGACGGCCGGGAGGCCGGGCCGGTCGAACTTGCTGACCAGGCCGGTCTCCTGGAAGTGCCGCAGCATCTCGTACACGGCCTGGCTGGTCAGGGTGCCGAGCCGCTCACGGGCGGTCGCGGTGATCGCCTCGACGTCGAGATGGCCGCCGGCGGCGAGCACGGTGAGCACCTCCAGGCGCGGTCCGGTGACCCGCAGGCCGACGTCGCGCAGGCGCTGGATCACCGCCTCGCGGCCCGTCAGCTCTTCCACGACTGCCATCTTCTCCGCCCGCCACCTGGTCGGCCCAAACCTTTGTGGGCATCGTACCTCTTGGCCATCCTTGTCGTCAGTGGGTCGGCCCCGGGCGGTACCCGGGGCGGGCCCCGGTCAGTCGTCGGGCCGGCAGACCAGCAGGACGCTCTCGGTCCGCTCGTCGATCCGGTGCCGCCGCCGGCCCTCGATGTGCAGACCTGCCGAGTGCAGCTCGGCCGCCAGGTGCGCGCCGTCCACGATCCACTTGTCGGTGGTCAGCACCACCCGCTCGGTGGAGAGCTTGCCGGTCCGCGCCGAGTAGTAGGTGATCCGCTCGCTCATCGAGCGCAGGTCGAAGACCTGGCGGGCCACCACCCACTCGTCGATCCCGTCGAAGCGCGGGACCTGGAAGGCCCAGGTCCGCTGCGGCTCCGCGATCAGCCCCGGCACCTGGTGCGCGGTGTAGTCGAGCGCGAGCGCTCCGCCCGCCCCCAGGTGCGAGGCGATCTCGCGCAGCAGCCGGGGCCGTGCGCGGGGCGGCACGGCGGAGACCATCGCGCCGGCCAGCAGGGCCAGCCGGTAGTCGCCGTCGAGCCGCAGCTCGGTGAGGTCGGCCCGGGTGGTCACGACGAGCTCGGCGACCTGCGGGCCGATCCGCCGGGCCCAGGACTCGAGGCGTTCCAGGGCGGGGCCGTCCCGGTCCACGGCCTCCACGGCGAAGCCGTGCCGGGCGAAGGGGACGGCGAGCCGTCCGGCGCCGGAGCCGAGATCGAGGACGGGGCCGCCGGTGGAGCGGGCGAGGCTGAGGTACCGGACGATGTCGGCGCTGTGCGGGCCGAGGAGCGCGTCGTAGAGCCAGACCGAGTCCTCGTCGCCGGGGGAGACCGATTCGAGTCCGGGAAGGGTGTCGGACTTGAGCCGGATGCCCGCGCCGGGGGCGGGCGGTTCGAGGGGGCCGAGCGCGTCGAGCGTCCCGGCCCGGGTGCCGGGGAGGCCGTATCGGGACGGCAGGACCGGCGCGAGCGCTGCGGGCACGGCGGGCAGGGAAGTGCCGCTCGGTGTGTGCATCGCTCCTCCAGGGGCTCGCTCGGTCCATGCCGTCCGGGCGGGGCTCCCGTGCCGCCGGGGCCGCGCCGCTGAGCTCCATCCTGGCCGGGGACGGAGGGCCGATTCCAGCGGATCCGGGGGCGTGAACACGCGATGGCGTGTGTCTGCCACGAATGCGTGGGCGAGCGGGAGGTGAGGAGGGGTCAGGTGTACGGGCGGACCCGGGGCGCCGTCAGAGCGCGCGGTTCAGACGGGTCGGGCCCAGCGGCCTGAAGCCGAGGCGCTCGAAGAAGGGGAGCGAGGGGTCCCGCTCGCTCGGCAGCGTGACCCGCTGCTCGGTGGCGCCGAAGCAGAGCATCCGTTCGCCGGCCGCCGTGAGGAGCGCCCGGCCCACCCCGCGGCGGCGCGCGCCGGGGACGACGGCGAGGGCGTAGATCTCCCCCTCGCCCGGCAGCGGGACTCCGCCCGCCGCGACGCCGATCACCGAGCCGTCCGCTCCGGTCGCCACCAGCCAGCCGAGCCAGCCGGGCGCACCGCCGGGAATTTCAATTTCCGCACGGATACGGGGAAGTGCGCATTGTGTGGCGACAAGGCGCCCGGTCGGCATTTCTCCGAGTATTTCCGTATAGCTGCCCCGAATGGACTCAGCCAGCAGCCTGGATATGGTCGTCGCGTCCGCGGCACCCGCCGCCCGCACGTCACCCAGCTGCATTGGTTCGTACCCTTCGACGTGCCGAGCTGAACGCCAACATACCCACAATAGCGGGGAATTCAGACGGCCGTGACCGATGTGAAATCTACGAATTCACTTAGTATTTAATTGGGGAACGAGCAGCAGGCGATGATCAGAGGCGCCGTGGCGAGTCCGGCCGTCGCGATCGTGAGCAGCCCGCGCAGCACCGGGTGTCCGGCGCTGTGCGGGGTGAGGATGCGACGCATGCGCAGCGCCGCCGAGGGGCCGCCCGCGGCGAACGCCTCGCGCGGTGCCTTTCCGGAGGCCAGCGCGTACAGCGCGGTGGCCAGCGCGTCGCGCGAGCAGCGGCGCAACGCCCGGTCGTCGGCGGCCATTTCGAGCAGCAGGGGCACCGCCGTGGCGCCGTGCCGGGCGAGCGGCAGGTGCGGGAAGGCGGTGGCGAAGGACTCGGTGGCCGCGACCAGGATGTGGTGCCGCCCGGAGATGTGCGCCCGCTCGTGCGCGAGGGCGGCGTCGAGCTGAGGGGGCGTCAGGGTGCGTAGGGCGCCCGAGGAGACCACCACCCGGCGCGAGCGGCCGGGCAGGCAGTAGACGGCGGGGTGTTCGTGTTCCAGGACGGTCGCCCGCAGCTCGGGGTCGTACCGTCCCACCAGCCGCAGCGTCTCCGCGTGCCGCCGCCGCAGCCGGCGGGCCCGCAGCAGGGCGCGGGCGAATCCGGCGAGCGGGCCGGCGACCAGGCCGAGGGCGATCGCGGCGGCCACGTACTCGCGTCCGTCGAGGTGGAGCAGGCGTTCGGCGGGCGGGAGCCGGAGGGCGAAGAGGGCGTCGCTCAGCCGGTGTCCGGTCCGGCTGGGCAGGAGCAGCTGGGCGGCGAGCAGGGCCACGCTGCCGGCGAAGAACGCCCCGCTCGCGGCCCACACGGCGAGCGCGAGCCGGGGGACCTGCTGGGCCCAGCGGGCCCGCACCAGCAGCCAGGGCACCAGGAAGCCCGTACAGAGGGCGAGGCCGAGCGGGGGGAGGGTGTGGTGGTTCATCGGTCCTCGCCGTGGGCCCGCCGGGCGGTGCGCAGCGCCGCGTCGAGGGCGGCCATGTCCTCGTCCGAGATGGTCTCCACGAAGCGCAGCAGCGCGGCGGGCCGGTCCTGGCTGTCGCCGAGCGCGTCCTGCATGAGGCCCGCGGTGTACTCCTCGCGGCTGCGGACGGGCTCGTACAGCCAGGCCCGGCCCGATTTCTCGCGGCGCAGCCAGCCCTTGCGGTGGAGTATGTCGGCGACCGTCATCACCGTGGTGTAGGCGACCCGGCGTCCCAGGTTGATGTCCTCGACGATCTCGCGGACCGTCGCGGGCCGCTGCCAGGCCCACAGCCGGTCCATGATCTCGGCCTCCAGCTCTCCCAGCCGGCGCACGTGCATCCCCTCCCGTCACGGGCGGCTCATCGTACGGGCCGCCTCACCCGCACAGGTATACCCCCCAGGGGTACAGTGGCGGGATGACTACTCCGATACGGAACCGCCCCTGCGCGAAGGTCTGCGGCCTCGAAGTCCCCGGTTCGGCGGAGCTGGTGCTCCTGCGTCAGGTGCTCGGCCTGTGTCTTCGGCTGAGCGTCCGGCTGTCCGCTGGCTGCCCTTCGCACAAGGGCGGTTGACTCTCTCTTTACTTCTCGCGACGCCGACTGCGTCAGGTCCGGATCAGGCGGGCGATCGCCTTCGAGGCCTCGCCCACCTTCACTTTGGCCTGATCCCCGCCGGCCTCGATGGCCTCCGTGACGCAGCAGCTGAGGTGCTCGTCCAGGAGGGCCACCGCGCAGGACTGGAGCGCCGCGTTGATGGCGGAGACCTGGGTGAGGACGTCGATGCAGTAGACGTCCTCGTCCACCATCCGCTGCACCCCCCGGACCTGGCCCTCGATGCGCCTCAGGCGTCTGATGATGTCTTCCTTGTGCTGTCCGTAACCGGCCACGGCGGCCTCCTCGTCACATCACGGCCGACGGCTACTTGTCGGCGGCTTGGAAACCACGCAGGCGCAGGCTGTTGCCGACCACGAAGACCGAGGAGAAGGCCATCGCCGCTCCGGCGATCATCGGGTTGAGCAGTCCGGCCGCGGCGAGCGGCAGGGCGGCCACGTTGTAGGCGAAGGCCCAGAAGAGGTTCGAGCGGATGGTGCCGAGGGTCTTGCGGGAGAGCCGGATCGCGTCCGCCGCCGCCCGCAGGTCGCCCCGTACCAGGGTCAGGTCGCCGGCCTCGATGGCGGCGTCGGTGCCGGTGCCCATCGCGAGGCCGAGGTCGGCCTGGGCGAGCGCGGCGGCGTCGTTGACGCCGTCGCCGACCATGGCGACCGAACGGCCCTCGGCCTGGAGGCGCTTGACGACGTCGACCTTGTCCTGCGGCATGACCTCGGCGATCACCTCGCCGATGCCGACCTCGGCGGCGACGGCCTCGGCGACCGCCTTGTTGTCGCCGGTGAGCAGGATCGGGGTCAGGCCCAGGGCCTTGAGCCGGCGGATGGCCTCGGCGCTGGTCTCCTTGACCGCGTCGGCGACCTCCAGGACCGCGCGGGCCTCGCCGTCCCAGGCGACCGCGATGGCGGTCTTGCCGGCCTTCTCGGCCGCGTCCTTGGCGGCCTTGAGGGACGGGGTGAGCTCCATCGCCCACTCTTCGAGCAGCTTCTCGCGGCCGACCAGGACCGCGTGGCCGTCGACGACGCCCTGGACGCCGAGTCCGGGGATGTTGGCGAAGTCCTCGGGGGTGGGCAGGGTGCCGACGCGGGCGGCGGCGCCGGTGGCGACGGCCTGGGCGATCGGGTGCTCGGAGGAGTGCTCCAGGGCGCCCGCGAGGCGCAGCACGTCGGTCTCGTCGGTGCCGGCGGCGGTGTGGACCTTGATGAGGGTCATCCGGCCGGTGGTGACGGTGCCGGTCTTGTCCAGGACGATGGTGTCGACCTTGCGGGTGGTCTCCAGGACCTCGGGGCCCTTGATCAGGATGCCGAGCTGGGCGCCGCGGCCGGTGCCGACCATGAGGGCGGTCGGGGTGGCCAGGCCGAGGGCGCAGGGGCAGGCGATGATCAGCACGGCGACGGCGGCGGTGAACGCGGCGGTGAGGCCCTGTCCGGTGCCGAGCCAGAAGCCGAGGGTGCCGAGGGCGAGCGCGATGACGATCGGCACGAAGACGGCGGAGATCTTGTCGGCCAGGCGCTGGGCGGCGGCCTTGCCGTTCTGGGCGTCCTCGACCAGCTTGGCCATGCGGGCCAGCTGGGTGTCGGAGCCGACCCGGGTGGCCTCGACGACCAGGCGGCCGCCGGCGTTGAGGGTGGCGCCGGTGACGGAGTCGCCGACCGAGACCTCGACCGGCACGGACTCGCCGGTGAGCATGGAGGCGTCGACGGCGGAGGAGCCCTCGACGACGGTGCCGTCGGTGGCGATCTTCTCGCCGGGGCGGACCAGGAAGCGGTCGCCGACCTGGAGTTCGGCGGTCGGTACGGTGACCTCCTGCCCGTTCTTGAGGACCGTCACCTCCTTCGCGCCCAGCTGCATCAGCGCCTTGAGCGCGGCGCCGGCCTTGCGCTTCGAGCGGGCCTCGAAGTAGCGCCCGGCCAGGATGAAGGCGGTGACGCCGGCCGCGGCCTCCAGGTAGATGTTCCCGGCGCCGTCGGTGCGGGCGATGGTGAACTCGAAGGCGTGGGTCATGCCCGGGGTGCCGGCGGTGCCGAAGAACAGCGCCCACAGGGACCACAGGAACGCGGCGATGGTGCCGACCGAGATCAGCGTGTCCATGGTCGCGGCGCCGTGCTTGGCGTTGGTCCAGGCGGCCTTGTGGAAGGGCCAGGCGGCGTAGACGACGACCGGCGCGGTGAGCGTGAGGCTCAGCCACTGCCAGTACTCGATCTGGAGCGCCGGGACCATCGCCATCGCGATGGTGGGCACGGCGAGGGCGACGGCGGTGATCAGGCGCTGCTTGAGCGGGCGGAGCTCGGCGTCGGCGATCTCGTCGTCCGTGGGGCCCTCGGGGCCGCCGCCGGAGGCGGCCGGGCGCTCGGGCTCGGGCTCCTTGGCGCTGTAGCCGGTGGCCTCGACGGTGGCGATCAGGGCGGCGACGTCGATGTCGGCGTCGAAGGTGACCTTCGCCTTCTCGGTCGCGTAGTTGACGGTGGCCTCGACCCCGTCCATGCGGTTGAGCTTCTTCTCGATACGGGCCGCGCACGAGGCGCAGGTCATGCCGCCGATGGCGAGCTCGACCTGGGCGGTGCCCGGAGTGGTCGTTGTCATGAAACTGCTCCTCGGTGTAGCGAGTTCGGGGGCCGGGGCCCGGGCGTGGTGGGCGAGCCCCGGCGGCCGGTGTCGGCGCGGGCGGCGCCGGTCAGGCGCGGCCGGTCAGCTCGTAGCCCGCGTCGTCGACCGCGGCGGCGATCGCGGCGTCGTCGGGCTCGCCGCCGGTGGTGACGGTCACCCGGCCGCCCGCGATGTCGACGTCCACGGTGATGACGCCGTCGAGCGCGGAGACGGAGTTGGTGATGGCGGTCTTGCAGTGGCCGCAGGTCATGCCGGAGACGGCGTAGACGGTGGCGGTGGTGTCGGCGACGGCGGTGGCCGTCGTGACCTCGACGGTGTTGGTCGAGCAGCTGCCGTCAGGGGTGCAGCAGGAACCCATGTCTTCCTCCAGTGTTCTGCGGACTCAGATACCCTCGGGGGGTATCGATCTGCCTCCATGTATACCCCCCTTGGGTATCTGGCGCAAGCGCCGGCCTGACTTGACTTGATACCCCCCAGGGGTATGGTGAAGTGCAATGAAGGTGAGGCTCACGCGTTTCTGCGGGTTCGCCGGAGCCCACGCCGCCCATGCACGTACGGGAGAGCAGCCATGAACACCGGAGTGAAGATCACCGCCTTTGCCGCCGCGCTCGCCGCGACCTTCGGGACCGCGTACGGGGTGGGCAAGGGCGTCGGCCCGGTCGGCGGGACCGTCGAGAAGGGGCACGGAGGGCACGCCGCCGCCCCCGCGGAGCCGGAGGCCGGGGGCGACGGGCACGCGGGCCACGGCGCGGACGCCACAGGCGCGGACACCGGGGGTGCGAGCGCCCCCGCGGCCGGCGGCCTGCAGATCTCGGAGGGCGGCTACAGCCTGACCCTGGAGACCCCGACGCCGGCCGCGGGCCGGAGCACCCTGAAGTTCGCGATCAAGGACGCGAACGGCCGGAAGGTCACCGCGTTCACCACGGAGCACGGCAAGGAGCTGCACTTCATCGTCGCCTCGCGCGACCTGACCGTCTTCCGCCACCTGCACCCGGTGAAGGGCGCCGACGGCACCTGGACGGTCCAGGCGGACCTGCCGGCCGCCGGCGGCTACAAGGCCTTCGCCGACTTCAAGCCCGCGGTCAAGGGCGCGAAGGGCATCACGCTCGGCGCCGACCTCTCCGTGCCCGGCGCCTACGCCCCGCGGCCGATGCCCCCGGTCGCGCCGACGGCGGCCGTCGACGGCTACCAGGTCCGGCTCGCCGGGACGCTCGACCCGGGCAAGGCGGGCGAGCTGCGCCTCACGGTCACCAAGGCCGGCAGGCCCGTCACCGACCTGGAGCCCTACCTGGGGGCGTACGGCCACCTGGTCGCCCTCCGCGACGGCGACCTGGCCTACCTGCACGTCCACCCGAACGAGGGCGGCCCCGGCCCCGACGTGTCCTTCACGGCCACGGCCCCGAGCTCGGGCACGTACCGCCTGTTCCTGGACTTCCAGCACGAGGGCAAGGTCCGCACGGCGGCCTTCACGGTCCGCGCGGGAGCGACGGGGACGCCGGTCGCCGCCGCGCAGACGCCGACCGAGTCCGCCTCGCACGATGCGGGAGGCCATTCCCACGGCTAGTCTGGTCATTGGACTAGACCTGTAAGCCGTGTGATCACTGGAGGAATGGGCTCAATGAGCAACCGTGCAGTGCTGGAGGTGATCGCCCTCGACGAGGAGGACGCGGTCGCTGCCCAGGCCGGTGGGGCGGACCGCCTCGAGCTGGTCACCGACATGGCGGCGGACGGGCTCACCCCGTCCACGACCGGCTTCGCGGCGATCCGCGCCGCCGTGGACATCCCGCTGCGCGTGATGCTCCGGCTGACGGACGGCTTCTCGGCGGGCGACCCCGGGCAGCTGGACGCCCTGGCCGGCCGCGCCGCCGAGCTGCGCGCGGCCGGAGCCGACGAGTTCGTCCTGGGCTTCCTCACCCCGTCGGGCGACCCCGACCTGGTCGCCGTCGAGCGCCTGATCGCGGTCCTGGACGGCTGCCGCTGGACCTTCCACCGGGCGATCGACCGGGCCGCCGACCGCGACGCCCTGCGCAAGCAGCTCGCGGACCTCCCGGGCCTCGACACCTACCTGACCGCGGGCGCGGCCACCGGCGTCGACGACGGCCTCGGCACCCTGAAGGCCGAGGCCGCCCGCGCGGGCGAGCCGGGTTACGAGCCCCAGATCCTGGTCGGCGGCGGCCTCCGCCTCGACCACCTCCCGACCCTCCGCGCGGCCGGCCTCACCGCCTTCCACATCGGCGGCGCGGCCCGCCCGTCCGGCTGGGCGGCCCCGGTGTCGGCGGACGCGGTACGCACCTGGCGCGAGGCGCTGGACGCGTAGCCGTGCCAGAGCGGGCGTCTCTGCGGTGCCGGACGCCCCGAAGCCCCGGAGGGCGTCCTCCGGGGCTTCGGAACTGCTCGGTGTCGCGCTCTACTTCTCCAGAGAGAGTGTGAACCGGCAAGGAAGATCCTGCGTGAACCTGCCACTTCCCTGGACGTAGCTGAAGCGGCAACTGGATGCCTCACCGGATACCGCTCCGGTGACCTTGGTCTTCACCACGTAGTAGATGAAGTTGTCGTCCCCGGGGGCTATCTCGATTGGCAGCTTCGAGTAGTCCTTTGTAAGTGGACGTCGGGAATGCCGGATCCCCATCCGGAGAGATGAGCACCACACCCCGGGTCTCCGCGCTGCTGAACGCCGTGTACCCGATGACCTGAAGGCCCTTGGGCGGGTCGAGCACCTGAACACCGGTCAACTTGACAGGAGAATCGGATTGGTTCTGGACCATGGGGAGGGCGAACCACCAGTACTGCCCGATCTTCGCGTGCTCGCTTCCTACGATTGCACTGTCTCCCGGCCCGGTCAGGGCGTCTCCTTGGCTGACCTGGTCTACTCCGGGGGCAGCGCAGGAGGTGAGTGCCGACAGAACGGCGAAGACTACGAGGCTAGTACGAGTAGAACGTACCTTCCTTGCCCGACCCGACTTGTCCACAGAGTTGGCACTTCGCCCCCGGCCCAGTGAGTAGTACGTGCCGGGCATGATACGAGCTCGGTTTGTGACCGGAGACTTGAAGAAGCGCGCCATACCATTAATGTTCCCTTCTTGGCCGTTTGCCCGCCGGATGCGTCAGTTACTTGATCAATATCTGAGCTTCCGGGAGAGGGAATTGGGGCGCGGGTGGGGGCCGGGGGCAGCTAGCCTCGCGGCTATGTCGACGCTACCCGCCTCGCCGAGCCCCGTGACTCCCGACGCCGACCTCGTCCGGCGGCTCGTCGCCGCCCAGTTCCCGCAGTGGGCCGGTCTGCCCGTGCGGCAGGTGGATTCCGCCGGGACCGACAACGCGATGTTCCGGCTCGGGGACGCGCTCGTCGTGCGGCTGCCCAAGGCCGCGTGGGCGGTGGGGCACGCCGAGAAGGAGCAGCGGTGGCTGCCGCGGATCGCCGCGCACCTGCCGCTGCCCGTGCCGGTGCCCGTCGGGGAGGGGGTGCCCGGGGAGGGGTTCGGGGAGCGGTGGGGCGTGTACGCGTGGATCGACGGGGAGGACGCCTTCCGGGCCCCGGTCCGTGATCTCGCGGGCGCCGCGGTCGAGTTGGGGCGGTTCGGGGTCGCCCTGCGCGGTGTCGACGCCACCGGTGGGCCCGCTTCCTCCCGGGGCGGGCCGGTCACCGGGTGGGAGGAGGGCGCGATGGAGCCCGCCATCCGCACGCTCGGGGCCGACGGCACGCTCGACGCCGACGAGGTCTCGGCGGCCTGGGAGGCCGTGCTGCGGCTCCCGCAGTGGGACGGCGCGCCCGTGTGGGTCCACGGCGACCTGCTGCCCGGCAACCTCCTCACCCGCGACGGCCGCCTCAGCGCCGTCATCGACTTCGGCGGGCTCGGGGTCGGCGACCCGGCCTGCGACATGATGGCCGCCTGGACGCTCTTCACCCCGGAGACCCGGCCGCTGTTCCGCGAGGCCGCCGAGGTCGACGACGCGACCTGGGCGCGCGGGCGGGGGTGGGCGCTGTGCTGGGGCGTGGTGACGGAGGAGTACTACCGCGTCACCAACCCCGTGCTCGCCGCCGTCGCGCGACGGGCGTGGACGCAGGCGCTGCCGGAGTACGCGTAGCCCCCGCGGCCCGCCCTATGATCGCGCGGGATTCGGGATGATCGCGCGGGATTCGCGCGGGATGCGGGACGGGGAGCGGGGGAGGCTGCCGTGGAGACGGTGCTGTCGGGGAAGGGGACGCGGGCGCGGTGCGACGGAGCGCGGCTCCTGATCGTGCGGGGCGGTACGACCTGGACGGTGCCGGTCCGGGCGATCGCCTCGGTCGAGCGGACGGCGGACTCCGAGGTGACGGTCGCCCTCTCCGGTGATCCGGCCGCCGCCGCCCGGGCCCGGCACGGCCTGGGCCGGTCCGTGACGCTGTCCGGGCCGAACGCCCGGGCCGCCGACGCCTTCGCCGGCCACCTCCGTACCGCCTGCGCGGGGGTCGGGACCGCCGCCGACGGGCATCCCCTGGTGACCGTCCGGCGGGCACCGGACCCGGCGGGCGCGGGCGGCGCCGGTACGGGGGAGTCGGGGCTGCGCGCGGTCCTGGTCTTCTTCCTGCTGCTGGTCTACGCGGCGGTCCTGTGGGCCGTCGGCGCGACCGGACCCCTTCGCCCGGGCCCGGCCGCCGCGTCCCTCGTGGTCGGCGGCGGCCTCGGCATCCTCGGCGGGGTGACGCTGTGGCGGGTCGGCCGGAGGTTCCGCACCGTGGCGGTGCTGCGCGCGCGGGGCGTGGGCGTCGTCGGCCGGGTCACGGGCCGCGTGAGGATCTGGGCCAAGGGATCCTCGGTCTGGGTCTTCCCCCTCGTCTCGTACACGACCGTCGAGGGCGAGGAGTTCGAGCGGGTGCCGTCCGCGGTCTCGGCCGGCCTCGGGGCCGTGCCCCTCGACGAGGCCGAGGTCCTCTACGACCCCGAGCGGCCGCACCGGATGGGCCTGCCGCCGACCTTCGGTTTCGCGGTCCGCAGCCTCGTCCTGGGGCTGGCCGGACTGGGCTCGACCGCCCTCTTCGGGTGGGCGGTGCTCGCCAACACCGCGGTACTGGGCTGACCGGCGGGGCGGAGGGCCGCCCCGCCTCCACCGGGTGCCGGGCCGCCTACCCCAGCTGCCCCGGCATGTCCGCCGCGTGGACCACCGTCAGCCCCGACACCGCACGCGTCAGCGCCACGTACAGGCGCCGCAGGCCCGTGCGCTCGTCCGGTTCGCCGTCCACCACGGCGGCCGGCTCGTCGAGGACCACGTAGTCGTACTCCAGGCCCTTCGCGAGCGAGGCCGGGACCAGGGTCAGGCGGGAGTCGGCCGTGGTCTCCTCGCCGGGGGAGAGGTGGGCCAGGCCTGCGGCCTCCAGGGCCCCGGCCAGGGGGGCGATGCGGGCGTCCGCCGCGATCAGGCCGATCGAGCCCTCGTGGGCGAGCGACGCGACGCACGCCGCGATCACGGCCGCGTCCAGCTCCTCCGGCCCGGCGACCCGCCGGAGCTCCAGCGAGCCCGGGTTCTCCCGTACGGACTCGACCGGGGCGAGCCCCGGCGACATGTGGGGGAGGAGCCGGGAGGCGTACGCGATGACCTCGCGCGGCACGCGGAAGCCGGCCGTCAGCTCCTCCACGTGGGCCTCCGGCTTGCCCAGGTGCTCCAGGGCCTGCGCCCAGCTCTCGGTGGCCCACGGGGTGGTGCCCTGAGCCAGGTCGCCGAGGACCGTCGCCGAACCGGTCGTGCAGCGGCGGCCGACCGCCCGGTACTGCATGGGGGAGAGGTCCTGCGCCTCGTCGAGGACCACGTGGCCCAGCGAGTGGGTCCGCTCCACCAGGTCCTTCGTCTCGTCGACGAGGACCGCGTCCGCCGCCGACCACTTCGCCGACTTCACGCTCCGGGCGGGCTTCGCCCACAGGAGCAGTTTCTGCTCGTCCTCGCTCAGGACGCCCTCGGCGTGCGCCGCCAGGAACTCCGGGTCGCTCAGCAGGCGCAGCACCAGCTTCGCCGGGTCGACCGCCGGCCAGCACTCCTTCACGACCGCCTTGACCGCGGCGTTGCGGGCGACGGCGTTCTGCACCCGGTCGTCGGGGGCCTCGCCGGCCTCCTCCATGCGCACCAGGACCGCGTGCGCGATGCGCTGCGGCAGGGCCTCGCGGGCCGCCCCGTACCGGATGTCCCGGTCGAGCAGCTCCCGGACCATCTCCTCCAGTTCGTACGCGGGCACCCGCCAGCGCCGGGAGCCGCGGACCACCATCAGCGGCTCGGTGGGGAGGGCGACGTGCGAGCGGACCGCCCGGCGCAGCACCTCCGCCATCCGGGCGTCGCCCTTCACGACGGCGGTGGCCGCCTCGTCCGTGCCGCGCACCTCGACGTGGGCGACGAGGTCGTCGACGGTGGCCTGCTGCACCTCCAGCTCGCCGAGCGCGGGCAGCACCTGCTCGATGTAGTGGAGGAAGGACCGGTTCGGCCCGATGACCAGGGTGCCGGTGCGGGCGAGCCGCTCCCGGTGGGCGTACAGCAGGTAGGCGACGCGGTGCAGGCCGACGGCGGTCTTTCCGGTGCCGGGGCCGCCCTGCACGCAGACCGTGCCGGACAGGTCGGAGCGGACGATCTCGTCCTGCTCGGGCTGGATGGTCGCGACGATGTCCCGCATCGGGCCGACGCGCGGGCGCTCGATCTCCGCCTGGAGCAGGCGGCTGGTGTGCTCCAGCTCGGCCGGGTCGGACAGGTGCTCGTCCTCGTACGCGGTGAGCTCGCCGCCCGTGTACCCGAAGCGCCGGCGCAGCCCGACGTCCTGCGGGTTCTTCTTGGAGGCCTGGTAGTACGGCTGGGAGACCGGCGCGCGCCAGTCGATCACCATCGGGTCGCCGGCGGCGTCGTGGACGTGGCGGCGGCCGATGTAGAAGCGCTGCCCCTCCTGCGTGGTGTGCAGGTAGTCGAGGCGGCCGAAGAAGAGCGGGGTGTCGGCGAGGTCGGCGAGGGCCTTGATCCGGTCCTCGATCTGCCGGGTCAGGATGACGGCGTTGACCCAGTTCGCGGTGACGTCCTTGATGTCGAGCGACTCGACGTCCTCGCGCATCGCGCGCAGGGCGGCGCGGGAGGCGGCGAGGTGGGCGCGCTCGCGGGCGAGCGGGTCGTCGAGGGGGTCGGTGGCGGACGTTACGGACACGGTGGAGCCTCCGGGTCGGGTACGCGGACACGTCGAGGTGGCCGCCGGTTTCCGACCGGACGGCGGCGCTCCTGGAGGGAGGCGGGGAAGCTGGCGAGTGTACGCCGCCGTGGTGCTTCGGTGCGAATGGATTGACCGGGCTCCTACCCGTAGGGGGCGGGGTCCGACTCGCGGGGGATCCCGGTTCCACCCCAGGGCCGATGTGTTCCGAATGTCCGGATTCCATCATGGATGCATGACCGCCACGACCCTCACCCCCGCGCCCACCGTCCCCAGCCTGCCCCGCGCCCGCCGCCTGGCCTCCGCCCCCTTGCGCGCGATACGCGCCTTCGGCGGCGCGCTCGTCGCCGTCGTCGTCCTCGGGGTGCACGACGAGGAGGCGGGGGTCCGCGACCCGCGCCCCGTCCACGAGGGCTGACCGGCCCGGCCGCTCCCCCCGGGGGTCTGTCGCCCGTGCGCCAACTCGGCGCTCTCCGCATCGAGATGTCCCGGCCGGGATGATCTAATGACCGGGCAAGGAGACACGGGGGGTGCGCTCCAGTGCCGCGTCTTCGACACGCACGCGTGCTCCCCGCTAGGTACGACAACGGGGGACATGATGCGATCGCTACGACGCTCTTTCATCGGCGGACTCGCTCTGGCGTTCACCTTCCTCATCGGCATGGCGGCCACGCCGGCGGCGGCGATGAACGTCCAGCGAGTGACCAACGGCTCCAGCGGCCTGTGCCTGGAGATCTACCAGCAGTCGAAGAACAACGGCGCGGTCGCCAGCCAGTGGCCCTGCAGCGACCAGCTCCACCAGACCTGGTACTTCGACCAGCAGTACCCCGACAACCGCTGGCGGCTGATCAACAAGAACTCGGGCAAGTGCCTGGAGGTCGTCGGCTGGGGCACGAACGACGGCGCCGCCGTCGGACAGTGGGACTGCACCGGCGGTGCCAACCAGGTCTGGTACGCGATCGACTACCCCGGCGACGGCACCGGGGCCATGGCCCTCGTCAACGTCCACAGCGGCAAGTGCCTGGAGATCGGCGGCTGGAGCTCGACCTGGGGCGCGCGGGCGAACCAGTGGAGCTGCCACAAGGGCGCCAACCAGCTGTGGGGCGGCGTCCCGCGCTGGTAGTCCGGACCCGGCGGAGGCGGAAGGGCGGCCCCGTGCCCGGGGCCGCCCTTCCCGTTCCTCAGGGCGCCAGCAGCTCGCTCGCGTCGAGGATCCGGTACGCGTACCCCTGCTCGGCCAGGAAGCGCTGCCGGTGCGCGGCGAAGTCCTGGTCGATCGTGTCGCGGGCGACGACCGAGTAGAAGTGCGCCTGGTGGCCGTCGGCCTTCGGGCGGAGCACCCGGCCCAGCCGCTGGGCCTCCTCCTGCCGGGAGCCGAAGGTGCCCGAGACCTGGATGGCGACCGTCGCCTCGGGCAGGTCGATCGAGAAGTTCGCGACCTTGGAGACGACCAGCACGCTGATCTCGCCGTTGCGGAACGCGTCGAAGAGCTTCTCGCGCTGCGCGTTCGAGGTCTCGCCCTTGATCACCGGGGCGTTCAGGTGCTCGCCGAGCTCGTCGAGCTGGTCGATGTACTGGCCGATGACGAGGATCTGCTGCCCGGCGAACTTCTTGACCAGCGCCTCGGTCACCTTCCGCTTGGTCGCCGTCGTCGCGCAGAAGCGGTACTTCTCCTCCGCCTCCGCCGTCGCGTAGGCGAGCCGCTCCGAGTCGGTCAGGTCGACCCGGACCTCGACGCAGTCGGCGGGCGCGATGTAGCCCTGCGCCTCGATCTCCTTCCACGGCGCGTCGAAGCGCTTGGGCCCGATCAGCGAGAAGACGTCGGACTCGCGCCCGTCCTCGCGTACCAGCGTCGCCGTGAGGCCGAGCCGGCGGCGCGCCTGGAGGTCGGCGGTGAACTTGAAGACGGGGGCCGGCAGCAGGTGCACCTCGTCGTAGACGATCAGGCCCCAGTCGCGGGAGTCGAAGAGCTCCAGGTGGGGGTAGATCCCCTTCCGGCGGGTGGTGAGCACCTGGTACGTGGCGATGGTGACCGGCCGGATCTCCTTGCGGGTCCCGCTGTACTCGCCGATCTCGTCCTCGGTGAGCGAGGTCCGCTTCACCAGCTCGTGCTTCCACTGCCGGGCCGAGACCGTGTTGGTCACCAGGATCAGGGTGGTCGCCTTGGCCTTGGCCATGGCACCCGCTCCGACCAGCGTCTTTCCCGCCCCGCAGGGCAGTACGACGACGCCGGAGCCGCCGTGCCAGAAGCCCTCGACGGCCTGCTGCTGGTACGGGCGCAGGGCCCAGCCGTCCTCGGCGAGGTCGATCCGGTGCGCCTCGCCGTCCACGTACCCGGCGAGGTCCTCGGCCGGCCAGCCCAGCTTGAGCAGGGTCTGCTTGATCTGGCCCCGCTCGGAGGGGTGCACGGCCACGGTGTCCGGGTCGATCCGCTCCCCGACCAGCGGCTGCACCTTCTTCGAGCGCAGCACCTCCTCCAGGACCGGCCGGTCGGTGGTGGTGAGCACCAGCCCGTGCGTGGGGTGCTTGGACAGGGTGAGGCGCCCGTAGCGGGCCATGGTCTCTGCGATGTCGACGAGCAGCGCGTGCGGCACCGGGTACCGGGAGAACTCCACCAGCGCGTCCACGACCTGCTCGGCGTCGTGCCCGGCGGCCCGCGCGTTCCACAGGCCGAGCGGGGTGACCCGGTAGGTGTGGATGTGCTCGGGCGCCCGCTCCAGCTCCGCGAAGGGCGCGATGACCCGCCGGCAGGCCTCGGCCTGCTCGTGGTCGACCTCCAGCAGGAGCGTCTTGTCGCTCTGGACGATCAGTGGACCGTTCACGTGTCGTGCTTCCCTTCCGCGCGGCCGAACGTGGCCAAACATCCAGTCTGCCCGACCGGCGCGGGAAGGGGCAGCCCGGCGCCCGCCGCGTCAGCCCGGCGCCCGCCGCGTCAGCCCGGCGCCCGCCGCGTCAGCCCGCCGTCGTCCGGGACAGCGCGTTGTTGGCGATCGAGTTGTGGACGGTGAAGCTCACCGCGTCCGGGCGGTAGCGGTCGTCGGACCATTCGACCGGGCGGCCGTCGTGGGTCGTGGTGACGCGGCGGACGCGGAGCAGCGGGCTGGTGCGGCGGACGGTGAGGAGGGCGGCGTCGCGGGCGCCGGCGGCGACGGCATCGATGACGTGCTCGCCGTGGGCGAAGACCAGGCCGGTGTCCTCGTACAGGCGCTGGGTGACCGAGGCGCACTCCGGGTCGAGGGAGGCGACGGTCGGGGAGATCCAGTCGGCGTAGACGCTCCGCTCGATCAGCACCGGCTCGCCGTCCAGGCCGCGCAGCCGGAGCACGTTGAGGAGCGGGGTGCCCGGGGCGAGGTGGAGGCGGGCGGCGTCCTCGGCGGTGGCGGGGCGGTACTCCTGCTCGACCACCCGGCCGGTCGCCGTGCGGCCCATGGCCTGGGCCCACTGGGCGAAGCTGCGCAGCTCGGCGAAGCTCTGGCTGCGGCGGCCGGCCAGGACCACCCGGCGGGCGCCCTGGCGGGAGCCGATCAGGCCCTCGGCGGTGAGGGCGGCGAGGGCCTGGCGGACGGTGCCGCGGGAGGCGTCGTGGCGGGCGGCTAGCTCGGCCTCGGTCGGCAGCCGGCTGCCGACCGCGTACTCCTCGCGGTCGATGGCCCGCCGCAGTTCCTCGGCGATCCGCTCGTGGCGTGGCGTCGGCATGGTTCCCCCTTCGCGCTTCGAGGACGTCCTCAGTGCGCAGTGGCATCAGCCTAGTTGAGCGTGTCAGTGGCCGAAAAGCGTTGCCAATGTGCAGGGAATGGCGGGCGGCCGTTCCCTTGCCGTTCATGTTCACGTCACGGACGCCCGGCGTACTGGGGCCAACTTGTCCATACAAGTTGATCACCTCTCCCCTGGACCGACGCTCCCCTGGAGAAGCCGTGCCCGTCCCCACGCCCCCGCTGAGCCTCCCGAGAACCGCCGCCCTCGGCGGCTCCCTCGCCCTCGTCGCCGCCCTCGCCCTCACCGCCTGCGGCGCGGCCCCCGAGAACGCCGCCACCACGCCCGACGGCAAGAACGCCGCCACCGCGGCCTCCGCCGCCGACTTCGGCGGCATGGACGCCCTCGTGAAGGCGGCCAAGAAGGAGGGCGCGCTGCACGCCATCGCGCTGCCCCGCGACTGGGCCAACTACGGCGCCCTCATCGACGGCTTCCAGCAGAAGTACGGGATCAAGGTCGAGGTCGAGAACCCGGACGCCTCCAGCCAGGACGAGGTCAACGCCGTCACCTCCCGCAAGGGCCAGGACCGCGCCCCCGACGTCCTGGACCTCGGCAGCTCCTTCGCGCTCAGCGCCGCCCAGCAGGGCCTCCTCGCCCCGTACAAGGTCGCGGCCTGGAACGACATCCCCGAGGGCCAGAAGGACCCGAAGGCCCGCTGGTACAACGACTACGGCGGCTACGTCTCCATCGGCTGCGACGCCAAGCGGGTCAAGAACTGCCCCGCCACCTTCAAGGACCTCCTCAAGCCCGAGTACAAGGGCCAGGTCGCCCTCAACGGCAACCCCACCAAGTCCGGCTCCGCCTTCGGCGGCGTCTACGCGGCCGCGCTCGCCCAGGGCGGCTCCTTCGACGACATCCAGCCCGGCCTCGACTTCTTCGCCGCGCTGAAGAAGAACGGCAACTACACCCCCGTCGAGTCCACCCCGGCCACCGTCGAGAAGGGCGAGACGCCCATCAGCATCGACTGGGACTACCTCAACGCCGGCTACGCCCAGGAGTTCAAGGCCAAGGGCCTCGACTGGAAGGTCGCCGTCCCCACCGACGGCCGCTACGCCATGTACTACTCCCAGGCGATCAACAAGGACGCCCCGCACCCCGCCGCCGCCCGCCTGTGGCAGGAGTACCTCTACAGCGCCGAGGGCCAGAACCTCTGGCTCAAGGGCTTCGCCCGCCCCGTCCTGATGCCCGCCATGGACAAGGCCGGCACCCTCGACGCGCAGGCCGCCCTCAAGCTGCCCGCCGTCTCCGGCATCCCGTCCTTCCCGACCGAGGCCCAGCAGGCCAAGGCCAAGACGGTCCTCGCGCAGGGCTGGGGCAAGGCCGTCTCCGGATGACGAGCACCCTGACCACCCCCGCCGCCTCCCGGACCGGTTCCGGGAAGCGGCGGGGCCGCGCCCCCGGCGCCGGGCCCGATGCCCGGCCGCGCCGCCGCCGCGCCCCCGCCTGGCTCGCCGCCGTCCCGCTGCTGGCCTTCACCGCGGTCGCCTTCGGCGTCCCCGCGATCGCCATGCTCGGCGGCGCGTTCACCGTCGACGACCCGGCCGGCGGCCCCGCCTCGTACGGCACGGGGAACCTGGCCACCTCCCTCCAGGGCGCCTACCTCACCGCCCTGATCGGCAGCGTCAAGCTCTCCGCGACCGCCGCCGTCCTCGCCGCCCTGCTCGGACTGCCGCTCGCCCAGGCCGTCGTGACCGGCTCCCGCGCCCTGCGCGAGGCCGTGCTCACCGCCTCCGGCGTGCTCGCCAACTTCGGCGGCGTCCCGCTCGCCTTCGCCTTCGTCGCCACCCTCGGCAACGCCGGCGTCCTCACCCGGCACCTCGGCCTCGCCGACAAGGGCTGGAGCCTCTACAGCTTCTGGGGCCTGGTCGTCGTCTACCTGTACTTCCTCGTCCCGCTCATGGTGCTCACCATCACCCCCGCCCTCGACGGCCTGCGCACCCAGTGGCGCGAGGCCGCCCGCAGCAACGGCGCCACCACCGTCCAGTACTGGCGGCACGTCGCCCTGCCCGTGCTGCTGCCCAGCCTGCTCGGCGGGCTCGTGCTGCTCTTCGGCAGCGCCTTCGCCGCGTACGCCACGGCCGCCGCGATGGTCGGCAGCGCCGTCCCGCTCGTCACCCTGCAGATCTCCGACGCCCTCTCCGGCAACGTCCTCGTCGGCCAGGAGAACGTGGCGCTCGCCCTCAGCCTCGACATGGTCGTCGTCGCCGGGCTCGTCATGGCCGTCTACCTGCCCCTGCAACGCCGGAGCTCCCGATGGCTCGCCTGACCCCCACCGCTCCCCGGAGCCCCCAGTGGCGCCGCTGGGTCCTCGGCCTCGCCGGGCTCTACTTCCTGGTGCCGCTCGCCGCCTCCGTCGTCTTCACCGTCGACGTCCCGGGCCAGGGCCTCACCCTCGACGCGTACACGAAGATCATCGGCACCGAGGGCTTCACCTCCAGCCTGCTGCTCTCGCTCGGCCTCGCCGCCGTCACCATCGCCGTCGTCCTGCTGCTCATGGTGCCCGCCCTGGTCGCCCTGCGGCTCGGCGCGCCCCGGCTGCGCCCGGTCGTCGAGGCGGTCTGCTCGCTGCCGCTCGTCGTGCCGCCCATCGCCTTCGTCGCCGGCCTCGGCACCGTCCTGAAGTGGGGCCCCGAGCACTTGGCCCGCACCCCCCTCTTCCAGACCTTCGTCGCCCTGCAGAACCCGGACTTCCCCGTCGTCCTGGTCCTCGCGTACGTGGTGATGGCGCTGCCCTTCACCTACCGGGCCCTCGACGCCGGCCTGCGCGCCGTCGACGTCCGCACCCTCGTCGAGGCCGCCCGCAGCTGCGGCGCCGGACCGGTCCGGGCCCTGGTCACCGCGGTGCTGCCGAACCTGCGCGGCGCGCTGATGAACGCGGCCTTCCTCGTCCTGGCCCTGGTCCTCGGCGAGTACACCGTCGCCCAGCTGCTCGGCTTCCGGCCCTTCGCCGTGTGGATCGTGAACATCTCCGGCTCCCAGGCCCAGATGTCCGTGGCCGTCTCCGTGCTCAGCCTCCTCGTCACCTGGGTGCTGCTCCTGGCCCTCGCCGGGGCCGGCGGCCGCGCGCCCGGCGCCCGCCGCACCCGTACCGCCAAGGGATAACCATGACCGTCACCACCACCGACGCCGCGCCCGCCGCCACCGCCGAGGCCGCCACCGTCGAATTCCGCGGCCTGCGACGCCAGTTCGGGCCGACCACCGCGCTCGACGGGCTCGACCTGACCGTCCGGCCCGGCGAGCTGCTCGCCCTGCTCGGCCCCTCCGGCTGCGGCAAGACCACCGCCCTGCGCATGCTCGCCGGCTTCGAGACCCCCGACTCCGGGGCGGTGCTCGTCGACGGCCGGGACATCACCCACGTGCCGGCCCACCGGCGCGACGCGGGCATGGTCTTCCAGTCGTACAGCCTCTTCCCCCACCTCGACTGCGTCGACAACGTCGCCTTCGGCCTGCGCATGCGCAAGACCGGCAAGACCGAACGCCGCAGGCAGGCGGCCGAACTGCTCGACCTCGTCGGCCTCGGCGACAAGGGCGGGCGCTTCCCGCACCAGCTCTCCGGCGGTCAGCAGCAGCGCGTCGCCCTCGCCCGCGCCCTCGCGCTGCGCCCGCGCGTCCTGCTCCTCGACGAGCCGTTGTCCGCGCTCGACGCCAAGGTGCGGCTCACCCTGCGCGAGGAGATCCGCCGGATCCAGTCCGAACTCGGCATCACCACGCTCTTCGTGACGCACGACCAGGAGGAGGCCCTGTCCATGGCCGACCGGGTCGCCGTCATGCGCGCCGGGCGCCTCGAACAGTGCGCGGCCCCCGCCGAGCTGTACGGGCGTCCCGCGACCGCCTTCGTCGCCGAGTTCGTCGGCACCATGAGCCGGATCCCCGGACGCCTCGACGGCGGCACGGTCGAGGTCCTCGGCCGCCGCCTCCCCGTCGACGGCGAGCCGCCCGCGACGGCGGAGGTCGACGTCCTCGTCCGTCCCGAGGACCTCAAGGTCGGTACGGACGGCGCCTGTTCCGCCCGTGTCGTGGCCACGGCCTTCCTCGGGGCCACCACCCGGCTCACCGTCCGGCTGGCCGACACCACCGAGGTCAAGGCAGACCTGCCCACCCACGAGGCCGCCGCCCTCGCCGCCGGCGACGCCGTCACGGTGACCCCGCGCGAGCGCCCGGTCCTCGTCGCGGAGCGCCGCACCCCCTGAGACCGCGGCTCGCGCGACAACTGGACCGGTGGCGCGAGCCGCTCTTGTACGAAGCGATAGAGAAAGCGACCAGCGTGACCAACGAACTCCCCCTGCACGCCGTTCTGTTCGACATGGACGGCACGCTCGTCGACACCGAGGGCCTGTGGTGGGAGGCGGTGGAACAGGTCGCGGGCCGCCCCCTCACCGAGGCCGACCGCCCCGACGTCCTCGGCCGCCCGGTCGAGCACACGGCGGCCTGGCTGGCGACGGAGGCCGGGCCGGACGGCGCCCCCGGTGACCGGGACGGTGTCCTCGCCGCGCGGGCCGCCACCGCCGACGCCCTCGCGGCCGAGCTGCACCGGGAGTTCGCCGAGCGGGTCCGGGCCGGGGTCGTGCCACGGCCCGGCGCGCTCGCGCTGCTCGCCGCGCTCGCCCGGGACGGGGTGCCGACCGCCCTGGTCACGGCCTCGCCCCGGGCCGTCGCCGACACCGTGCTCGACGCCCTCGGAGCGCTCGGCGCACCGGGGTTCGCCGTCTCGGTCACCGCGGACGACACCGAGCGCACCAAGCCCGAGCCCGACCCGTACCTCGCGGCCTGCCGCGCCCTCGGCGTCGACCCCGCGCGCTGCGTGGCCGTCGAGGACACCCCCACCGGGGTCGCCTCCGCCGAGGCGGCGGGGTGCGCGGTGCTCGCGGTCCCCTCGGTGACCCCGATCGGGGCGGCCCCCGGACGGACGGTGCTGGACGGGCTGACCGGGGTCACCCCTGACCGGCTGCGGGCCATGGCGGGCCGTCGGCTCACCGTCATGAGCTGGAACCTGTGGCTCGGCGGCGCCCTCGTCGACGACCACCGGGCCAAGCAGCTCGCCGCCGTCCGCGCCTCGGGCGCCGACGTCGTGGGCCTCCAGGAGACCGGCGGCACCGCGACCCGCGAGCTGGCCGAGGCGCTCGGCTGGCACCACCACGAGGCCGGCGAGAACCTCGGCATCCTCAGCCGCCACCCGGTCGTCGCCCGGCTCGGCGACCCGGACGTCGGCTTCTACGGCGCGGCGGGCGTCCGGATCCTCGTCGACGGCGAGCACGAGGTGGACGTGTGGACCGCGCACCTCCACCACACCCCGTACGGGCCGTACGAGGCCGTCTTCGACGGGCTCCCGGCCGAGCGGCTGATCGCCCACGAGGACGTCCGCCTGGAGCAGATGCGGGACACGCTCCGGCGGATCGCGGAGGGGGCCGGGCAGGACACGGGGCAGGACCCCGGCCAGGACTCGGGCCGGGACACGGGGGGAGCGGCGGGGCGGGCGCGGCCCGTGGTCCTGGTCGGCGACTTCAACGCGGCCTCGCACCTCGACTGGCCCGAGGTCGCCTGGCCGGTCACGAAGGCCGCCGAGGAGGCGGGGTTCCGCGACTCCTACCGGGAGGCCCGCCCCGACCCCGTACGGGACCCCGGACACACCTGGTCGCCGGTCCACCCCGTGCACCCGGAGGAGGGCGGGCACGCGGGCCGCCCCGAGCCGCAGGACCGCATCGACTACGTCCTGCACAACGCCCGCGGCCTGCGCGTCCTCGCCTCCCGCACGCTGGTCACCGGCACGCCCGCGCCGTGGCCGGACGTCGCGGCGAACGCCTGGCCGTCGGACCACGCGGCGGTGGTGACGGCCTTCGCCCTGTAGGCCGTGTCCTCCGGATCGGGCGGGGCGCGCGGCGTGATCCGACAGGCACGTCCCAGGCGCCCCGGGGCGCCTCAGACGGTCTCGTCGTCCGCCAGCTCGGCCACGCCCGTGATCCGGTGCAGCGGGTACGTCCGCACCTCGTCGGCCGTGTGGTCGTACCCGGTCACGAAGCCGCCCTCGACCCGGACCGGCGCGATGACCCGCTGGCTGGCCGCGCCCTCCGCGTTGACGTAGCCGATCCACACGGCCGAACCGGTCATGGCGGCGGCCTGCACGGTGGCCAGGGTCTCGGCGGCCGAGGTGCGGGGGAGTTCGCCGGCCGCGAGCGGCGTGGCGGGCTCCTTGCGGACCACGGTGGCGGCCCGGTCGCCCGCCCGGATCGCCCGCACCGCCGCCGTGAGCAGCGTGGCGTCCGGGGCGGGAGGGCCGTCCGGGACCGGGGCGGGAGGGGTGCGCGGCGGGGTGCGGTACGCGTCGGCGCGGGTGATCAGCACGTCGCCCTCGGCGGACTCGGCCGCGGGCGCGTACCCCATCGCCCGCAGCCCGTCGAGCAGCGCGGACGGGTCCGCCTGCGCGGCGAGCACGGTCGGGGCGAGCCGCCGCAGCCGCAGCGGGGCCGACCGCCGGTCGGCGAGGATCTCGCCGAGCACCGCGTCGTCGTCGCAGCGCACGTACGCCGACGCGGCGCCGACCCGCAGGTGCCCGTGCTTCCGCGCCACGTCGTCGATCAGGTACGAGAGCGGCTGCGGCACCGGCGTGCGCGCGTGCGCGGTCAGGAAGTCGTGCAGGTCGGACGCGCTGCGCCCGGCGTCCAGGGCCCGGCGTACGGATCCGGGCGTGAAGCGGTAGACGGTCGCGCCGCCCTTCGACTCCACGTCGGCGAGCACCGAGAGCACCTCCGCCAGCGGGCGGCGCAGCGGCCCCGGGGCGACGGCCGTCAGGTCGGCCTGGAGCAGCACGTGGTCGACCGCCTCGGGCAGCAGCGGCGCCAGCAGGGTCGCGGCCCGCGAGGCGGCGACGGACGGCTCGCAGTCGCCCGGGTGGGCGGATTCGGGGGCGGCCTCCGCGAGCGGCAGGTTGAGCAGCGCGCGGGCGGGCGAGGCGAGCGCGCCGCGGCCGGTGACACCGAGGAGTTCGGCCTCGTCGAGGGTCCAGGCGGCGATCCGGGCGCGCAGGTCGGCGGGGGTGCCGGAGCCGCCGTCGTCGGTGCCGGGGCCGCCGGTGCCGCCCCGCAGCGGCCGGTCCCAGCGCAGCCGGGCGAGCACCGAGGCGCGGTCGGCGGCGGAGCCCGGCGGGAGGGTCGCCTGGAGGGCGAGGACCCGGTGGCGCACCTCGGGGGCGGCCGCCCGGTCGAGTCCGGGGCCGAGGGCGGAGAGGGCGCGGCCCTTGCCGTCCAGGGTGCCGACCAGGCCGGAGGTGCGGGTGGCGGCCAGCCACGGGACGACGAGCCGCACCCAGCGCTCGGCGGGCGGCAGGTCGAGCCAGTCGTCGTACGCGGGGGTCGGCGCGTAGCGCTCGTCGGCCTCCCCGTCGGAGGCGAGCAGTCCCGCCCCGTACAGCAGCTCCAGCCAGAACGCGGCGACCTGCTCGCCGGTGTCGAGGGCGGCGGCCGTGCGCTTCAGGTCGCGGACGGCGAGGCCGCCGGCCCGCAGCACCTGCGGGCCGCCCTGGTCCCAGGACTTCAGCAGCTCCTCGGCGGTCGCCAGCGCCGTGTACGCCTGGCCGGCCGCCGCGCTGTCCACCACCTGGGGACGGTACTCGCGGGCCGTCCCCACGACGGGGGGCACCGGCTCCGGCGTGCGGTGCGCCCGGCCGCCCCGCAGGTGCAGCGCCGCCTCCCGGGGCAGCACCACCGTCCGGGTCGACACCGGGAGCAGCAGCCCCCGGTCGCGCAGCCAGCGCACCGGCGGCGTCGGATTGGCCGTCACCTCCCCGTACGGCGGGCCCCACACCAGCCGGTCGAGCACCGTGAGCGCCTCCGGCGGCGCGGTGTCGAGCAGCGCCGCCATCCTCGTACGGTCCGTGAACAGGCTCGTCAGCGCCGCGACCGCCGACACCGGGTCGTGGGTCGCGGGCAGCCCGGCCGCCGCGATGATCTCCTGGAGCCGGCCCGGCGACATGCCCGCCGTCGCCTCCGCGACCGTCGGGCCGAGCCCGGTCGGCGAGGGGTGCTGCGCCGACGGGGCGAGCAGCTCGCGCGCCGTCCGCACCAGCCGCAGCCGCTCGTCGTCGCCCCACACCAGCGCCTGCTCGCGCAGCACCCCGACCGCGCGCGGCAGCGCCGCCTCGATCTCGGGCTCGCCGCCGTCGCCGGTCAGCAGCTCCAGCAGTACGGGGTAGGGGGCGGGGTCGGGCGCCACGGCCAGCGCCTCGGCCGCCTGCAGCGCGAACCGGTCCAGCCGCTCCAGGGCCCGCACCACGGAACCGCGGGTGCCGGCCCGGGTGGCCAGCTGCGTCAGGTCGTTCGGCACCGGCGAGAGCAGGTCCGGGCGGGCCCGCAGCAGCGCGGCGATCCCCCCGTCGCCACCGGCGCGCAGCGCCTCCGCGAGGGTGCGCGGCGCCGCGCCGACACCTGTTGCCTCGGGCACGTGCGCCTCCCGGTCCAGCTCACCGATCCCCATCCGCACCACGTTAGCCCCTGCGCAGGCGCTAACGTCGTGCCGTGGGGATCGAGAACGACCGGTTGGTCTTCGACTATCTGAGCCGCGTCGGCGACCTGGCCCAGCAGCGCCGGATGCCCTCGGCCGAGCGCCGCGAGCTGGTCACGGGCCTGCGCGACGAGATCGAACGCCGCCGCACGGTGAAGGGGGAGCCGGTGCGGGGGATCCTCGGCGACCTGGGTACGCCGGACGAGGTGGTCGACGGGACACGCCGGGTGCCGGGTCCACGGCCCGACACCGACACCGAGGCCGAGGCCGAGGCGGTGCCCGCGCCCCGGGAGCCGGACTGGTGGCGTGCGGACGCCACCGGGGCCGGCGGCGATGTCGTCGACGCGATGGACGTCCCGGCCGCCCTCGGCTTTCACGGCGGGGTGGAGATCCCGGAGCTCCTGGAGCCGCCGGACGCCGAGGACGACGCCGATGACGACGCCGCGACCGCCGAAGACGCTGACGAGGAGGCCGTACCGGAGGAGCGCGGGGCGGCGCTCCGCCGCCGTCTCTCCTTCCGCCTCGGCAGCCCCCTCCTGCTCGTCTCCGCCGCCCTCCTCCTGACGGGCGCGGCCGGCGGCTGGCTGCTCCCGCTCGCCGCGGGCTGGGTGCTGACCTACTTCTCCCGCGAACGCCGCGCCGCCGCCCTCACCCTCCCGGGCCTCGCCGTCACCGCGGGCGCGGTCTGGCTGTGGGGCCGCGTCGGCGGCCGCTGGGGCGACCCGGTGGCCCCGGGCGGCGAGGCGCTGGGAGCGGCCCTCTCCGACACCTGGCCCTGGACCCTGCGGGCCGCGGCGATCGCGTCGGGGCTGTACCTGCTGTGGCGGTCGCGGCGGGGGTGAGCGGGGCTCAGGGGCGGGGGTCCACGACGTCGGCGAAGGGGATGGCGGCGTCGGCGGTGACGGTGAACAGGTCGTATCTCTTGTTCTCACGCTCCGTCTCGGCGTCGCTCATGAAGCCCTTCCCCTTGAACGTGGAGATGTTGGAGTCGAAGTTGGAGTCGGCCTCGCCCAGGCCCCACCACGCGGTCACGTAACGAGGCTTCCGCGTCACGTTGACCAGGTTGTTGTTGTTGCGAACCTGGGCGTTGTAGGCGAGGAACTCGCCGTGACACTTCTCCTCGGGGCAGTACAGGACCGACTCCTTGTCCCACGAGTACTGCTCCGTGCTGAAGGCGGCGAGGTCGATCCTTCCCCGGTCCATCCGCATGACGTGGAGCTTCAGCTGGGCCTTGACCGTGTCGTACTCCGACGCCTTGGGGATCTCGACGATCTTGTCCTGGCTGAACTCCTCACCCGGTTCGTACCAGTTGCCGGGTCCTGAGAACGGGCCGACGCCGAGGGAGGTGTCCCCGACGGATTCGACGTGGCGCCACGCGTCGTGCTCCCCCTGCTCGAGTGCCGTCCTGCGGTCCCGCAGTTCCTCGCTCTTCTCGACGTACTTTCCCCCGCGCCCGTAGACGGACCAGTCGCCGGCGAGGATGTAGAGGGGAACGGTGCCCGAGTTCTTCAGCCGGAACGTCACGGGAACGTGGTAGACCGGCTCGTCGAGGTCCAGGCGCGCTTCTCCGAACCGTGCAGAGACGTCCAGCTTCGCCGGTGCCGTGGTGGGCTGGTACATGGCCGAGTAGGCCAGGTTCACCGCGGCGAGCAGCGCGGTGACCACCACCCCGGTCGCGATCTTCGTCGGATGCGGAGTGCCGCGCCACACCTTCCCCCTGATCACCACCCACAGTGCCCACAGGGACCAGGCGCACAGAGGGAAGATCGCCCACATGTACGGCGTGTACTCCATCTCCTCGGACCACAGGAAGATCAGCAGGGTGGTGACGGTCAGGGCGATCAGGACGCCCACGAGGACGATCGCCCCGGAGGCCGTCAGGCCGCGTTTGCCCCAGTAGTCGACGGCCGCGACGGCCGCCGCCACCTCGGTCACGCCCCCGAGGATGAACAGGAACCCGGAGATCCGCCCCGCGAAGGTCAGCGCGTTGAAGGCGTCCGGGGCGCCCACCGTGGTCAGCAGGACCCCGCCGGTCACCAGGCCCGCCACCATCAGGACGATCACCGCGTGCCTGCGCCAGCTGTGATCGGGCCAGGTGTCGCTTCCGCCGCCCAGCCAGGACACGCGGGACCTGTCGTCCGGGTCCAGGTCGGGAGGGACGCCGTGGCGCCGGAGCAGGGTCCGCAGTTCTCGCAGCGACCAGACGCTGCCCACCGTCTCGCCGCCGATGCGCACCTCGCGCAGGCCGCGGTTGTTCGGCGGATGCACCGTGATCTTGGTCCGGCGTTCCATGCCCACAGACTCCCGCCCCGGCGGGCGCCCCGCAGGAGGTGTTGCCCCGTTGGAGTGCGGAAACGCCCTGGAGAGGGACTACACGCCGGTCACCCCCGTACCGGCTCCGCGTCCTCCACCGCCCCCGACCACGGCGCGCCCGGCACCACCAGGGGCGACCCCGTCACCGGGTCGGGCACGACCACCGACTCCAGGCCGAACACCTCGCGGACGAGCTCCGCCGTGACGACGTCCCCCGGGGCGCCCTCCGCCACCACCCGGCCGGCCTTCATCGCGACCAGGTGGTCCGCGTAGCGCGCGGCCTGGTTGAGGTCGTGGAGGACGAGGACGACGGTGCGGCCGCGGACGTGGTTGAGGCGGCGGACCAGGTCCAGGACCTCGACCTGGTGGGCGATGTCGAGGTAGGTGGTGGGCTCGTCGAGGAGGAGCAGGTCGGTCTCCTGGGCGAGGGCCATCGCGATCCACACGCGCTGGCGCTGCCCGCCGGAGAGCTCGTCCACCGAGCGGTGCGCCAGGGCGGCGACGTCGGTGCGTTCCATCGCGTCGACGACCGCCCGCTCGTCCTCCTCCGACCACTGCTTCCACCACGCCTGGTGCGGCTGCCGGCCGCGCGCGACGAGGTCGCCGACGGTGATCGCCTCGGGGGCGACGGGCGTCTGCGGGAGCAGGCCGATGGACCGGGCGATCCGCTTGGTGGGGACCTTCGCGAGCTCCTCGCCGTCGAGCAGGACGGCCCCGCCCCTGGGCTTGAGGAGCCGGCCGAGCGCCCGCAGCGTGGTCGACTTGCCGCACGCGTTGGGGCCGACGATGACGGTGACCCGGCCGTCGGGGATCGCCAGGTCCAGCTCGTGGACGACGGTCCGCTCCTCGTACGCGAGGGTCAGCTCCCGCGTCGCAAGCCTGCTCACGATCTGCCTCCTACTCCACGGCTGCGCATGATCAGCCAGATCAGGTACGGGGCGCCGACCGCCGCCGTGAGGACGCCCACCGGCAGTTCGACGGGGGAGAAGAGCCGCCGGCCCAGCAGGTCGGCGGCGACGACGACCAGCGCGCCCATGAGGGCCGAGCACAGCAGCGGGATCTGGGCGGTGCGGGTGGTCCGGCGGGCGATCTGCGGGGCGAGCAGCGCCACGAAGTCGACCGGTCCGGCGACGCCCGTGGCGACCGAGGCCAGGATCACGCCCACCGCGACGAGCCCGAGCCGGACCCGCCCGAGCCGCACCCCGAGCGCCGTCGCCGTGTCGTCGTCGAGCGCCACCGTCCGCTGGGCGCGCGCCGCCCACAGCACGGCCGGCAGCATCACGAGCAGCGTGATCCGCAGCGGCAGGGACTCGTCCCAGCCGCGCCCGTTGAGCGAGCCGGTCATCCAGATCTGGGCCTGCTGGGCGACCAGGTAGTCGCCCTTGGTCATGAACAGGGTGGTCAGCGAGCGCAGCGCGATGGCGAAGCCGATGCCGATGAGCACGAAGCGGGTGGCGTGCAGCCCGCCCCGCCAGGCGAACACGTACACGAGCGCGGCGGCGAGCACGCCGCCGGCGATCGAGAGGTACGGCAGGACGGTGTACGAGGCGAGCCCGAAGGTCATCGCCGCCACGGTCACCGCGCCCGCGCCCTGGCTGATGCCGATGATGTCGGGGCTGGCCAGCGGGTTCCGGGCGACGGTCTGGATGAGCGCGCCCGCGATCCCGAAGGCGGCGCCGACCATGAGCCCGGTCGCGAGCCGCGGCAGCCGCAGGTCCTCGACGACGAAGGCGGCGGGCGCGCGCTCCCCGGCGAGGATCTTCAGGACCTCGGCGGGGGCGACGAACCGTTCGCCGACGCAGAGGTACGCGACGCAGACCGCGGCCAGCAGCAGCACGAGCCCTGCGGCGACGAGCGCGGAGCGCCGGTGGACGAGGAAGGAGGCGCGCCCGGCGCGCACGAGCCCGTACCCGGCGGGGCGCACGGGGGCGGTGGTGGCGCTCACGCGGGCACCGCCTTCCGGCGCACCAGCGTCACCAGGAACGGCACGCCGATCAGGGCGGTCATCACGCCCGCCGGGACCTCGCCCGGCGGGAAGAGGATGCGGCCGAGGACGTCCGACACCAGCAGCATCACGGGTCCGATGAGCGCCGCCATGGGCAGCACCCAGCGGTGGTCGCTGCCGACGACCGCGCGGGCGATGTGCGGGACGGCGAGGCCGACGAAGGCGATCGGGCCGGCGGCTGCGACGGCGGCGCCGGTCAGCACGGTCGCGCCGAGGCCGCCGACGATCCGCACGGTCGCGACCCGCTGGCCGAGGCCCTTGGCGACGTCCTCGCCGAGGGCGAGCGCGTCCAGGCCGCGGGCGACGGAGACCACGAGGACGGTGCCGAGCAGCAGGAAGGGCCAGATCTGGGCGACGATCTGGGCGTCCCGGCCGTCCAGCGAGCCGATCTGCCAGAACCGGAACTCGTCGAGGGCGGACGCCTTCGTGGTGAGGACCCCGGTCGTCACGGAGAGCAGCAGCGCGTTGATCGCCGCCCCGCCGAGCGCCAGCTTCACCGGGGTGGCGCCGCCGCGGCCGCGGGAGGCGATCGCGTACACGGCGACGGAGGCGAGCGCGGCGCCGGCGAAGGCGAACCAGACGTACCCGGTGAGGGAGTGCACCCCGGCGAACGCGATGGCGAGCACGACGCCGACCGAGGCTCCCTGGCTGATGCCGAGGATGCCGGGGTCGGCGATCGGGTTGCGGGTGATGCCCTGCAGGGCGGTCCCGGCGAGGGCGAGCGCGGCGCCGACCATGAGGCCGATCAGGGTGCGGGGCACCCGCAGCTCCCGTACGACCTCGGCGTCGGGGCTCGTCGCGCCGTGCAGCAGGGCGTCGACGACGGTGGACGGGGGGACGGCGCGGGCGCCGACCGCGAGGCTCAGCAGGATCGCGAGCACCAGGGCGGCGAGGGCCGCGCCGGTCGCGACGGCGCGCCGGGTACGTGGGGCGGTCATGTACACCCATCAGAGGGACGAGGTTCGGTAAGGCTTGGCTAAGTCTAGACAGCGGCCCCTTTCGAACACCCGGGCACAATGACCCCTATGACGACGACCTCCGCGCCCGTGCCCCTGAGCCCCCTCACCGTCGGTTTCGACCTCGACCTCACGCTGCTCGACACCCGTCCCGGGATCAGGGCGGCGTTCGAGGCCCTCTCGGCCGCCACCGGCGTCCCGGTCGACGCCGAGCTCGTCGTCACCCGGCTCGGGCCGCCGCTGGAGCAGGAGCTCGCGCACTGGTTCCCGCAGGAGCGCGTGCCGGAGATGGCGGCGCTCTACCGGGAGTTCTACGGCGTCCACGCGATCGAGCCGACCGTGCCGATGCCCGGGGCGGTGGATGCGATTCAAGCCGTTCGCGAGGCCGGCGGCCGGACCATCGTGGTGACCGCCAAGAACGAGCCGCAGGCCAAGCTGCACTTCGCGCACCTCGGCATCGAGCCGGACGCCGTCATCGGCGGTCTGTTCGCCGAGGGCAAGGCGGAGGCGCTCCGTGCCCACGGCGCGGGGGTGTACGTGGGTGATCACGTCGGCGACGTGCGCGGGGCGATGACCGCCGGCGCGTTCTCGGTCGCCGTGGCGACCGGCCCGTGCGCCCCCGAGGAGCTGCGCGCGGCCGGCGCGGACGTGGTCCTCGACGACCTGACGGACTTCCGTGCCTGGTGGGAGGCCTACCGGGGCTGAACCGTCGCGGCCTGGACCGCGCGGGCCCGGCGCCGCTGGACGGCGATCGAGCGGAACACCCCGGCGCCGGCGACGAGGAATCCGACGCCCATCAGCATGGAGACGAGGTAGGCGACGGTCGGGAACGGCTTCGTTCCGAGGAACAGCGGAGCCACCGTGACCAGCGTCGCCACCGCGCCGACGATGAAGACGATCGCGCCGGCGCGGACCAGGCCGTCACCCGGCGCGCTGTCGTCCGCGGGCGTCGAGGGGGCCGAAGGGGTTTCACTACGCATTCGGCCAGGGTAGTTCCCAGGCGCGGACAACAGTCCGGCGACGTCTTGTCACCGGGCCTGATCCCATTAGCCTTGGTGCCGGCGGGTCCGCGATCAGTGACCCGCTGTATCTCTTTCCCGAGCCGGAATCCCGGCGCACCCATCGAGTACGAGGACGAGGACGGACGTGCCTACCGGCAAGGTCAAATGGTTCAACAGCGAGAAGGGCTTCGGCTTTCTCTCCCGCGACGACGGCGGCGACGTCTTCGTGCACTCGTCGGTGCTCCCGGACGGCGTCGACGCCCTGAAGCCGGGCCAGCGCGTCGAGTTCGGCGTGGTCGCCGGACAGCGCGGCGACCAGGCGCTCTCGGTGACGGTTCTGGACCCGACCCCGTCCGTCGCCGCGGCGCAGCGCCGTAAGCCCGACGAACTGGCGTCCATCGTCCAGGACCTCACGACGCTCCTGGAGAACGTCACGCAGCAGCTGGAGCGCGGCCGCTACCCCGACAAGGCGCACGGCGGGAAGATCGCCGGCATGCTCCGGGCGGTCGCCGACCAGCTCGACGTCTAGTCGCCCGTCCCCCCTCCGCTAGGGGAAGCGCAGCGCGTCCGGGCCGAGGGGCGGTACGAGCCCCTCGGCCGCGGCGCGCGTGAGCAGCCCGCGCACCGCCGCGTAACCGGTCTCGCCGAGGTCCGCGGTGAACTCGTTGACGTAGAGACCGATGTGCTGATCGGCCACCTTCGGGTCCATCTCCTGCGCGTGCTCCAGTACGTACGGCCGGGAGACGGACGGGTCGTCCCAGGCCATCCGGACCGATGCCCGCGCCGACTCGGCGAGCAGCCGCAGGGTGTCCTCGCCCAGCGAGCGCTTGGCGATGATCGCGCCGAGCGGGATGGGCAGCCCGGTGGTGTGCTCCCAGTGCTCGCCCATGTCGGCCAGCGCGTGCAGGCCGTAGTTCCGGTACGTGAAGCGGGCCTCGTGGATGACGAGCCCCGCGTCGACCTTGCCGTCCCGCACGGCGGGCATGATCTCGTGGAACGGCAGCACCACGACCTCGCCGACCCCGCCCGGGACGACGTCCGCCGCCCACAGCCGGAACAGCAGATAGGCCGTCGAACGCTCGCTCGGCACGGCGACCGTCTTCCCGGTCAGGTCCGCCCCCGGCTCCCGGGTCAGTACCAGCGGCCCGCAGCCGCGCCCCAGAGCGCCGCCGCAGGGCAGCAGGGCGTATTCGTCGAGCACCCACGGCAGCACGGCGTACGACACCTTCAGGACGTCGTACGGGGCCTCGCCGCCCTCGGCCCAGCCGTTGGTGAGATCGATGTCGGCGAAGGTCACGTCGAGCCGGGGCGCCCCGGGGACCCGGCCGTGGGCCCAGGCGTCGAAGACGAAGGTGTCGTTCGGGCAGGGCGAGTAGGCGATCTTCAGCTTGGTCACGACGGGGGCTCCGACTCCACGGGGGCGGGGACGACGGGGGGCGGCGGGGGTGGTGCGGGCTGCGGGCCCGGCGGCGGACCCGACCGCCGGCCCGGCTGCGGGCTCGGTGGCCGCCTCGGCGGCAGGTTCGGTGACCGGCCCTGCGGTGGGCAGGCCGGTGGGCGCGGCGGTGGGCGCGGCGGTCGGGCCGGCGGTCGGGCCGGCGGTGGCGCGCGGGTGCGTCCCGGGGTGTTCCGCGACGGTTCCGAACACGTCCCGGTCGAGCAGCGCGAAGGTGTCCCGCAGGGCGCCCAGGGCCTCGCCGATGCGCCAGGCGGCGCGGTCGCGCGGGCCGACGGCGTTGGACACGGCCCGGACCTCCACCACCGGCAGGCCGTGCGCGGCGGCCGCCTCGGCCACCCCGAAGCCCTCCATCGCCTCGGCGACGGCGCCGGGATGACGTTCCGCCAGTTCGGCGGCGCGGGCGGCGGTGCCGGTGACCGTGGATACGGTCAGTACGGGCCCGACGGCGCACGGCCGCCCGCCGTCCGCGAGCGCGCCCGCGATCCGTGCGACGAGCCGCTCGTCCACCGGGTGCACCGAGCGCCCGAAGCCGAGCGCGTCGACGGGCAGGTAGCCCTCGGGCGTCTGTGCCCCCAGGTCGGCCCCGACGACGGCGTCCGACACCACGACCGCCCCGATCGGGGCGTGCGGCGCGAAACCCCCGGCGATCCCGGCCGACACGACGAGCGCGTACGGGTCGGGGGCACAGGCCAAGGCCGTCGCCGTGGCGGCCGCGGCGGCCGCGGGACCTACGCCCGCGACGAGCACGTCGGCCCGCGCGTGGCGGCGCAGGACGAAGCCGCCGGGCAGCGGGGACTCGCCCCCGCCCGGCCCGGCGGACCCGAGACCGCCGGCGACGGAGTCGGCCTCCGCCGCCACCGCGGTCACGATGAGGATCCGGTGGATCAGGACTTCTTCTTGAGCTCGAAGTGCCAGATGCCGGTCACGGTCTTGCCGGTGTTCTCGACGATCGTGACCTGGGTCTTGTTCGTCGACTCGCCCGACTGGCTGGAGAAGAAGGCGCTGGCCGGGATGGTCCGGTACGTCTTCTTGTACGGCTCCGGCTCGGCCTGCTGGCCGCCCAGGAAGATGGTCCAGCCGTTCTCGGCGATCTCCGGGTCGACGCCGAAGCGGATCTTGTCGTCGGACTCGACGCTGATGGACTTCTCGGCCTTCTTGTTGAGGCAGGCCGGGATCTGCGACTCCTTGATGGGGTCGCCGTCGTTGTAGCAGGCCGCCTCGGAGTTCACCGACTCGGTCCCGACCGTCACGGTCGCGAGCGGCGTCGGCTTGTCGCAGGCGGAGAGGACGAGGAGCCCGGCGGAGACGGCCCCGATGGCCACGACGGCCCGGCGGCGCTTGCGGGTGAGGAACGCAACGGTCATGGGCCGAAGGCTATCGGGCCGCCGCGTCCACGCCACGCGGGGGTACGGCGTGCCGCCCTCGGAGCGACCCGTTGTATGCATTCGTCCCGGGTCCCCGCACCAGCCCGCCCCTACGCCACCCGGGCCTTCGCGGTCCCGCCCCGGCCCTTCTGCCGCCGTGCCGCCGTCAGCAGGCCCCGTACCGAGAGCGAGGCGCCGACCGCCAGGATCCCGGCCGCCACCGACATGCCCACCGTTCCGTTCAGCGGCAGCGCGATGCCGATCCCGCCGCCCACCACCCACGCCATCTGCAGCGCCGTCTCCGAACGGGCGAACGCCGAGGTGCGGACGACCTCCGGCACGTCGCGCTGGATCAGCGCGTCCAGGGACAGCTTCGACAGGGCCTGGGTCAGGCCGGCCACCGCGCCGAGGACGGCGACCATCAGGCCGCCGAAGAAGATCGCCGTGCAGATCGCGGTGCCCAGCACCGCCGACAGCATCGTGGCGATGATCACCTCGGGCCCGTGCCCCCGGTCCCGCAGCAGCGAGCCGACCGCCGTGCCGCACGCGTTGCCGACGCCCGCCGCCACGCCCACGATGCCCAGCGAGACCGCCGCGCTCTGCCCCGACAGCGGGTGCACGCGCAGCAGGAACGCCAGGAAGAAGATCAGGAAACCCGACAGCATCCGCTGCGAGGCGTTCGCCTGGAGCCCGTGCAGGACGGATGGCCCGACCGTGCGCAGACTCGGCTTCTTCTCGCCGTGCGTCAGCAGGTGCGCCCGCCGTTCACCCTTCGCCGAGTCGACCTTGTGGGGCATCCGCAGCGCCCAGAAGGTGCCCAGCAGGAACAGTGCGCACGCCCCGTACAGCGGCCAGGCCGGCCCGATCAGCTGGAGGCCGGCCCCGATGGGCGCGGCGATGCCGGTGGCGAGCAGCCCGGCGAGGGTCACCCGGGAGTTCGCCTTCACCAGGGAGAAGTTCGGTGGCAGCAGCCGCGGCACGACGGCGCTGCGCACCACCCCGTACGCCTTCGACGCCACGAGCACGCCGAGCGCCGCCGGGTACAGCTGGAGCCCGCCGGTGGCGACCGCCCCGGACATGGCGACGGCCAGCACCGCCCGGGTCAGCATCGCGCCGGCCATGGCGGCGCGCCGGCCGTGCGGGATGCGGTCCAGGAGCGGGCCGATGACGGGGGCGAGGAGGGTGAAGGGCAGCATCGTGATGCCGAGGTAGAGCGCGACACGGCCGCGCGCCTCGTCCGTCGGCACGGCGAAGAAGACCGTGGTGGCGAGCGCGACGGTGATCATGACGTCGCCCGCGCCGTTCACGGCGTGCAGCTCGATGAGCTTGCCCAGGCCCGACTCGCCCGCGCCGTGCGCGTGGGTGGCCCGCCGGATGCCCCTGGCCGTACCGGTGAAGGGCAGGTGGAGGGCGCGCCCGAGCTTCCGGCCCGCTCGGCTGAGCGGCCCGGCATGATCGTGGGATCGTGCGGAAGACCGTGCGGCTGCCACTCCGTCATAGTGCCCCACGCGCCCCTCGAACGAACCGTGGCGCGGCCCGGAGGAACTCCTCGATCGTCCGCGATGCGGGCCGTTTGGTACGGGCAGGTGGGCGGCGGGCGGCGGAGAGGGTAGCGTGCGTAGCGCGTCACCGGCGGATGTTCTCGGCCGCGCGCCTCTTCGGCATCCCGCAGAATGGATGACGATAGGTGTGCCCGAGACGCGCGAGTCATGTCGGGCGTGGACGTCGATGCGGCCCTCTGGTCCGCTCCGCCCACGACCCGGGACTTCGCTCCCGCTCCTCGGCCGGCGCACCCGTGAGACGGCGTAGGAGAGAAGCGAGACCTGTGAGTGCTGCGACGACGCGAACCCCGCGTACCCCGCGAGCCACGCGTACCCCCGACCGCCTCTGCGTCGAGGCCGTAGAGCTCGCCCGCGAGGCCGCCGAGGAGGCGGCCGCCCCCGGCATCGTCGGGGAGCACGTCGAGGCGATCGCCGAGGGCGACCGGGTCGTCACGCACTTCTTCGAGTGCAAGGAGCCCGGTTACCGCGGCTGGCGGTGGGCCGTGACGGTCACCCGCGCCTCCCGAGCGAAGAACGTCACGCTTGACGAAACCGTCCTGCTGCCCGGCTCCGACGCCCTGCTCGCGCCCGAGTGGGTGCCGTGGAGCGAGCGGCTGCGGCCCGGCGACATGGGCCCGGGCGACCTGCTGCCCACCGAGGCGGACGACCTGCGTCTGGAGCCCGGCTACTCGGGCGAGGACGCGCCGCCGCCGAACTCGGCGGTCTCCGAGGAGCTGGCCGACCACCTGGACGTCGAGGACGCGGAGATCGTCTCCCGTACGCCGTCCCGGGGCGCGATCGGCGCGGTCGCCGAGGAGCTCGGCATGCGCCGCGCCCGGGTGCTGTCCCGCTACGGCCTGCACGTGGCGGCGGACCGCTGGGACGAGGCCTTCGGGGCGAAGACGCCGATGGCGCAGGCGGCACCGGCGACCTGTGTCTCCTGCGCCTTCCTGGTGCCGATGGCCGGCTCGCTGAAGCAGGCGTTCGGTGTGTGTGCCAACGAGTTCTCGCCCGCGGACGGCCGGGTCGTCTCCCTGTCGTACGGCTGCGGGGGCCACTCCGAGGCCGCGGTCATGCCGAAGCCGCCGCGGCCGGCACCGCCGGTGCTGGACTCGATGGCCGCGGACGAGTTCCCCCTCCGCCCGGCGAAGGACTCGGGCTCGACGACGGAACCCGACACGAGCTCGGACGACCTGGGCCACTCGTAGCCGACCCGGCGGGGTCATCGGGGCGGGCGCGGTATTGCCCCCGCGCGCCCCCACGGGGGCACGCGCCCCCACGCCGGTCCTGCGGTACGGCGCGGTACCTTCGGGCACCGGCCACCTTCCCCGTCCCGCAGAGTGGAGTCAGACGTGAACGTCAGCGTCAGGACGTCGACCGACGGAACCGACCCCTTCGGTACCGCACGGCTCCGCAGAGGCGTCCTCGACGCGTGGGGCGCGGGACCCGCCCGCTTCCGGGAGGACGCCAACGCCGAGGAGGACCTGGTCCTCGGCGGCTACCGCGACCGGCTCGTCGTGGAACTGGCCCAGAACGCGGCCGACGCCGCCGCCCGCGCCGGCGTCACCGGCCGGCTCCGGCTCACCCTGCACCCGGCCGACTCCGACGGCCCCGCCGTCCTCGCCGCCGCCAACACCGGCGCCCCGCTGGACGCCACCGGCGTGGAGAGCCTGTCCACGCTCCGCGCCTCCGCCAAGCGGACCGCGCACGACACCACCTCCGTGGGCCGGTTCGGCGTCGGCTTCGCCGCCGTCCTCGCCGTCTCCGACGAGCCGGCCGTCCTCGGCCGCCACGGCGGCGTCCGCTGGTCCCTCGCGGAGGCCCGCGAACTCGCGGCGGACGCGGCCCGGCACAGCCCCGGCCTCGGCGACGAACTCCGCCGCCGCGACGGCCACGTACCGCTGCTGCGGCTCCCGCTGCCCGCCGAGGGCACCGCGCCCGACGGCTACGACACGGTCGTCGTGCTGCCCCTGCGCGACTCCGCCGCCGTCGACCTCGCCGAACGCCTGCTCGACTCGATCGACGACGCCCTCCTGCTCACCCTCCCCGGCCTCACCGAGGTCGTCGTCGAGACGGCGGCCGGCATCCGCTCCCTGGTGCGGGACGAGCGGGACGGCTACGTGACCATCAGCGACACGGCCGATTCCGCCGACCGGGCCGCCGGCACGCACCGCTGGCGGACCGTCAGCCAGGCCGGCCCGCTCGACCCGGCCCTGCTCAAGGACCGTCCCGTCGAGGAGCGGCTGCGCCCGCACTGGTCGGTCACCTGGGCCGTGCCCGTGGACGCGGAAGGCGCCCCGCAGTACCCCCGTACCAGCGCCGTCGTGCACGCCCCGACCCCCACCGACGAGCCGCTCGGCATCCCCGCCCTGCTCATCGCGTCCTTCCCGCTGGACACCGCCCGCCGCCACCCGGCGCCCGGTCCGCTCACCGACTTCCTGGTACAGCGGGCGGGCGACGCCTACGCCGAACTCCTCGCCGAGTGGCAGCCGGTGACCCCCGCCACCCTCGACCTCGTGCCCGGCCCGCTCGGCAAGGGCCCCCTCGACGGCGCCCTGCGCGCCGCGGTCCTGGAGCGGCTGCCGCGGGTCGCCTTCCTGGCCCCCGCCACCGCCTCCGAGGAGCTGCCCGCGCTGCGGCCGATCGAGGCCGAGGTCGTGGAGGGCGCGGGCGCCGAGACGGTCGAGGTGCTGGCCGAGGTGTTCCCGACGCTGCTCCCCGCGGGCCTGGAGCGCCGGGTGGAGCTGCGCACGCTGGGCGTCGGCCGGGTGCCGCTGACCGAGGCCGTGGACCGGCTCGCGGGCGTGGACCGGGCGCCGTCCTGGTGGTGGCGCCTCTACGACTCGCTGGCGGGCGTCGACCCGGACCGGCTGACGGGCCTTCCGGTGCCGCTGGCCGTGCCGGAGGGAGAGCGGCCCGGGGCGGCGTCGCCCGAGCCGTACGGCGTCGGTGACATCGGTGACATCGGTGACATCGGTGACGTCGACGGCGCGGAAGGCATCGACGGGGGCCTCGGCGGCCTCGGCGGCGGGGTGCAGCCCTCGCGGGTGCGGACCACCATCGGGCCGCGCCAGGTCCTCCTGCCGCAGGAGCGCACCCCCGCCGAGCTGACCCGGCTCGGCCTCAAGGTCGCGCACCCGGAGGCCGCCCACCCGCTCCTGGAGAAGCTCGGCGCGCTCCCGGCCACGCCCCGGGCCGTGCTGACGACCCCGCAGGTCAGGGCGGCCGTCGCGGCCTCGCTCGACGCGGGCGAGATCTGGGACGAGGACGCCGACACGCTGGACGCCGAGGAGCTCGCCGAGACGGTCCTCGCGCTCGTCCGGGACGCCGACCTGGCCCCCGGCGACGAGCCCTGGCTCGGCGCGCTCGCGCTGCCCGACGAGGACGGCGAGCCCGCTCCGGCGGGCGAGCTGGTGCTGCCGGGCTCGGCCTTCGCCGCCGTGATGCGCGAGGGCGAACTGGCCCTGGTCGACCAGGAGCTGGCCGACCGCTGGGGCGAGCAGCCGCTCGCCGCGTGCGGCGTCCTCGCGGACTTCGCCCTGGTCCGGGCCGCCGACCTCGTCCTCGACCCGGACGAGCTGGAGCCCCGCGAGGGCGACTTCGCCGAACCCGACGACGCGGGACTCCTGGACGCCGTCGACGTGTGGTGCGAGGACGTCCTCGACCGGCTGCCGGAGACCCCGGTGCCGCCGGTCGCGACGGAGATCGTGGCGGTCCGGGACCTGGACCTGGTCGACGACGACGCCTGGCCGCAGGCGCTGGCCCTGCTGGCCCGCCCGCCGCTGCGGGACGCGCTGACCCAGCCGGTGCGGGTGCTGCTGCCGGACGGCACCACGGAGACCGTGCGCTCGTACACCGCCTGGTGGCTGCGCGACCACCCCGTCCTCGACGGGCGGCGCCCCGCCGGACTGCGCGCCGAGGGCACGGACCCGCTCCTGCTCGGCCTGTACGACTCCGTCGACGCGACCGGCTTCGAGGACGAGCAGGTCCTGCGCGCCCTGGGCGTACGGACGTCCGTCCCGGCGCTCCTGGACGAGCCGGGCGGTGCCGCCGAGCTCCTGGGCCGGCTCGCCGACCCGTCCCGCGAGGTGTCGGGCGCCCAGCTGCACGCCCTGTACACGGCCCTGGCCGACCTCGACCCCGAGCAGGTCACCCTCCCGGACGAGCTGCGCGCGGTGGTGGACGGCGCCCTGGTCGTCGTCGACGCGGCCGAGGCGCTGGTCGCCGACGCCCCCGACCTGCTGCCGCTGGCGGCGGGCCTGCCGCTGCTGCCGGTAGCGCCGGACCGGGCGGCCGAGCTGGCCGAGCTGTTCCAGGTGCGCCGTCTGAGCGAGGCGGTCGAGGCCGAGGTGACGACGGTGGGCGAGGAGCACGAGGTGCCGTCGGCGGTGCACGCGCTGCTCGGCCCCGCGACCCCCGGCACGTACGTCGAGCACGAGGAACTGCGTGCGGCCGGCGTCGAACTCGACTGGCGCCGCACCCCCGACGGCGTCCTCCACGCCGCCACCCTGGAGGGCGTCGCCGCGGGCCTCGCCTGGGCGGCGGGGCAGTGGCCGCGCCGCTTCGAGGTGGCGGCGCTCCTGGAGGACCCGTCGCGGACGGCGGAACTGGCCCGGGACCGTTGGTTCGACTGACGGGACGGGCAGGGCCGGCCCGGACCCGCCCGGACCCGGCCGGACCCGCCCGGACCCGGCCCGGACCCGCCCGGACCCGGCCCGGACCCGCCCCGGACCCGGCCCGGCCCGGCCTGGAACGGACGGAGAACGCGAAGGGCCCCGGTCGCGCCGTGCGACCGGGGCCCTTCGCGTGCGTCCAGGGGTCAGCGCACGTCGACGTTGTCGACCCACGAGTACGAACCGGCCGCGGCCGTCGTGCCCGCGAACCGGAGGCGCCAGCCGCCGTCGCTCCACGCGGCCCGCTTCACGGTGACGGTGCCGGTGGCGTTCGTGACGCCGGTGCCGACGGTCGACCACGTCGTGCCCGGGCCCGCCTTGCGGAACTGGAGCTCGACCTTCTGGCCCGCGAGGCCGGTCGGGGCGCCGTACTCCCAGGCCGCGCCGGACAGCTTCCCGGTGACGGTGAGGGTCTTGCCGCGGGTGAGGGGCTGCGGGGTGGCGGTGATGGTGAGGGAGGTGGCGCGCTGGACGGCGACGCCGCCGGGGACGCCGCCGTAGAACTGGGCCGTCCGGTCGGCCGAGTGGGCCCAGACGGCCACGGACCAGGTGCCGGCCAGCTTGTCGAGCCCGGGTCCGGTGGTGCCGAAGCCGAGCTGGGCGACGCAGTCGTGGACGGGGCTCGCCACCCGCCGGGTGCAGGAGGCGGGGGCGGCCGTCGCGCCGTCCGGGTTGTCGAAGGCGCCGTGGTACAGGACGACGCCCGCCGTCTCCACGCCCGAGGGGGACGAGACGGTGAAGCGGGCCGGGAACGTGCCCTCGACGGGCTGCGGGGCGACGACCGGGCGTCCGCCGTTCACGGTCACGCCGCTGACCGGGACGGAGCCGATCCGCAGCGGCTGCTGCGCCGCGGGGCCGCCGAAGGCCCGGGTGATCGTCTGCCGGACGGTGCCGCCGCCGTTGTCCTGCCCGCTGATCCGCAGGGAGACGAAGCCCGCGCCCGCGGGCACGTCGACCGTGGCCGTGCCGGAGGCGCCCTCGGCGGTGAGTGGGGCGGTGCGCCAGGTCGCGCCGTCGTCGGTGGAGTACTCGACCGAGGTGAGGGTGGCGGCGTACGAGGCCTGCCGGTTGGCCAGGGAGACCGTGACGGAGGCCGGTCCGGCCGCCGCGCGGTTGCGGAGGTCGAGGCCGGGGACGTCGACGCGGGCCTCGATGACCGGGAGCGCGAAGGTGTTGTAGAGGCCGAGCATGCTGCTGGAGAGCAGCCAGTCGGTCTCGATGCGCGGGGACAGCCGGCTCTGCGCCCCGGTGCGGGTGAGGGTGTGGTGGATGCCGTAGGTGGCGTGCTGGTTCACGGGCAGGGAGTACTGCTCGTGGGAGGCCAGCGTGCCCGAGCGGCCCAGCTCCTGCCCCTCGGCGGTGACCCGGTAGCTGTGCGTCGCGTGGAAGTCGGTGCCGGTCTCGCCGGACGGCCCGGCCAGCTGGCGCTCCTGCAGGACGAGGGTGCCGCGGCGCCAGGTCGAGGCGGAGCGGCCGCCCGCGTTGAGGGTGAAGGGCGCCTGGCCGAAGGCCTCGGCGGGCAGCGCCTGCCCCTTCGGACCGTTCAGCGGCGGCAGGTTCGTCTGCAGGCCCGACCGCGACAGCAGTCGCTCGAAGGTGATGCCGGGGGTGAGGTAGTGCGTGAAGGGCGCCCCGGCGGGGACCGTGCCCGACGCGAAGGTCCCGCTGCTCTCGCCGAGCGACGGGTACACCGCGAGGTTCGCGGTGAGCCCCGCGCCGTCCACCTTGACGGTGGTGCGCGTACGGGTCAGGTCGGCGGTGCGCACCTGGGCGACCGGGTTGGCCGGGACGCCGTTCGTGAAGCGGTGGACGAGGTCGTAGCGGTACGGGGTGGGCCGGCTGCCGGTGGAGCCCTTGCGGCCCAGCACCTCGTGCACCGAGAGCGTGACGCCCGGCAGGGACAGCGGGGTCACGTACACCTGCTCGCCCCAGCCGCCCACGGATCCGGCGATGCTCCCGCCGGGGAGGGTGAACCAGATGTCGGCGGACTGGCGGACCGCGCTCGGGTCGTCGACGCCGATGCGGGTCGGCTTGGCGAGCCGGGCGTCCAGGGTCACGGTCAGCGGGGCGGCGCCGACCGTGAAGGTCTTCGACAGGAGGTGGCTGTCCTGCTGCCAGTTGGCGTAGAGCCCGATGGTCAGGTAGTCACCCGGCGGCAGGGAGACGGTGCCGTAGTCGTCCCACTGCTCCTCTTTCACGTCGTAGTACTGCCAGGTCCGGCGGTTCCAGACGTGGATGAGCCCGCCGAAGTGGTTCGCGTTGACCAGGTCGATCTTCACCCGCTGGTTCGCGACGGCGGCGCGGGACGTGCGGGCGGGCGCCTCCGTGCCGCCGCCCAGGACCGTGGTCGCCGTGCCGCGGGCCGGGCCGTCCGCGGTCGGCGTCACCTCGGTCCTGCCGTGCACGGAGGAGAAGCGGTACGAGCCCGGGGCCGCCCCGTCCGGCCCGGTCACCCGCAGCCCGCCGGCGGCGTCGAGCGTGGCCCGGTCGCCGTTGGCGAGCTGCGCCGAACGCGGTGCCGGGCCGGCCTCCGCCACGGGCGCCGACGCGGCCGGCCCGCCCTCTTCCGCCCCGGCCGGGGCCGCGAGCAGCGCGGTGGCCGCCATGGTCCCGCACATCACTCCGGCGACCGCTGTCCATCTCTTCGTACGGCTCGTACGACGCACCCGCGTCCCCCCACACCCCACTCGTCACTGCTGTAGCACAGGCAAGACACGTGAGGGGGCGAAAGGTTGTACGGATCCCCGCACGGGTTCCGTACGGGTTCCGTGCGGGGTTCCGTACGGAACCAGCGGGTTCAGCGCGGGTCGGACGGCGCGCCGGGCGGTGTGACGGGGCGGAGCACCGTGAGGGAGTCCTCGCGGCGGGCCAGCAGCGCGAAGGGGAACCGGTCGACCTCCAGGCAGAGCTCGACGTCGTCCGGGTGGAAGCCGCTCCGCAGCCCGGCGGCGAGCTCCGCCGCGGCGCGGGAGGTCCGCGCGCGGTGGAGGTACGGGGCCGCCTCGACCTCGTCCCCGGCCGTGCGCCGCCCGATGTACTCGGCGCAGGCCAGGTCCTCGTCGGCCCGGCCGCCCTCGCCGGTGACGACGAAGGTCACCGGACCCGGGGCCCCGCTCCGCAGGAGGCTCGCGGTGGGGCCGGCCACCACGAAGCTCGCGCAGAGGACGAGCGGGGCGTCGGCGACGGCCAGCGCCCCCACCGTGCCCGCCGTCGTCTTCTGCACCAGCGTGCGGCCGGTGAAGTCGCGGGACCGGAGCAGGCCGGGCGAGTTCACCGCGTCGAAGCCCGCCGCCGGGGGCCCGTCCTTCAGGGCCAGCCAGCCGGGGTGACGTTCCTTCAGGGCGAGCGCCTCGCCCTCGGTCGGAGCGAGGACGATCCGTTCGGCGCCGCGCGAGAAGGCCCAGGCGGCCGTGGTGAAGGCGCGCATGACGTCGATGACGACCGCGACGCGGGGGACACCGGTCAACTCCGGTATGCCGACGAAGTGATGATCCATCGCGTCATTCTGGCGGGCGCGCCGGCCTTCCGGCGGGCTTGCGGGCGGAATCAGGCCGGGAACCTGCGTCCCACCCACCGCCACACGAACTCCAGCACCGCCGCCCCCGCCGCCGCGATCGCGACCGCCGTCCACGGCATCGTCACGCCGACCAGCTTCAGGGCGAAGAAGTCCTGGAGCCAGGGGACGACGAGGACGAGCAGGAAGGCGCCGCCCATCGCGGCCACCAGGGCGATCCGCCACCAGGTGTAGGGGCGGGCGATGATCGCGAGCACCCACATCGAGACCAGGAACAGGGTGAGGGTGGCCGCGCTGGTCTCGGCGTCGAGGGCGTCGGGGCCGGTGTAGTAGTGGCGGGCCAGGAGGTACGTGGTGAAGGTGGCGGCGCCCGCGATGACGCCGGCCGGGATCGCGTACCGCATCACCCTGCGGACGAAGTGGGGCTTGGCGCGCTCCTTGTTGGGGGCGAGGGCCAGGAAGAACGCGGGGACGCCGATGGTCAGCGTGGACAGCAGGGTCAGGTGCCGGGGCAGGAACGGGTACTCGACCTGGGAGCAGACCACCAGGATCGCGAGGAGCACCGAGTAGACGGTCTTCGTGAGGAAGAGCGTCGCGACCCGGGTGATGTTGCCGATGACCCGGCGGCCCTCGGCGACCACCGACGGGAGGGTGGAGAAGGAGTTGTTGAGGAGGACGATCTGGGCGACCGCCCGGGTGGCCTCGGAGCCGGAGCCCATGGAGACGCCGATGTCGGCGTCCTTGAGGGCGAGGACGTCGTTGACGCCGTCGCCGGTCATGGCGACGGTGTGACCGCGGGACTGGAGGGCGGCGACCATGTCGCGCTTCTGCTGCGGGGTGACGCGGCCGAAGACGGCGTTGTCGTCGAGGACCTCCGCCATGGCCTCCGGCTCGGCGGGCAGGGTGCGGGCGTCGACGGTGTTCGCGGCGCCGGGCAGGCCCAGCTTGCCGGCGACGGCGCCGACGGAGACCGCGTTGTCGCCGGAGATGACCTTGGCGGCGACGTTCTGGTCGGCGAAGTAGGCGAGGGTGTCGGCGGCGTCGGGCCGCAGCCGCTGTTCGAGGACGACGAGGGCGGTGGCGCGGGCGCCCCGGGCGACCTCGGGGGAGTCGAGCTCGGCGGCGGCGCGGGCGAGCAGCAGGACCCGCAGGCCCTGCTCGTTGAGCCGGTCGACCTCGCCGAGGGACGGGTCGCCGGGCGGGAGCAGCACGTCGGGGGCGCCGAGCAGCCAGGTGGAGTTCTCGCCGTCGCCCTCGCTGAAGGCGGCCCCGCTGTACTTGCGGGCGGAGGAGAAGGGCAGCGACTCGGTGCAGCGCCAGTCCACCGTGTCCGGGTAGGCGTCGATGATGGCCTGGAGGGAGGCGTTGGGGCGCGGGTCGGACTCGCCGAGGGCGCCGAGCACCCTGCGTACGTAGCTCTCGTCGGCCCCGTCGAGGAGCCGCAGGTCGGTGACGTCCATGCCGCCCTCGGTGAGGGTGCCGGTCTTGTCGAGGCAGACGACGTCGACCCGGGCGAGGCCCTCGATGGCGGGGAGCTCCTGCACCAGGCACTGCTTGCGGCCGAGCCGGATCACGCCGATGGCGAAGGCGACGGAGGTGAGCAGCACCAGGCCCTCGGGGATCATCGGGACGATGCCGCCGACCGTGCGGGCGATCGACTCCTTGACGTCGTTGTCCTTGACGACGAGCTGGCTGATGATCAGCCCGATGGCGGTGGGGATCATCATCCACGTCACGTACTTGAGGATCGTGGAGATGCCGGTGCGCAGCTCGGAGTGGACCAGGGTGAAGCGGGAGGCCTCCTCGGCGAGCTGGGCGGCGTAGGCCTCGCGGCCGACCTTGGTGGCGGTGAAGGCGCCGCCGCCGGCGACGACGAAGGAGCCGGACATCATCCGGTCGCCGGGCTTCTTCACGACGGGGTCGGCCTCGCCGGTGAGCAGGGACTCGTCGACCTCCAGGCTGTCGGCCTCGGCGACCTCGCCGTCGACCACCACCTTGTCGCCGGGGCCGAGCTCGATGAGGTCGCCGAGGACGATCTCGGAGGTCGAGATCTCGGTGGCGGCGCCGTCGCGGCGGACGGTGGGTTTGGCCTCGCCGATGACGGCGAGGCCGTCGAGGGTCTTCTTGGCGCGGAGCTCCTGGACGATGCCGATGCCGGTGTTGGCGATGATCACGAAGCCGAAGAGGCTGTCCTGGATCGGCGCGACGAAGAGCATGATCACCCACAGCACGCCGATGATCGCGTTGAAGCGGGTGAAGACGTTGCCGCGGACGATGTCGGCGGTGGAGCGGGAGCTGCGCAGCGGGACGTCGTTGACCTCGCCCCGGGCGACCCGCTCGGCGACCTCGGCGGTGGTCAGGCCCGAGGGGCGGTGCACGACGGGTGGTCCCGCCGCCGGTCCCGTGCCCCCGCCGTCGGTGTCGATCTTCGCCCGCTGAGTCATGTTTTCGACGGTACGGCGGGAAAGGGGCGCACACCTGCCGAGAAGTCCGAAGATCAGACCGGGGGAGGAGGGGAATGGTCCCCTGGGATTACGTGGGGCACCCAGGGCCACGGGTCCCCAGGGCTAGGGGTCCCTGGGGCTGCGGGGCTGCGGGGCTGCGGGGCTACGGGGCGGGGTGCGCGTCCGGTCCGGTCGCCGCCTGCGCGGCCGCGTGGCGCTTGATCGCCGCGTCGCGCTTGCGCACGTACCAGATGCCGATCAGGCCGAGGCCCGCGCCGGCCAGGCAGGTCCACACCCACCAGGCGAGGTCCCGGTCGTCGAACCAGCCGTAGAAGGGGACCTGGACGAGGAACAGGACGAACCAGAGGATCGTGCCGCCCGTGATGGTGGCGACGACCGGGCCCTCAAGGGGTTCGGGTGCCTCGTGCTTCGGTGTCCACTTCGCCATGGGGCTCAGTCTAGGCGGCCCGATTTCGTATCTACGCGCGGAGATGGACGCTCGCTCGTTCATGTGTTCATACTGAAACGGTTTGCCTCTGGCGGGTTCCCTTCGTATGAACCGCCAAAAAGGACTTCTCTGAACCTCCGAAGAGGAACCCCCATGAGCACCACGGCCCCCGCCAAGGCCATGCCCCCGGAGAGCCCCCAAGGGCCCGTCTCCGGTCTCGACCGCTACTTCAAGATCTCCGAGCGCGGCTCCACCGTCGCCCGCGAGGTCCGCGGCGGCTTCGCCACCTTCTTCGCGATGGCGTACATCATCGTGCTGAACCCGATCATCCTGGGCAGCGCGAAGGACATGTACGGCCACCAGCTCGACGGCGGCCAGCTGGTCACCGCGACGGTGCTCACCGCCGCGTTCACGACCCTGCTGATGGGCGTCATCGGCAACGTGCCGATCGCCCTGGCCGCCGGTCTCGGCGTCAACACGGTCGTCGCGCTCCAGCTCGCGCCGAAGATGTCCTGGCCGGACGCGATGGGCATGGTCGTGCTCGCCGGTCTGGTCGTGATGCTGCTGGTCGCCACGGGTCTGCGCGAGCGCGTCATGAACGCCGTACCGCTCGGCCTGCGCAAGGGCATCGCGATCGGCATCGGCCTCTTCATCATGCTCATCGGTCTGGTCGACTCGGGCTTCGTCTCCCGGATCCCGGACGCCGCGCACACCACCGTGCCGCTCCAGCTCGGCACCGGCGGTCACCTCACCGGCTGGCCGGTGCTGGTCTTCATCCTGGGCACCCTGCTGACCCTGGCCCTGATCATCCGCAAGGTGCCGGGCGCGATCCTGATCTCGATCGTCGTCATGACGCTGGTCGCCATGGTGATCAACGCCGTCGCCGACATCCCGTCCTGGGGCCTGACCACCCCGGAGTGGCCGGGCAACCCGGTCGCCTCGCCGGACTTCGGCCTGGTCGGCCAGGTCAGCCTCTTCGGCGGCTTCTCCAAGGTCGGCGTCCTGACCGGCGTCCTCTTCGTCTTCACCGTCCTGCTGTCCTGCTTCTTCGACGCCATGGGCACGATCCTCGGCGTCGGCGACGAGGCCAAGCTGACGGACGCGGACGGCAACTTCCCCGGCATCAACAAGGTCCTGCTGGTCGACGGCCTCGCCGTCGCCTCCGGCGGTGCCACCTCCTCCTCCGCCACCACCTGCTTCGTGGAGTCCACGGCGGGCGTCGGCGAGGGCGCGCGCACGGGTCTGGCCTCGGTGGTGACCGGTGCGCTGTTCTCGGTCGCGCTGTTCCTCACGCCGCTGGCGACGATGGTCCCCTCGCAGGCGGCCACCCCCGCCCTGCTGGCGGTGGGCTTCCTGATCCTGGCCGGGTCGATCAAGGAGATCGACTGGAGCGACTACACGATCGCCGTTCCGGCCTTCCTGGCCATGGTGATGATGCCGTTCACGTACTCGATCACCAACGGCATCGGCATCGGCTTCATCACGTTCAGCGTGCTGCGTCTGGCGGCCGGCCGGGGCCGCGAGGTCCCGGTGGCCATGTACGTCGTGTCGGCTGTCTTCGTCTTCTACTACGCGATGCCGGCACTCGGCCTGATGTGAGGCGCGCGGGGGGCGGCCGGCGCGGCCGCCTCCTCGTGCCCCGCCTGCTTCCCGTAGAACTTCTCGGTCTCGTCGACGGCGGTCTTGAACCGTTCGTCGAAATCCTCGCGAATGAGCGTCCGGACGACATAGTCCTGGACGCTCATTCCGCGTCTGGCGGCGTGCCCGCGGAGCCGTTCGAGCAGCTCTCCGTCGAGGCGCAGGCTGAACACGGTCGATTCCATGCCCGTCAGGGTCGCGCCACGGAAGGCCTCCGTGCGTCACTTTCCGGATCGCTCTCACTCGTTCGGGTGACAGTTGGCGGCTACACGTTTTCGATTGGTCTTTAGGAAGAGTAATGAGTTACGCTAAGGACTATGCCTGATCTGTCCCACGGCACCGCCGACGACGCCGCGGCCGTGAACGCGCTCCGCAGTTCCGTGATGCGGTTGAGCCGACGCCTGAAGCACCAGCGCGTCGACGAGTCGCTGAGCCCCACCGAGATGTCGGTGCTCGGCACCCTGTCGCTCTGCGGCTCGGCCACCCCCGGTGAGCTGGCCCGCAAGGAGCACGTCCAGCCGCCGTCGATGACCCGCATCGTCGCGCTGCTCGAAGCCAAGGGACTGGTCCGGCTGGAGCCGCACCCCGACGACCGCCGGCAGAAGGTGGTCCGCCAGACCGAGCAGGCCGAGGCCATGCTCGACGAGTCCCGCCGCAAGCGGAACGCCTGGCTGGCCTCCCTCGCCGAGGGTCTGGACGAGGACGAATGGGCCAAGCTGCGCGCGGCCGCCCCGGTCCTGGAGAAGCTCGCCCATCTCTGACCCCGCAGCCGAGGAGGCGACGCACTTTGAGTACGGGACCCGGAGCAGACTCCGCACCCGTCCATAAACCCACCCTCAAGACCCGTGGGCGGGGGGAAACCTTCTCCTCGCTCAGAATCCGGAACTACCGGCTGTTCTTCACCGGAGCGATCGTCTCCAACACCGGTACGTGGATGGCCCGGATCACCCAGGACTGGCTGGTGCTGAGCCTCACCGGCTCCGCCGCCGCCGTCGGCATCACGACGGCCCTGCAGTTCCTGCCGATGCTGCTGTTCGGGCTGTACGGCGGCGTCATCGCCGACCGCTACCCCAAGCGGCGCCTCCTCCTCGTCAGCCAGGCCGCGCTCGGCCTGTGCGGACTGACCCTGGCGGTCCTGACGCTCTCCGGCTCCATCCAGGTCTGGCACGTCTACCTGGTCGCCTTCCTGCTCGGCATGGTCACCGTGGTCGACAACCCGGCCCGGCAGTCCTTCGTCTCCGAGATGGTCGGCCCCGGACAGCTGCGCAACGCGGTCTCGCTGAACTCGGCGAACTTCCAGTCCGCCCGGCTCGTCGGCCCCGCCGTCGCGGGCCTGATGATCGCGTCGATCGGCAGCGGCTGGGCCTTCCTGATCAACGGCCTGTCCTTCCTCGCCCCGATCGTCGGCCTGCTGTTGATGCGGACCGGCGAGCTCCACAAGGTGGAGCGCGCCCCGCGCGGCAAGGGCCAGCTGCGGGAGGGCCTGCGCTACGTCGCCGGCCGCCCGGACCTGATCTGGCCGATCGTCCTCGTCGGCTTCATCGGCACGTTCGGGTTCAACTTCCCGATCTGGCTGACCGCCTTCTCCGAGGAGGTCTTCCACGTCGGCGCCGGTACGTACGGCTTCCTCAACACCCTGATGGCGGCCGGGTCCCTCGCGGGCGCGCTGCTCGCGGCGCGGCGGGGCTCGACCCGGCTGCGGATGCTGGTCGTCGCGGCGGGCGTCTTCGGCGCGCTGGAGATCGCGGCCGCGCTGTCGCCGGCGTTCTGGCTGTTCGCGCTGCTGCTGGTGCCGATCGGCGCGATCGGCCTGACGGTCAACATCAGCGCGAACTCGGCGGTCCAGATGGCGACGGACCCGGCGATGCGGGGCCGGGTGATGAGCCTCTACATGATGGTCTTCGCCGGCGGCACCCCGATCGGCGCGCCGCTGCTGGGCTGGGTCACCGACACGTACGGTGCCCGCGTCGGCTTCGCGACAGGCGGCCTGGTCTCGCTGACCGCGGCGGCCGTCATCGGCCTGGTCCTGGCCCGGGTCGGCCGTCTGAAGCTCGCCCTGGGCTGGCACCACGGCCACCCCCAGGTCCGCTTCGTCCCGCGCGAGCGGCTGGCGACGGCGGCGTGATGCGAATGGCGGCGTGAGGAGAGGGACTGCGCGACCCGAAGGATCGCGTGATCCGAAGGACGGCGTGAGCAGAGGGGGCGGGCCCGTGTGGGCCCGCCCCCTCTCGGGTGTCACACCCGCCGCTCCAGCACCTGCCCCGGCCAGTCCCCGACGGTGAACGTCTCCGTCCGGGTGAACCCCTGGCCCTCGTAGTACGCGACGAGCCGCCCCTCGCTCCCCGCGAAGCAGTCCACCCGCAGCAGCGAGATCCCCTGCCGCCGGGTCTCCTCGGCCGCGTGCGCGAGCAGCGCCGCGCCGACGCCGAGGCCGTGGAAGCGGGCGTCGGTGGCGAGGAAGCGGACGTACGACTCCGGCTCCCCGGCGGGTTCCACGTAGGCGCCGGGGTGCGGGGTCAGGGTCAGCGTCCCGGCCGGCACCCCGTCGACCTCGGCCATCCACGGGACCCCCTCGGCGGCGACCCGCTCGACCAGTTCCACCGTCTTCGGCCGCGCGCTGAACGGCTCGGTGCCCCACTGTGCGGTGATGCCCCTGCCGTTGAGCCAGCCGACGGCGCTGTCGAGGACGGCGAGCATCGCGGGGACGTCCGCTGCCCCGCCCTTCCTGATCGTGATCACGTTGTCCATCCGGCAGAGGCTAGTCCGCGGCCTCCGGTCCGCGCCCCCGCCCTGCCACACTCACCGTATGAGGCTTTTCGCCGCCGTCCTGCCGCCGCCCGCGCAGCTCGCCGAGCTCGCCCACGAGGTCGACCGGCTCGCCCACCTGCCCGGTGCCGGGCGGCTGCGCTGGACCTCGCGGCCCGGCTGGCACTTCACCCTCGCGTTCATGGGGGAGGTCGACGAGGCGCTGCTGCCGGACCTGCGCGCCCGCCTCGGCCGGGCCGCCCACCGCTCGGCGCCCTTCCCGCTCCGGTTGCACGGGGGCGGGCGCTTCGGGCGTGCGGTGCTCTGGACGGGCGCGGCGGGCGACCTCGACGACCTGCGGCTGCTGGCCGAGCGGGCGGACGCGGCCGCCCGGCGGGCGGGCGTCGCGATGGACGAGCACCGCCGCTACCAGGCCCATCTCACGGTCGCCCGCTCCCGCACGGACCTGGACCTGCGGCCCTTCGTCACCGCCCTGGACGCCTTCGAGGGGACCCGCTGGGAGGTCGCGGAGCTGGCGCTGGTGCGCAGCAACCTGCCCGGCGGCGGCACCCCCGGGGAACGGCCGCGGTACGAGACGGTCACCACATGGCCCCTGGGCGGCGCGGGGGCGGGGGACCGGCCGGGTTAGTCTCGGAGGGTGGACCCGAAGACCCGAAACCGGATCATGGCCGGCGTGCTCGTACTGATGTTCGCGATCATCGCGGTGGCGTCCGTGGTGGGCTGACCCGGCGCGGTCGCCGTGCCGCCGCGGAAGGCCCTTGCTTCGAGCGCACTCGAAGGCGTTGGCTTGACGCCCATGGAGTACACGCAGCTCGGACGCACCGGACTCAAGGTCAGCCGACTCGTCCTGGGGACGATGAACTTCGGCCCGCAGACGGACGAAGCCACCAGTCACGCCATCATGGACACCGCGCTCGACGCGGGGCTCAACTTCTTCGACACCGCCAACGTCTACGGCTGGGGTGACGACAAGGGCCGCACCGAGGAGATCATCGGCTCCTGGTTCGCCAAGGACCCGGCCCACCGCGACAAGGTCGTCCTCGCCACCAAGGTCTACGGGAACATGGGCCCCGACGGCGCGGCCTGGCCCAACCACGACAAGCTCTCCGCGCTGAACATCCGCCGGGCCGTCGACGCCAGCCTGAAGCGGCTCGGCACGGACTACATCGACGTCTACCAGTTCCACCACGTCGACCGCCTGACCCCCTTCGAGGAGATCTGGCAGGCGATCGACGTCCTCGTGCGGCAGGGCAAGATCCTCTACGCGGGCTCGTCCAACTTCCCCGGCTACAAGATCGCCCAGGCCAACGAGACCGCCGCCCGGCGCGGCTCGGTCGGCCTGGTCAGCGAGCAGTGCCTCTACAACCTCTACGAGCGCCGCGCCGAGATGGAGGTGATCCCGGCCGCGCAGGAGTACGGCCTGGGCGTCATCCCCTGGTCGCCGCTGCACGGCGGTCTGCTCGGCGGCGTGATCCGCAAGGAGGTCGAGGGCGGCCGGCGCGCCACCGGCCGGGCCGCCGAGGTGCTCGCCGACCCGGTGGCGCGGGCCCGTCTCCAGGCGTACGAGGACCTGCTGGCCAAGCACGGCGCGGACCCGGGCGAGACGGCCCTGGCCTGGCTGCTCACCCGGCCCGGGGTGACCGGTCCGATCATCGGCCCGCGCACCCCGGAGCAGCTCCAGGGCGCCCTGCGCGCGCTGGAGGCGGAGCTCGGCGAGGAGCTCCTGGCCGGTCTGGACGAGGTCTTCCCGGGCCCGGGTCCCTCGCCGGAGGCCTTCGCCTGGTGATCCGGGCGGCCGGGTGATCCCGGTGATCCCGGTGATTCCGGCGGCCCGGTGATCCCGGCGGCCCGGTGATCCCGGCGGCCCGGTGATTCCGGCGGCGCGGTGAGGCCGCCCGGACGGCGGGCCGCCCGGACGGCGGGCCCGCCCGGACGGCGGCCCGCCCGCCCGGTCAGGTCCCGCCCAGCCAGCTCGTCGCGTCGAGACGGGAGACGGTCCCGGGCGGGACCACCGTGCCCAGCGCCTGCTCCAGGTCGCGGACGCGGTCGGCGCCGAGCCGGTCGGCCCACTCGGCGCGCAGCGCGTCGAAGGCGGCGGCGGAGCGGGTGAGGGCGTCGATGCCGCGGGGGGTGACGCGGACCAGTTTGCGGCGGGCGTCGGCGGGGTCGTCGGTGCGTTCCGCGTAGCCGAGGGCGAGGAGGCGGTCGACCGTCTTGCCGGCGGCCTGCTTGGAGACGCCGAGGCGGCGCCCGATCTCGCTGGCGGTGGCGCCGCCGGGCCCGATGGCCTGGAGTGCGAAGCCGTGCGCCGGGCGCAGGTCGGGGTGGCCCTGCTCGGCGAGTTCGGTGTGGACGCGGTCGATGAGGGTGCGGAAGCCGGCGAAGAGGAGCATCGGCAGCATGAAGCCGGGCGGGTCGGCGGCGGCGCGCCCGGCTGTCCCGGAAACCCCCTTGCGCGAATCGACAACCTGGTTTACGTTTTCTCCATCGACATGGTCAACCATGTTGTCCATCTTAGCCGGGGGAGTCACCGTGCCGCAGGACCTGTCCAGTCGTACCGCCGGGGCCGTCGCCCTTCTCAAGGAGTCGCCGCACACCCTCGACGGCTTCCTCAAGCTCAGCGAGATCTTCGAGTCGACCACCCTCGACCCGCACTCCCGCGAGACCGTCGTCCTGACCGTCGCCGCCCGCAACCAGTGCCACCTCTGCGTCGACATGCACGAGGCGAAGTTCGCCGCTCTCGGCCCGGCCCCCGAGCGCGCGCGGCTCGACGCCGTGCGCCGCTTCACCCTCCAGGTGCTCGCCGCCTCGGGCGCGGTGTCCGACGCCGAGCTGGAGGCGTTCTTCGCCCACGGCTACACCCGTCAGAACGCCCTGGAGGTCGTCCTCGGCATAGGGACGTACACGGTCTCCACCTTCGCCAACCGCCTGACGAGAGCAGCCTGATGACCGACCGCACCACCCCCCGCAGGAACATCGCCTCCGGGTCCCCGCTCGAACCCGAGATCGGCTTCTGCCGGGCCGTCCGCAAGGGCGCGCACGTCGCCGTCGCCGGCACCGCGCCCATCGGCCCCGACGGCGGCACCGTCGGCCCGGGCGACGTCCACGCGCAGACCGTGCGCTGCCTGGACATCGCCGAGGCCGCGCTCAAGGAGGCCGGGGCCACGCTGGAGGACGTGGTCCGCACCCGCATCATGCTCACCGACGTGACGGCCTGGAAGGAAGCGGCCCGCGCCCACGGCGAACGCTTCGCGGACATACGCCCGGTGACGACCTTCGTGGAGGTCTCGCGCTTCATCGACCCGCTGTGGCTGGTGGAGATCGAGGTCGACGCGATCGTCGACGCCCCCTAGACCGTGTCCTCCGGGTCAGGCCCGGCCCCGGTAGGGGCCGCCGATCCCCCAGGCCTGGTGCAGGGCGTCCGCGAAGGCCGCCGCCAGCTTGTGCTCGCCGGTGGGGCCCGGGTGGGTGCCGTCGTAGGTGTCCATGTGGATGTCGTACGACTCCGGCACCGAGCCGAGGAGCAGTGGCGAGGCCGCCGAGTCCAGGTCCGCGACCGTCTTCGCGAGCAGCTCGTTGAAGCGGGCGCACTCGGCGGCGAAGGTCTCGTCCTTCTCGGCCCGGGTGTTCGGGATGACCGGCAGGAGCACGGCCCGGACGCGCGGGTTCGCCGCCCGGGCGGCGGCCAGGAAGGCGCGGACGTTCTCCGCGGTCTGGTCGCTGTTCGTGTAGAAGCCCAGGTCGATCAGGCCCAGCGAGATCAGCAGCACGTCCGCGCCGGTCTCCGCCACCGTCCCGCCGATCAGCGGCGCCATGTGCAGCCAGCCCTCGCCCCAGCCGGCCAGATGGCGGCGCGCCCCGGCCGGGAAGTCCGGGGCGGCGTAGGCGTGCGACACGGCCGCGTCGGCCCCGGTCTCGTACAACTCCGTGCGCGGGCCCACGATCTCGTGGGCCCCGGGCAGGACGGACTCCAGGTGCTGCCACATCCGGTAGCGCCAGGTGAAGTCGCCGGCGCGTCCGATGGTCATGCTGTCGCCGACGAACAGAAAACGCATGGCGACCATCATCACCGACCGCGGGCGGGCCCTGCGACGTGATCCCCGACACCCGGATGCCGCGGCCCCGCCGCGGCACCCATGGCAGGCTGGAGGGCATGCGACCTGCTCTGTGCGCCCTCGGAACGGCGGCCCTCGTCCTGCTCGCGGCGGTGCCCGCCGTCGCGGCGGACGCCGACCGCGACTTCACCATCGAGGACCCGCGGATCACCGAGTCCAGCGGCCTCGCCGCGAGCCGCGCGCACCCCGGCGTCTACTGGACGCACAACGACCAGGACGCCCCGCTGATCTACGGCGTCGACTCCCGCACCGGCGAGACGGTCGCCACCCTCACCATGAAGGGCGTCGGCACCCCCCGCGACATGGAGGGCATCTCCGTCGGCCCCGACGGAGACATCTACGTCGGCGACATCGGCGACAACCTCGACGGCTCCTGGGACCACGTCTGGATCTACCGCTTCCCCGAGCCGAAGGAGCTCAAGGACCAGACCGTCCGCGCCACCCAGTACGACGTGAAGTACGCCGACGGGGCCCGCAACGCCGAGGCGCTGATGGTCGATCCGAAGACCGGCCGGGTCTACATCGCCAGCAAGAACGAGGACGGCGGCGGCCTCTACCAGGGCCCCGAACGGCTCAGCACCTCCGGCACCAACGTCTTCCGCCGCATCGGCGAGGTCCCCTGGGTCACCGACGGCGCCTTCTCCCCGGCCGGCGACCGGCTCGTCCTGCGCGGCTACCTGATGGCCAGGGAGTACGCCTGGAAGGACGGCCGCCTCGGCGACGAGGGCACCTCCGTCGGCGCCCCGTTCCAGGGACAGGCCGAGTCCGTGACGTACACGCCGGACGGCTCGGCCTTCATGTTCGGCTCGGAGGGGCGGAAGAGCCGGGTCGTCCGGATCGACCGGGAAGGCGCCGGGGCCCCCGAGGAGCAGCCGACCCGGGCGCCGGGCGGCTCGCCCGACTCCCCTTCGGCCGCGGCCGAAGGGGGCGAGAAGGGCAATGTCACCCTCGGCTTCCTCGTCCTCGCCGGCGCCACCGTCCTCGTGGTCGGCATCAAGCGGCTGTTGCGCCGCGACTGACCCCCGACTGACCCCCGACGGATCCCCGACGGACCGGCCCCGGACGCGCCCGGACGCGCCGGAGGCCCGGCATCGGCCATGTCCGACGCCGGGCCCCCGTACGGAGCGTCCGCCCGTTACAGCTTCTCGATCACGTAGTCGATGCAGGCCGTCAGGGCCCGCACGTCCGCCGGGTCGATCGCCGGGAACATCGCGATGCGCAGCTGGTTGCGGCCCAGCTTGCGGTACGGCTCGGTGTCGATGATGCCGTTGGCGCGCAGCACCTTGGCGACGGCGGCGGCGTCGACCTCGTCCGCGAAGTCGATCGTGCCGATGACCTGCGAGCGCTTCGCCGGGTCGGTGACGAACGGGGTCGCGTACTTCGACTCCTCGGCCCAGCCGTACAGGACGTCCGAGGACTCCTTCGTACGGGCCACGGCCCAGTCCAGACCGCCCTGGCCGTTGATCCACTTCAGCTGCTCGTTGAGCAGGAAGAGGGTCGCGAGCGCCGGGGTGTTGTACGTCTGGTTCTTCAGCGAGTTGTCGATCGCGGTCGGCAGGCTGAAGAACTCCGGGATGTGCCGCCCCGAGGCGTGGACGCGCTGGGCGCGCTCCAGCGCGGCGGGGGAGAAGGCCGCCAGCCACAGACCGCCGTCGGCGGCGAAGGACTTCTGCGGGGCGAAGTAGTAGACGTCGGTCTCGGCGATGTCGACGGGCAGACCGCCGGCGCCGGAGGTCGCGTCGACCAGGACGAGCGCACCCTCGTCGGCGCCCGCGACCCGCTTCAGCGGGGCGGCGACACCGGTCGAGGTCTCGTTGTGGGTGTAGGCGTAGACGTCCACGCCCGCCTCGGCCACCGGCTCCGGGTGGGTGCCCGGGTCGGAGGAGATCACGGTCGGCTCGGCCAGCCACGGGGCCGCCTTCGCCGCCTTCGCGAACTTGGAGGAGAACTCGCCGAAGGTGAGGTGCTGCGACTTGTTCTCGATCAGCCCGTGGGTCGCGACGTCCCAGAAGGCGGTCGATCCGCCGTTGCCCAGGATCACCTCGTAGCCCTCGGGCAGCGAGAACAGGTCACTGATGCCGGTACGGACCTCGCCGACCAGGTTCTTCACCCGGGCCTGGCGGTGGGACGTACCGAGGTAGGAGGTGCCGGTGGCGGCCAGGGCGTCCAGCGCCTCCGTACGCACCTTGGAGGGGCCCGCGCCGAAACGGCCATCGGCGGGCTTGATGTCAGCGGGAATCTGGATATCGGCCACGAGGCGGAGCGTATCGGGTCGGCGGAGGCGGGGTTGCGGCATGTCCGCCCGATGAGACGAGGACTGAGACATTCTGTAGTGGTGGGATCACACGAACACGCGACGGCGGAACTGGCGGACGCACTGCGGGCGGCGGTGGCGGGCGAGGTCGACTTCTCCCCCACCGCCCGCGCCCTGACCTCGATGGACGCCTCCAACTACCGGCGCGTCCCGCTCGGCGTCGTCGCCCCCAGGGACGCCGACGACGTCGCCGCGGTCCTGGAGGTCTGCCGGGAGCGCGGGGTGCCGGTCGTCCCCCGCGGCGGGGGTACGTCCATCGCCGGACAGGCCACCGGAACGGGTGTCGTGCTCGATCTCACCCGGCACCTGCGCGCGCTCGTCTCCCTCGACCCCGAGGCGCGCACCGCCGTCGTCCAGCCAGGGCTCGTCCTCGACCGGCTGCGCGAGGCGGCCCGCCCGCACGGGCTGACCTTCGGCCCCGACCCGTCCACGCACAGCCGCTGCACGCTCGGCGGGATGATCGGCAACAACGCCTGCGGCTCGCACTCGGTGGCCTGGGGCACCACCGCCGACAACGTCCGCGGCCTCGACGTGGTCACCTACGGCGGCGAACGGCGGCGCCTGGGCCGCGACTGGCAGGGCGCGCCGGCCGGGCTGCGCGAGCTGGTCGGCCGCAACCTGGCGCCCCTGCGCACCGGTTACCCCGACGGCCTGCCCCGCCGGATCTCCGGCTACGCCCTCGACGCGCTGCTGCCCGAGCGGGGCGCGGACGTGGCCCGCTCCTTCTGCGGCAGCGAGGGCACGCTCGGGGTGGTGACGGAGGCCGAGCTGCGGTTGGTTCCGCTCCCTGCGGAACCCGTCCTCGTGGTCCTCGGCTACCCCGACGAGAGCGCCGCGGCGGACGCGGCGGCCGGACTGCTGCCGCTCGGACCGCTGACCGTGGAGGGCATGGCCGCCGACCTCGTGCGGGGCGCGGCCACCGGGCTGCCGAAGGGCGGGGCCTGGCTGTTCGTCGAGGTCGACGGCGCCGCGGCCGCCACCGCGCTGGTGCGGGCCGCGGACGCCCTGGACTCCCTGCTGGTCGCGGACCCCGTCGGGCAGCGGGCGCTGTGGCGGATCCGGGAGGACGCGGCGGGCACGGCCACCCGGATGCCCGGGGGCGGCGGGGAGGCCTGGCCCGGCTGGGAGGACTGCGCGGTGCCGCCGGCCCGGCTCGGCGCGTACCTGCGCGCATTCCGCTCGCTGCTCAAGGAGTTCGGGCTGCGGGGCACCCCGTACGGGCACTTCGGCGACGGCTGCGTCCACGTCCGCATCGACTTCGACCTCTACACCGGAGCCGGGGTACGGGACTTCCGCCGTTTCTCGGAGGCGGTGGCCGACCTGGTCGTCGCGCACGGCGGCTCCCTGTCGGGCGAGCACGGCGACGGCAAGGCGCGGGCCGAACTGCTGCCGCGCATGTACGGGGACGCGCTCGTCGGCCTGTTCGGCGAGGTCAAGGACCTGTGGGATCCGGCGGGCGGCCTCAACCCCGGCATGCTGGTCCGTCCCGAGCCGCTGGACTCGGGCCTGCGCTTCGCGGAGCTGCCGGTGGTGGGCCTCGGGCGCGAGGTCGCCCGCTGCGTGGGCGTCGCCGCATGCCGTACGGAAGGACCGAGTTCGGGACCCGGCGTGATGTGTCCGTCCTACCGGGCGACCGGCGAGGAGCGGCACTCCACACGCGGCCGGGCCCGGCTGCTCCACGAGATGGCGCTCGGCGAGATCATCACGGACGGCGCGCGTTCGGAGGAGGTCCGCGAGGCGCTCGACCTGTGCCTGTCCTGCAAGGGCTGCCACAGCGACTGCCCGGCGGGCGTCGACATGGCCGCGTACAAGGCGCGGTTCCTGGACGAGCACTACGCGGGGCGGCCCTGGGCGCGCCCGCGCTCCCACTGGACGATGGGCGGACTGCCGCGCCTGCTCGACCACTTCGGGCCCGCCCTCAACGTGGCGATGCGGCTGCCGTTCGCGGCCCGGCTCGCGGGCGTCACCCCGGAACGGGCCATGCCGAGGGTGGCGGGGGAGTCGTTCACGTCCTGGTTCGGCGAGCGCGCCTCGGACCGGCCACCGGCGCTCACCCTGTGGCCCGACACGTTCACGGACCACCTCGCCCCCGAGGTCGGGCGGGCCGCCGTCCGCGTCCTGGAGGACGCCGGGCTGGGCGTCACGCTGCCGCCCGGCCGGGTCTGCTGCGGCCTGACCTACGTCTCGGCCGGCCGGCTGGACGCGGCGCGGAAGGCGATGCGCCGGACGCTCGACGTCATGGTCGGCGGGGGCACGGCGGACGGTGCGCGGGGCGGTGCGGGCGGGGCCACCGTCGGTCCGTCCGGCGGTGCGGGGCTCCCGGTGCCCGGGCCCGTCGTCGTCCTGGAGCCCTCCTGCGCGGCCACGCTCCGCTCCGACCTGACCGCACTCCTCCCGGACGACCCGCGCGCCGCCCTGCTGGCCGCCTCCGTGCGCACCTTCGCCGAGGCCCTGGAGGAGCTGGCCCCGGACTGGGCCCCGCCCCGGGTGGACCGCCCGGTCACCGGGCAGACCCACTGCCACCAGCACGCGGTCCTGGGCGACGCGGCCGACCGCCGTCTGCGCGAGCGCGCCGGCCTGGACGGCGAGCCGGCGGGCGGGTGCTGCGGCCTGGCCGGCAACTTCGGCTTCGAGCCGGGCCACGAGGAGGTCTCCGCCGCCTGCGCCGAGGACCAGCTCCTGCCGGCCCTGCGGGCCGCCCCGCCGCACGCCGTCGTCCTCGCGGACGGCTTCTCCTGCCGTACCCAGATCGCCCACACGCGGCCGGACCGGCACGCGCGGCACACCGCGGAGATCCTGGCGGAGGCGCTGGAGGAGGGGGAGTGAGGAGGGCCGGGGGACGGGTGGGCGAGGGGGCTCAGACCGCGACGGAGAGCAGGTCCACGACGAAGACGAGGGTCGAGCCCGCCGGGATCGCCGACGTGGGCGACTGGTTGCCGTAGCCGAGGCGCGGGGGGATGACGATCTCGCGCCGGCCGCCGACCTTCATGCCCCGGATCCCCCGGTCCATGCCCTTGACGACCCGGCCGCCGCCCACGGCGAACTTGAACGGCTCGCCCCGGTCCCAGGAGGAGTCGAACTCCTTCCCCGACGCGAAGGTCACCCCGACGTAGTGGATCCGGACGACCCGGCCCGGCTTGGCCTCCAGGCCGTCGCCGACGACGAGGTCGCGGAAGGTCAGCTCGGTGGGGGCCTCGCCCTCGGGGCGCTCGACCACGGGCTTGGTCGGTTCGGTCATCGCAGTCTCGTCACTCTCCGCCGGGAGCCCTGGCCCGGGCCGGCCGGGGCCGGACCAGCCTAGACCCCGCCCTCCGGATCACGCCGGGCCCGCGGTCCCCGCGATCTCCCGCGCCAGCTCGACCAGCGCCGCGACCGCGGGGTGCCGGTCGCCCTCCCGCCAGGCCAGCAGGACCGGCACCGGCGGCGCGTCGGTCAGGGGGCGGTAGGCGACGCCCGGGTGGGGGTGGAGGGTGGCGGTCGAGGCGGAGGTGACGCCGATGCCCCGGGCCGCGGCGATCGTGCTGAGCCAGTCGTCGGTGTTGGCGACGGTCAGGGTGGTGCGGGGGGCGGGCGGCGGCGGGCCACAGGTCGAGGGTGGTCGTGCCCGAGACCGGGTTGAGGATCGCGGTCTCGGCCGCCAGGTCCGCCAGGGCCAGGGCGGGGCGCGCGGCCAGCGGGCTGTCCGCCGGGACGGCCGCCACCCGCTCCTCGGTGAGCAGTTCCTCGGTCGCCAGGCCCGGGACCTCCACCGGCCCGCGCAGCAGCGCCGCGTCCACCTCGCCGCGCAGCAGGCCGGCCGTGCGGTCGTCGACGCGGAGGAGTTCGAGCGGGGTCCCGGGGTGCTCGGCCTGCCATCGGCGTAGCAGCGGGGTCGTGTACGGGCCGAAGGCCGACCAGGCGTGGCCCAGGCGCAGCGGGCGGTGGCGGAGCAGCTCCGGGTCGACGGCGGCGTCGAAGGCGGTGACGGCCGCGGCGGCCCGGTCGTGGAAGGTCCGCCCCTCGGGGGTGAGGGCGAGGTGGTGGGTGCTGCGGTCGACGAGCCGGGCGCCGAGGTGGCGTTCCAGCGCGGCGAGGGTGCGCGAGACGGCCGGCTGGGTGAGGTGGAGGCGGGCGGCGGCGCGGGTGAGGTTGCCTTCCTCCGCGATCGCGAGGAAGCAGCGGAGGTGGCGGAGCTCGATGTTCGTCCGGCTCATGTCTTCGGAGCATAACCACAGATCAATCGGCATTTCACATGCCGCGCGGAGGCTCCTAGCGTGAGGGTTGGAGCCTCGGGGGTCGGTCCACTACTCTGGACTGGTTGGTTCAGAGTAGTGAACTCTTGATCGTTTTCAGTACAAGGAGCGCGCCGGTGGACAGCCCGGTCAAGGAGACAGCCGCCGTATCCACGGCCACCACCGCGGGCCCCGCCGTTCCGGGCGGAAGCGCCTCCCGGGCCTCCCGGGCCACCCGGGCCACCCGGCTGGGGCCTGTCGCGCTCGTCGTCGCCGGCGGCCTCTCCGTGCAGTTCGGATCCGCCGTCGCCGTCCTGCTCATGCCCCGGGCCGGCGCCCTCGGCGTGGTCACCCTGCGGCTCGTGCTCGCCGCCGCCGTCCTGCTGCTGGTCTGCCGCCCGAAGGTCCGCGGCCACAGTCGTGCCGACTGGGGCACCGTGCTCGCCTTCGGCGCCGCCATGTCCGGCATGAACATCCTGTTCTACCTGGCCGTCGACCGGATCCCGCTCGGTGCCGCCGTCACCCTCGAAGTGCTCGGCCCGCTCGCGCTCTCCGTCATCGCCTCCCGCCACCTGGCCAACCTGCTCTGGGCCGGCCTCGCGCTCGGCGGCGTCGTCCTGCTCAGCGGCGGCGGCTTCGACCGGCTCGACCCGGCCGGCGCCGGCTTCGCCCTCGCGGCGGGCGCCATGTGGGCCGCGTACATCGTCTTCAGCGCCCGCACCGGCCGCCGCTTCCCGCAGGCCGACGGACTCGCGCTCGCGATGGCGGTCGGGGCGGTCATCAGCCTGCCGTTCGGCATCGTCGAGGCCGGCGACCGGCTCCTCGTGCCGTCGACCGTCGGACTCGGCCTGGCCGTCGCGCTGATGTCCTCGGTCCTTCCGTACACCCTCGAACTGCTCGCCCTGCGCCGCCTCCCGGCCCCCACCTTCGCCATCCTGATGAGCCTGGAACCGGCCATCGCCGCCACCGCCGGCTTCCTCGTCCTGCACCAGGCCCTCGGCGTGACGGACGCCCTCGCCATCGCCCTGGTCATCGCGGCGAGCATGGGCGCGGTGCGGACCCAGGCCAGGCGGTCGGCCGGCGGACCGGCCTGATCCTGTCGACGTCTGGCCCGTGGGCGGTTTCCCGCCCACGGGCCTTCTCGCAGGATGGGGGGCATGGCACTGGACATGCGCGAACTCTGCGAACGCTGTGAGACGACCCGGCTCACCCCCGACGGCCCCGCCCGCATCTGCACCTACGAGTGCACCTTCTGTGTGCCGTGCGCGGACGAGATGCGGGACGTCTGCCCCAACTGCGGCGGGGAACTGGTGCCCAGGCCCCGCCGCCGCGTCACCGCCGGCTAGCGCCCGTCCGGCGGGCCCGGACCGGCAGGACGCCCGCGCCGGCCTGATCCGAAGGACACGGGCTAGGCCTCCCTCAGCGCCTCCACCACCACCATCCGGCGCACCCGCCGGGCCGGCAGGACCGAGGCCGCGACGCCCGTGAGGACCGTGGCGGCGAGGATGCCGAGGACGGTGAGGACCGTGCCGCCGGAGGAGGCCAGCACCTGGGGCGCGGAGACCTGGTCGCCCGTCACCGAGCGGGCGGCGAGGGAACCGTAGACCAGGCCCAGGACCGTGCCCGCGAGGGCGCCGGAGAGGGCGAGGAGGACGGACTCCAGGGTCAACATGCGGCGGAGCTGGTCGCCCGCGAGGCCGATCGCGCGGAGCATGCCGAACTCGCGGGTGCGCTCCTCCACCGTGAGCATCAGGGTGGCCGCGACGCCGAGCGCGGCGATGGCCATCGAGAAGCCGAGCAGCACGGTGACCACCAGCATCATCCGGTCCAGCATCGAGCGGACCGTGACGGCGTCGGAGCCGGTGTCCGCGACCCGGATGTCGGGGTGGGCGGCGAGCGCGCGGTCCAGGGCGGCGCGGGCCTCGGTGTGGCCGGTGCCGTCGGCCGGGTTCACCAGGACCGTCGCCAGGTGCGCGGCGGAGCCGGGGGCGAGCCGCTCGAAGGTGGCGCCGTCGACGTACACCGTGGCCTCGGGGAAGAGCGCGACCGGCAGCATGGAGCCCGCGCCGGCGTCGACGACGGTCAGGCGGGTGCCGGCCGCGGACGCCGCCCCGCCCTTCACCGTCAGGCTCCCGTCCCGTGCGCCGAGGGCCAGCGCCTGCCCGTCCTTCAGGGCGCGGGCCGCGGCCACGCCCTCCGCGTCGGGGTTGAGGGCGGCCGGGTCCGCCGTGGCGACCACCGTGCGGCTCCCGTCGACGGTCAGGACGGCGGTGCGGACCGGGGTGACCCGCAGACCGGACTCGGCCCGCAGGGCCGTGAGGGCGTCGGCCGGGACCCGGTCGCGGTCGGAGTCCAGGGTGAAGACGGCGGGCATCCGGCTCGCGAGCATCTCCTCCAGGCCGCCCTTGGTGACGCCGATCGCCGTCACCGCGGAGACCGCGACCGTCACGCCGACCAGCATCGCGGAGGCGGCGGCGGAGGTGCGGCCCGCGTTGGCGCGCAGCTGCTGGACGGAGAGCCGTCCGACGGTGCCGAAGGGGCGGCGCAGGGCCAGCCCGATGAGGGCGACGAACGGCGGCAGCACGTACCGCGCGTACCGCAGCACCGCGAAGAAGGTGAGGATCGCGCCGAGCGTCACCGCGAGCAGCATGAGCGGCGAGCCGCCGAACGCGCCGAGCGCGAGCAGGCCGGTACCGGCGACGAGCAGGAGCAGCGAGACGAGCTCGCGCAGGGCGCGGCTGCCGGGCTCGGGCAGCTTCGCCGCGCCGCTCGCGGCGAGGGCCGCGACGGGCGGTACGGCGGAGGCGGCCCGGGCGGGCTTGCGCACCGCCCAGAGGGTGAGCAGGACGCCGAAGAGCCCGCCGAGGACGAAGGTCCAGCGGCCCGGCATCAGCGAGACCTCGACGGGGCCGAGGTCGGCGAGCCCGTTGAGGAGGGCGGTGCCGAGGGCGCAGGCGCCCGCGCCGGCCGCGAGTCCGCCGGCGGAGGCGAGCACGCCGAGCATCAGGCCCTGGCGGCGGATGATCCGGCGCACCTGGTCGCGGTCGGTGCCGATGCAGCGCAGCAGGGCCAGCTGGCGGGCGCGCTGGGCGAGGACGACGGAGAAGGTGTTGGTGACGACCATCCGGGCGACGGTCATCGCGATGAGGACGAAGGAGAGCGCGGCGGTGAGCACGACCGCGTACATGGTCCTGCCGCTCTGCTTGGCCTCCTCGACCGCCCCGGCGTGGGTGCGGGCGGTGACGCCGCCGCCGAGTTCCTTCTTGACCTCCTTCGCGACGGCGAGCGCGTCGGCGCCGGGGCGGAGGGCCAGGTCGAGGTGGGTGGCGCGCAGGCCGGTGGCGTACGTGGCGGTCTGCGCGTACGGGACGCCGATGGCCGGCTGGGAGCCGAGGGCCTGGGAGGCGGAGGTGTCGAGGAGGCCGGTGAGGCGTACCTCGGCGGTGCCGCCGGCGGCCCTGGTGAGCCGTACGGTGTCGCCGACGGCGGCGCCGACCCGGGCCGCGCTGTCCCGGTCGAGGGCGATCTCGCCCGCGCGCTCGGGCCAGCGGCCCCCGTCGAGGCGCTGCCAGCGCAGGGCCGGGTCGGCGGCGACGGAGGTGACCAGGGCCCGGTCGTCGAGCGGGCGGCCGGCCGGGGTGAGGACGTTGGCGTGGCCGGTGAGCCGCTCGGCGACGCCGCCGACCTGCGGGAGCCTCGCCGCGCGGGCGGCGCTGCCGGCCGGCAGCGGGGCGCCGTCGCGGCCGGCCACCTGGACGGCCGCGTCGCCGACGTCGGCCGCCGCCGACTGCTCGTAGGACTGGACGAGCGCGCCCGCGCCGCCGACGGACAGCACGAGGAAGGCGACGCCGACGGCGACGGCGGCGCCCGTGAGGACCAGCTGGCGCAGCTGCGCCCGGAAGTCCTTGACGGTGAATCCGAGCAGCGAGGAGGAGCGCGAAGGCGACGGCGACATGCTTCAACGCTAGGAGCGGGAGGGGGCGTTCTCGGCCCCACGAGGCAGGATTCGGGGTCATCCCGGAGTCGTCGGCGGGCGGGTGGGGGTGTCCCTCCGGAGGAGGACACGGGGTCGTTCCGGGGTCGTTCCGGGGGCGTGCGGCCGGCGCTGTCCAAAAATCATGCAAGCGTGCTTGATTGTTTCTTGGGGCCCTGCCATGCTCCTCCGCAACACGCCCGTGCACAGCTCTGTGGACGGGCCCGCGACCGCCGATCCCCGAGGGGGGCGTTCCGTGTCCGACCCCGTCACCCTGCTCGACGACCTGTCCGCCGAGAGCGGGGAAGTCGACTCCCTGGTTGCGGAGTTGAGCCCCGAGCGGTGGGCCGCTCCGACTCCCGCGGCCGGGTGGACGATCGCCCACCAGATCGCGCACCTGGCCTGGACCGACCGGGCCGCGCTGCTCGCCGCGACCGATCCCGAGGCCTTCGCCGCCGAGGCCGCCGAGGCCCTCGCCTCGCCCGGGACCTTCGTCGACGAGGGCGCCGAGAAGGGCGCGGCCCTGCCGCCCGCCGAGCTCCTCGCCGGCTGGCGGGACGGCCGCGAACGGCTCCTCCGGGTGCTGCGCGAGGCCCCGCCGGGCGCCCGCTTCCCCTGGTACGGGCCGGCCATGAGCGCGGCCTCCCTGGCCACCGCCCGGCTCATGGAGACCTGGGCGCACGGGCAGGACGTCGCCGACGCGCTCGGCGTCGTGCGCGTGCCCACGGCGCGGCTGCGGCACGTGGCCTGGATCGGACTGCGCGCCCGCGACTACGCCTACCTCGTCCGGGGACTCACCCCGCCCGCCGAGCCCTTCCGCCTCGAACTCGTCGCCCCCGGCGGCGAGACGTGGGCGTACGGCCCGGAGGACGCGACCCAGGTCGTCAGCGGCCCCGCGCTCGACTTCTGCCTGCTCGTCACGCAGCGCGTGCACCACGCCGACACGGCCCTCGTTCCCCTCGGAGCGGAAGCGGCCCGCTGGCTCACCTTCGCCCAGGCCTTCGCCGGCCCGGCCGGCCAGGGCCGCCCCCCGAAGGACGGCGCACAGGAGCGCGCGGAAGGGGGCGCCGCGTGAGCCGGGTCCTGCGCATCGGCAACGCCTCCGGCTTCTACGGCGACCGCTTCGACGCCGTCCGCGAGATGCTCACCGGGGGAGCGGAGGGCGGCGGGCTCGACGTCCTCACCGGGGACTACCTCGCCGAGCTCACCATGCTCATCCTCGGCCGCGACCTCCTCAAGGACCCCTCCGCCGGGTACGCCAAGACCTTCCTGCGCCAGATGGAGGAGGGCCTGGGGCTCGCCCACGAGCGCGGGGTGCGGATCGTCGCCAACGCCGGCGGGCTCAACCCGGCCGGGCTCGCCGACGCCCTGCGCGCGCTGGCCGGGCGGCTCGGCGTCCCGGCCCGGATCGCCCACGTCGAGGGCGACCGGCTGCCGGCCCGGGACGGGGTGCTCGCCGCCAACGCCTACCTCGGCGGCGCCGGGATCGCCGCCTGCCTCGACGCGGGCGCCGACGTCGTCGTCACCGGCCGGGTCACCGACGCCGCCCTGGTCACCGGGCCCGCGCAGTGGTTCTTCGGCTGGCGGCCGGAGGACCCCGGCGGGTACGACCGGCTCGCGGGAGCGGTCGTCGCCGGGCACGTCCTGGAGTGCGGCACCCAGGCCACCGGCGGCAACTACGCCTTCTTCACCGGCCACGACCCGAAGCTGCTGCGCCGGCCCGGCTTCCCGCTCGCCGAGCTCCACGAGGACGGCAGCGCGGTGATCACCAAGCACCCCGGCACCGGCGGCGTCGTCGACACCGGGACCGTCACCGCGCAGCTGCTGTACGAGACGGGCGGCGCGCGCTACGCGGGCCCCGACGTCACCGCGCGGCTCGACACCGTCCGGCTCGCCCAGGAGGGCCCGGACCGGGTCCGGATCTCCGGGGTGCGGGGCGAGGCGCCGCCGCCGACGCTCAAGGCCGGGCTCTGCCGGCTCGGCGGCTTCCGCAACGAGCTCGTGTTCGTGCTGACCGGCCTCGACGTCGAGGCCAAGGCGGAGCTGGTCCGCGACCAGGTCGAGGACGCCCTCGCCCGGGGACCGAAGCCGCGCCCCGCGCAGGTCCGCTGGGAACTGGCCCGCACCGACCGCGCGGACGCCGCCACCGAGGAGACCGCGAGCGCCCTGCTGCGGCTCGTCGTGCGGGACCCGGACCCCGAGGCCGTCGGCCGGACCCTGTCCGGGGCGGCGATCGAACTGGCCCTCGCGAGCTACCCCGGCTTCCACGTGACCGCCCCGCCCGGGAAGGGCGCCCCCTACGGGGTCTTCGAGACCGCGTACGTCCCCGTCGGGGAGGTCCCGCACACGGCGGTGCTGCCCGACGGGACCCGCCTCGCCGTGCCCGCACCGCAGGAGCGCCGGGCCCTCGCGCCCGTACCGGAGCCGCCGCTGCCGGAGCCGCCGCCGTCGGGGCCCACCCGCCGGGGGCCGCTCGGGCTCGTCGCCGGGGCGCGCAGCGGCGACAAGGGCGGGGACGCGAACGTCGGGGTGTGGGTCCGGGACGACCGGGCCTGGCGCTGGCTCGCGCACACCCTCACCGTCGACCTCTTCCGGCAGTTGCTTCCGGAGACGAAGGAACTGCCGGTCGAACGGCACGTCCTGCCCGGTCTCCGGGCCCTCAACTTCACCGTGACCGGGCTGCTCGGCGAGGGCGTCGCCTCGCAGGCCCGGTTCGACCCGCAGGCCAAGGGACTCGGCGAATGGCTCCGTTCCCGGCACGTGGACCTACCGGAGGAACTGCTGTGACCGTCCTCGCCTCCGCCCTCGACACCGGCGGACCCGACTACGCGCTGCACCGCTCGGCCATGCTGGAGAAGCTCGCCGCGCTCGACGCCGACCACGCCAAGGCCTGCGCGGGCGGCGGCGAGAAGTACACCGCGCGGCACCGCGGGCGCGGCAAGCTGCTGGCCCGCGAGCGGATCGAGCTGCTCGTCGACCCGGACACCCCCTTCCTGGAGCTGTCCCCGCTCGCCGCCTGGGGCAGCGACTACCCGCTGGGCGCCTCGCTCGTCACCGGCATCGGCGTCATCGAGGGCGTCGAGTGCCTGATCACCGCCAACGACCCGACCGTGCGCGGCGGAGCCTCCAACCCCTGGACGCTGAAGAAGGCGCTGCGGGCCAACGAGATCGCGTTCGCCAACCGGCTCCCGGTGGTCTCGCTCGTCGAGTCCGGGGGCGCGGACCTGCCCTCCCAGAAGGAGATCTTCATCCCGGGCGGCGCGCTCTTCCGCGACCTCACCCGGCTGTCCGCCGCCGGCATCCCCACGATCGCGGTCGTCTTCGGCAACTCGACGGCCGGCGGGGCGTACGTCCCCGGCATGTCCGACCACACGGTGATGATCAAGGAGCGGTCGAAGGTCTTCCTCGGCGGGCCGCCGCTGGTGAAGATGGCCACGGGCGAGGAGAGCGACGACGAGTCGCTCGGCGGCGCCGAGATGCACGCCCGGGTCTCCGGGCTCGCCGACCACTACGCCGTCGACGAGGCCGACGCCCTGCGCCAGGCCCGCCGGATCGTCGCCCGCCTCAACCACCGCAAGGCACACCCCGACCCCCTCCCGGCGGCGCCCCCGAAGTACGACGAGGACGAGCTGCTCGGCATCGTCCCCGGCGATCTGAAGACCCCCTTCGACCCGCGCGAGGTGATCGCCCGGATCGTCGACGGCTCGGAGTTCGACGAGTTCAAGGCGCTGTACGGGCCGAGCCTGGTGACGGGCTGGGCCGAGCTGCACGGCTATCCGGTCGGCGTCCTCGCCAACGCGCAGGGCGTGCTGTTCAGCGCCGAGTCGCAGAAGGCGGCGCAGTTCATCCAGCTCGCCAACCAGCGCGACATCCCGCTCCTGTTCCTGCACAACACCACCGGCTACATGGTCGGCAAGGAGTACGAGCAGGGCGGCATCATCAAGCACGGCGCCATGATGATCAACGCGGTGGCGAACTCGAAGGTCCCGCACCTCTCCGTGCTCATGGGGGCCTCGTACGGCGCCGGGCACTACGGCATGTGCGGCCGGGCCTACGACCCGCGCTTCCTCTTCGCCTGGCCGAGCGCCAAGTCGGCCGTCATGGGCCCGCAGCAGCTCGCGGGCGTGCTCTCCATCGTGGCGCGCGCCTCGGCGGAGGCGAAGGGGCAGCCGTACGACGAGGAGCAGGACGCCGGCATGCGGGCGTTCGTCGAGGCGCAGATCGAGGCGGAGTCGCTGCCGTCCTTCCTCTCCGGACGGCTGTACGACGACGGGGTCATCGACCCGCGCGACACCCGCACCGTCCTCGGGCTCTGCCTGTCCGCGATCCACAACGCACCGGTCGAGGGCGCGCGCGGCGGCTTCGGCGTCTTCCGAATGTGAGGCCTCTCGTGATGACGACTGTTCTGGTGGCGAACCGGGGCGAGATCGCCTGCCGGGTCTTCCGCACCTGCCGCGAACTGGGCATCGCCACGGTGGCGGTGTACTCCGACGCGGACGCCGGCGCCCTGCACGTGCGCGAGGCGGACGCGGCCGTACGGCTGCCCGGGGCGACGCCCGCGGAGACGTACCTGCGCGGCGACCTGGTGGTGAAGGCGGCGCTCGCGGCGGGCGCGGACGCGGTCCACCCTGGCTATGGATTCCTCTCCGAGAACAAGGAATTCGCGCAGGCGGTGATCGAGGCCGGCCTGCTGTGGATCGGCCCGCCGCCCGCCGCGATCGAGGCGATGGCCTCCAAGACCCGCGCCAAGGAGCTCCTCGGCATCCCGCCGCTCGCGGCCGCCGACGTGACCGAGGCCGAGCTGCCCGTCCTGGTGAAGGCCGCGGCGGGCGGCGGCGGGCGCGGCATGCGTGTGGTGCGCGAACTGGACGCGCTGAAGGGTGCGTTGGCGGCGGCGTCCGCCGAGGCGCTGAGCGCCTTCGGGGACGGCGAGGTGTTCGTCGAGCCGTACGTCGAGGACGGCCGGCACGTCGAGGTGCAGATCCTCGCCGACGCGCACGGCACGGTGTGGACGCTCGGCACCCGCGACTGCTCCCTCCAGCGCCGCCACCAGAAGGTGATCGAGGAGGCTCCGGCACCCGGCCTCCCGGCGGAGCTGCTGGACTCCCTCTACGCGGCCTCCGCCTCCGCCGCGCGCGCCGTCGGCTACGTGGGCGCGGGCACGGTCGAGTTCCTGGTCGCCGAGAGCCCCCGAGCACTCGGCTCCGCTGGAGCAGGGGGGAACCTCGTCGCGCACTTCCTGGAGATGAACACCCGCCTCCAGGTCGAGCACCCGGTCACCGAGGAGATCCACGGCCTCGACCTGGTCGCCCTCCAGCTGGCGGTGGCCGAGGGGACCCCGCTCCCGCCCGAGCCGCCCGCGCCCCGCGGCCACGCCATCGAGGCCCGGCTCTACGCGGAGGACCCGGCGGGCGGCTGGACCCCGCAGACGGGGGTGCTGCACACGCTGGAGTTCCCGGACGCTCCGGACGCTCCGGACGCCACCGGGGCCACCGGGGCCACCGGGGCCGCCGCCACCGGCGCGCCCGCCCGCGCGTCCGGCGCGTCCGCCCTGCCGGGTGCCGTTCCGGCGCACGCCCCGGCCCGTACCCGGGTCCGCGTCGACACCGGATACGCCTCCGGCGACACCGTCGGCGTCCACTACGACGCCATGCTCGCCAAGGTCGTCGTCCACGCCCCCACCCGTGCCGAGGCGGCCCGCAAGCTGGCCCACGTCCTGGAGCGGGCCCGGATCCACGGGCCCGTGACCAACCGGGACCTGCTCGTCGCCTCCCTCCGGCACCCCGACTTCACCGACCCGGCCCGCCTCGGCACCGGCTTCTACGAGCGCCACGTCGAGGGCGCCGTGAGCGCTGACGGCACCGACGGCGTCGGCGTCCTGACCGAGCCGCCCGCCGGGGAGGAGCAGGCCGCCGTGGCCGCCGCGCTCGCGGCGGCGGCGCAGGGCCGCGGCCGCTTCGGCGGCGGCTGGCGGAACGTGCGCTCGCAGGACGAGACCCGTACGTACACGGGGCACGGCACCCACGAGGTCCGCTACCGCCCGACCCGCACCGGCGGCCACGAGGTGACGGCCCCGCCCGGGATCCGCGCGGTGGCCGTCGGGCCCGACCGGGTGAGCCTCGAAGTCGACGGCGTGGTGCGCCACTTCGAGGTCGCCCGGCACGGCGACACGGTCTTCGTCGGCCGCCACCGCCTCACCGCCGCCCCCCGCTTCCCCGACCCGCGCGAGCAGACCGCCCCCGGCTCCCTGCTCGCCCCCATGCCCGGCACCGTCGTCCGGGTCGCCGAGGGCCTCGCCGTCGGCGACCCGGTCGAGGCGGGGCAGCCCCTGCTCTGGCTGGAGGCCATGAAGATGGAACACCGGGTCACCGCGCCCGCCTCCGGCACGCTCACCGCGCTGCACGCCGCCCCCGGCCGCCAGGTCGAGGTCGGAGCCCTGCTCGCCGTCGTACAGCCCGTACCGACCGAAGCCCAGGAGGACCAGACCGCATGAGCAGCAGCATCATCGAGTCCCCGGAGCACACCGCGCTCCGCGCCGCCGTCTCCGCGCTCGGCCACCGCCACGGCCCCGGCTTCGACCGGGCGAGCCTGTGGGCCGAGGCCGGCAAGCTGGGCTACCTGGGCGTGAACCTGCCCGAGGAGTACGGCGGCGGGGGCGGCGGCATGGCCGAGCTGTCCATCGTCCTGGAGGAGGCGGGCGCGGCCGGCGCGCCGCTCCTGATGATGGTGGTCTCGCCCGCCATCTGCGGCACGGTGATATCCCGCTTCGGCACCGAGGGGCAGAAGCGGGCCTGGCTCCCCGGTCTGGCCGACGGCAGCCGCACCATGGCCTTCGGCATCACCGAGCCGGACGCCGGCTCCAACTCCCACCGCATCACCACCACCGCCACCCGCACCGAGGACGGCTGGGTCCTCAACGGGCGCAAGGTCTTCGTCTCCGGCGTCGACATCGCCGACGCCACCCTGATCGTCGGCCGCACCTCCGACGCCCGCACCGGCACCCTCAAGGCCTGCCTGTTCATCGTGCCGCGCGACACGCCGGGCTTCGAGCGGCGGCAGATCGAGATGGAACTGGCCGCGGACGAGAAGCAGTTCGAGCTGGTCCTGGACGACGTGCACCTGCCGGCCGACGCGCTGGTCGGCGACGAGGACGCGGGCCTGCTCCAGCTCTTCGCCGGGCTCAACCCGGAGCGGATCATGACGGCCGCGTTCGCGATCGGCATGGGCCGGTACGCCCTCGCGCAGGCGGTGAAGTACGCCAAGGAGCGGCAGGTCTGGAAGGCCCCCATCGGCTCCCACCAGGCCATCGCCCATCCGCTCGCGCAGGCCCACATCGAGCTGGAGCTGGCCCGGCTGATGATGCGGAAGGCCGCCGCGCTCTACGACGCGGGCGACGACATGGGCGCGGGCGAGGCCGCGAACATGGCGAAGTACGCGGCCGCCGAGGCCTGCGTCCGGGCCGTCGACCAGGCCGTCCACACCCTGGGCGGCAACGGCCTCACCAAGGAGTTCGGCCTGGCCCGGCTGATCACGGCCGCCCGGGTGGCCCGGATCGCCCCGGTCAGCCGCGAGATGATCCTCAACTTCGTGTCCCACCAGTCCCTGGGTCTCCCCAAGTCGTACTGACCCGGTCCATGCTGGCCGTCCCGTGACGGCGGCACCGCCGGTGCCGCCGTCACGACCGTCACCGCCGTCCACCCACCGATCAGGGGGCCCGTACGCATGGTGTTCCACAGCGAGTTCGCGGATGTTCCGGCCGTCTCCCTCCCCATCCACGACGCCGTCCTCGGGCGGGCCGCCGAGTTCGGAGACCTCCCGGCGCTCGTCGACGGTGCGGCCGGTGCGGCCGGTGCGGCCGGGGCGGGGGAGCTGACGCTCACGTACGGCCAGATCGACGTCTTCCACCGGCGGATCGCCGCGGGCCTCGCCGAGGCGGGCGTCCGCCAGGGGGACGTGCTCGCCCTGCACAGCCCCAACACCGTGCTGTTCCCCGTCGCCTTCTACGCCGCCACGCGCGCCGGGGCGGCCGTGACCACGGTGCATCCGCTGGCCACGCCGGAGGAGTTCGCCAAGCAGCTGCGGGACTCCTCCGCGCGGTGGATCGTCACCGTGTCGCCGCTGCTGGCGACGGCACGGGCGGCGGCCGAACTCGCGGGCGGCGTCGAGGAGGTCCTCGTCTGCGACACGGCCGAGGACTGCCGCTCCCTCCAGTCCTTCCTGGGCTCGACCGCGCCCGAGCCGGTCCTGGACATCGACCCGGCCGCGGACCTCGCCGCCCTCCCGTACTCCTCCGGCACCACCGGCGTCCCCAAGGGCGTGATGCTGACCCACGCCTCCATCGCCACCAACCTCGCCCAGCTCGAACCGCTGATGCCGATGGGCCCGGGAGACCGGATCCTGGCCGTGCTCCCGTTCTTCCACGTGTACGGCCTGACGGCGCTGATGAACGCCCCGCTGCGGCGCGGCGCGACCGTGGTCGTGCTGCCCCGCTTCGAGCTGGACGGCTTCCTCGCCGCCATCGAGCGGCACCGGATCAACGCCCTCTACGTGGCCCCGCCGATCGTCCTCGCCCTCGCCAAGCACCCGGCGGTGGCCGACTACGACCTGTCCTCGCTGCGCTACATCGTCTGCTCCGCCGCCCCGCTGGACGCGGCCCTCGCCGAGGCCTGCTCGGCCCGGCTCGGGCTGCCGCCGATCCGCCAGGCTTACGGCATGACGGAGATGTCCCCGGCCACCCACCTGGTCCCGCTCGACGCCGTGAACCCGCCGCCCGGCACCGTCGGCAAGCTGCTGCCGTCCACCGAGATGCGGCTGGTCGCCCTCGACGACCCGGCGCGGGAGGCCGGACCGGGCGAGGAGGGCGAGATCGCCTTCCGCGGTCCGCAGGTCATGCGGGGCTACCTGGGCCGGCCCGAGGCCACCGCGGCCATGATCGACGCGGACGGCTGGCTGCACACCGGCGACGTCGGGCGGGTCGACGAGGACGGCTGGCTGTACGTCGTCGACCGGGTCAAGGAGCTCATCAAGTACAAGGGGTTCCAGGTCGCCCCGGCCGAGCTGGAGGCCCTGCTGCTCACCCACGAGGGCATCGCCGACGCGGCCGTCATCGGGGTCGCGGACGAGGACGGGAGCGAGATCCCGAAGGCGTTCGTGGTGCGCCAGCCCGCGGCGAAGGAGCTGACCGGCGACGAGGTGGCCGCCTTCGTGGCCGAGCGGGTCGCCCCGTACAAGAAGATCCGCCGGGTGGAGTTCATCGAGACGGTGCCGAGGGCAGCGTCGGGGAAGATCCTCCGCCGAGAGCTGCGAGAACCGAGGGACCGCGCATGAGCCAGAGCCAGAACCTGATCGAGGCATCCACCGACCGGGGCGTCACCACGCTCGCCCTGGACTCCCCGGCGACGCGCAACGCGCTGTCGGCCCCCCTGGTCGCCGAGCTCGCCGACGCGCTGAGCGCCTGCGGCAAGGACCCGGCGGTGCGGGCGGTGGTGCTCACCCACACCGGCAGCACCTTCAGCGCGGGCGCCGACCTGAAGGCCCCGCCCGGGCCGTACGCCTTCGTGGACCTGCTGCGACAGATAGTGGAGCTCCCCAAACCGGTCGTCGGCGTCGTCGAGGGCCACGCCCGCGCGGGGGGCCTCGGGCTGCTCGGCGCGTGCGACATCGTGGTGGCCTCGGACGCGGCGGACTTCGCGCTGACGGAGGTACGGATCGGGGTCGCGCCCGCCGTGATCTCGCTGACCCTGCTCCCCAAGCTGGACCAGCGGGCGGCGGCCCGCTACTACCTGACCGGCGAGCGCTTCGGGGCGGCCCAGGCGCGCGCGATGGGCCTGGTGACCGCTCCCGCCGCCGACCTGGACGGCATCCTCGACGGGCTGCGCGGCGCCTCCCCGCAGGGGCTGCGCGCCTCGAAGCGGCTGGTCACGGCTAGAGTCCTGGAAGCCTTCGAGCGGGACGCGGAGGAGCTGGTCCAGCTGTCCGCGTCGCTGTTCGCCTCGGCCGAGGCACGCGAAGGGATGACGGCCTTCCTCGAACGACGGGACCCAGCATGGCGGCTCTGACCGGCCCGAAGCAGGACAGGAGCCGCGCCACCCGGCAGCGGCTCCTGGAGGCCGCGGTGTCCTGCCTGGCCGAGCACGGCTGGGCGGGCTCCACGGTCGCGGTCGTCGCCGAACGGGCCGGCGTCTCCCGGGGCGCCGCCCAGCACCACTTCCCGACCCGCGAGGACCTGTTCACGGCGGCGGTCGAGTACGTCGCCGAGGAGCGTTCCCAGGCCCTGCGCGAGCTTCCCGCCGTCGGCCGCCAGGAGGCCGTAGCGGCCCTGGTCGGCCTCTTCACCGGCCCCCTCTTCCGGGCCGCCCTCCACCTGTGGGTGGCCGCCTCCGACGAGGACCAGCTCCGCGCCCGCGTCACCGAGCTGGAAGCCCGCGTGGGCCGCGAGTCGCACCGCATGGCCGTCGCGCTCCTCGGCGCCGACGAGTCCCGCCCGGGCGTCCGCGAGTCCGTCCAGGGCCTCCTCGACATGGCCCGCGGCCTGGGCCTCGCCACCCTCCTCACCGACGACCGGGCCCGCCGCGATCGGGTCGTCGCCCAGTGGGCCCGGCTCCTGGACGAGGCGCTGGGCTGAGGCGGGGCGGCCGGGGACGGGCGGGGACCCGGCCCCGGCCCGGGACGGGCCCCGTCCCGGGTCCGTCCGTACGACCGGCACGGACGGGCCCGTACGGCGGTCACGCGGGCCCTCCCCGGGCGCTCGTGACGCGGGCCACAGCCACCCCCGCGCGCCCGCAGTACGCTGGTCGCATGCTTTCGCTCGTACGTCGCCGCCACGTGGACCTGCTCCGCGTCGCGAGCATGGGCTGTCCGGGTCGTCACTGACCCCAGGCCCCACCCATCGCCCCGTTCGGAACGACACGGCACGACCTGCCACGCATCCGGAACCCGGGCGCCGTACACCCCCGCGGACGCACACCATGAGTTACACCTCGCAGCTCCCCATCGTCGACCTCTCCGCCGCCGACCGAGGCCCGCAGGCCCGCCGGCTGCTCCACGCGCAGCTCCACTCCGCCGCCCATGACGTGGGTTTCTTCCAGCTCGTCGGGCACGGCGTGACCGAGGCCGAGACGCGGGCGCTCACCGGCGCCATGCGGGCCTTCTTCGCGTTGCCGGAGGCGGACCGGCTCGCCCTGGACACCACCAACTCGCCGCACTTCCGCGGCTACACCCGGATCGGCGACGAGCGCACCGCGGGCGCCCGCGACTGGCGCGACCAGCTGGACATCGGCGCCGAGCGGCCCGCGCACGTGCCGGGCCCGCAGGAGGCCCCGTACTGGTGGCTCCAGGGCCCCAACCAGTGGCCCGTCGCCCTGCCGGAGCTGCGCCTCGCGGCGCTGAACTGGATCGAGCGGCTCAGCGGCGTCGCCGAGCGGCTGCTGCACGAGCTGCTGACGTCGATCGGCGCCGCGCCCGACTTCTACGACGACGCGTTCGGCCCGCGCGCCCACCCGCACCTGAAGCTGGTCCGCTACCCGGGCAGCAGCGGCGAGGGCGACGACCAGGGCGTGGGCGCGCACAAGGACTACGGCTTCCTGACGCTGCTGCTCCAGGACCACGTGGGCGGGCTCCAGGTGGAGCGGGAGGACGGCGTGTTCCACGACGTGCCGCCGCTGCCGGGCGCGTTCGTGGTCAACCTCGGCGAGCTCCTGGAGGTGGCGACGGACGGCTACCTGGTCGCCACCAACCACCGCGTGGTGTCGCCGCCCGGGGCGACGGAGCGGTATTCCGTGCCCTTCTTCTACAACCCGCGGCTGGACGCCCGGATCGCCCCGCTCCAGTTCCCGTACGCCGCGGCGGCGCCCGGGGTCACGACCGACCCGGCGAACCCGCTGTTCGCCGAGTACGGTCGCAACGAGCTGAAGGGCAAGCTCCGCGCCCATCCGCTGGCGGCGGCCCGCCATCACGCGGACCTGCTGCTGGGCCGCGACCGGTCGGCCGGGCCGGCCCAGCCCGCTCAGCCCGCGATGTCCTCGTAGCCCTCGATCTGACGGGGGTCGCGGACGCCCGGGCCGGTGTAGCGGGCGGACGGGCGGACCAGGCGGCCGGTGCGCTTCTGCTCCAGGATGTGCGCCGACCAGCCGGCCGTGCGGGCGCAGGTGAACATCGACGTGAACATGTGCGCCGGGACCTCGGCGAAGTCCAGGACGATGGCCGCCCAGAACTCGACGTTGGTGGCGAGGACGCGGTCGGGGCGCCGGTTGTGCAGCTCCTCCAGGGCGGCCTTCTCCAGCGCCTCGGCGACCTCGAAGCGCGGCGCGGCCAGCTCCTTGGCCGTGCGGCGCAGGACGCGGGCGCGGGGGTCCTCGGCGCGGTAGACGCGGTGGCCGAAGCCCATGAGCCGCTCGCCCTTGTCGAGGGCCTGCTTGACGTAGGCGGTGGCGTCGCCGGTGCGCTCGATCTCCTCGATCATGCCGAGCACGCGGGAGGGCGCGCCGCCGTGCAGCGGGCCGGACATGGCGCCGACCGCGCCCGAGAGGGCCGCGGCGACGTCGGCGCCGGTGGAGGCGATGACGCGGGCGGTGAAGGTGGACGCGTTCATGCCGTGCTCGGCGGCGGAGGTCCAGTAGGCGTCGACGGCCTTGACGTGCTTCGGGTCGGGCTCGCCGCGCCAGCGGACCATGAAGCGCTCGACGACGGTCTCGGCCTTGTCGATCTCGCTCTGCGGGACCATGGGCAGCCCCTGGCCGCGGGCCGACTGGGCGACGTACGACAGGGCCATGACGGCGGCGCGGGCGAGGTCGTCGCGGGCCTGCTCGGCGGAGATGTCCAGAAGCGGTTTGAGGCCCCAGACCGGCGCGAGCATCGCGAGCGCGGACTGCACGTCGACGCGGATGTCGCCGGAGTGCACCGGGATGGGGAAGGGCTCGGCGGCGGGCAGACCGGGGTTGAAGGCGCCGTCGACCAGCAGGCCCCAGACGTTGCCGAACGAGACGTGACCGACCAGGTCCTCGATGTCGACCCCGCGGTAGCGGAGCGCGCCACCCTCCTTGTCGGGCTCGGCGATCTCCGTCTCGAACGCGACGACTCCTTCGAGCCCCGGTACGAAGTCAGACATGAGGCGGCTCCTCTATAGCGATGTGTGCGGTGCATGCGCTGTGCGGTGTCGCATGCGGTGCCTGATCGATGATCAATCATTAGGTCGGGCCGGTTGGCGGGACGTAACAGTGATCCAGCCGATGAGTCTGTACGGTTCCGATGATGCGGGGAAGCGTGACATCCGGCACACTGCGCCGAATCGGCGATGAAGGATTAGCCGCCCGCGGTGCCGGGCAGACTCGGGCGCTACGGCAGGATGGCCCCGTGACCGACGCCCTCGATCCCGCCGACATGCGCGAGCAGTACCGGACCATGGAACTGACCGTGGCGGACCTCGCACCCGAACCGATCGAACAGTTCTCGCGCTGGTTCAAGGAGACCGCCGCGACCCCGGCGATCCACGAGCCGAACGCGATGGTCGTCTCCACCGCCACCCCCGACGGCCGCCCGTCCTCGCGCACCGTGCTGCTCAAGCACTACGACGAGGGGGGTTTCGTGTTCTTCACCAACTACGGCTCGCGCAAGGGCCGGGAGCTGACGGACAACCCGTACGTCTCGCTGCTCTTCCCGTGGCACCCGATGGCACGGCAGGTCATCGTGACCGGCCGCGCGGTCCGGACCGGGCGGGACGAGACGGTGGCGTACTTCCGCACCCGCCCGCACGGCTCGCAGCTGGGCGCGTGGGCCAGCCACCAGTCGACGGTGATCGGCTCGCGGGCCGAACTCCTGGCCCGCTACGAGGAGCTGGCCGCGCGGTACCCGCAGGACGAGCAGGTGCCGGTGCCGCCGGAGTGGGGCGGCTTCCGGGTGGTGCCGGAGACGGTGGAGTTCTGGCAGGGCCACGAGAACCGGCTCCATGACCGGCTGCGGTACGTGCGCGAGGACGCCGCCGGGGGCACGACCTGGCAGGTGGAACGCCTCTCCCCGTGAGGGGCGGGCCCCGGGAAACGCAGACGACCCGTGGGCCTTGGTCCCGTCCGCTGCAGTTCGGACGGAAGCCGGCCGGACTGACCGGCGGCCCACGGGTCGGGTGACTGCGATTGTTTCGGCAGAAGGCCTGCCGAGGTGCACAAGAGTGCGACGGCAGGCCTTAGCCCGCAGTCACCTCACGAGTCCGAAAAGAAACCATTTTTTCGGATCACCTCCTTTCACGTGTGGCTTCACCTTAGGAAGCCGCGCGCCCCCGCTCAACCCATTTTCGGGAACGGGATTTTCGGCAACGGGCTGTGTCCTGGGTCACGTTTCCAGTTGAATGAGGCGGGGGGTGTCGAATGAGTGCTTCGACGGGTTCTGCCAGCGACACGGCGCGGGTTCCGGGGGTGCCGGGGGCGGACCTGCTGGCCGCCCTGCTCGACGGGATGGACGCGGCGCTGTGCGCGCTGGACGTCGACGGGACCGTCACCCACTGGAACCGCGAGGCCGAGCGGATCCTCGGCTGGTCGGCCGGGGAGGCCGTCGGCCGGCGGGGCTTCGACGGCTGGGCCGCGCGCAGCGCCGACGCCGAGGAGACCCTGGCCCGGCTGATGCGGGCGATGACCGCGCCGGGCCGCCAGGTGCACGAGTTCGCGCTGCTGCGCAAGGACGGCGGGCGGGTCCTGGTCCGCACCCAGACGGCGGGCGTGCGCGGGGCCGACGGCGGGCCGGCCGGGGTGTACTGCGCGTTCAGCGAGGTGCACGTCCAGGTCGACCTGGAGCGCTCCATCGCGCTGAGCGAGGCGCTGTTCGAGGACGCGTCCTGGGGCGTCGTCCTGGTCGACGTGGACCTGCGCCCGGCGGTGGTCAACGCCTACGCGGCCCGCGCGCTGGGCACGGCCCGCACGACGCCGCTCGGCCGCCCCCTCGGGGAGATCGTCACGCAGGGCGTCGAGCAGCTGGAGGCGGCCCTCCAGCACGTCCTGGCCGCGGGCGCGCCGCCCGAGCCGGCCGACCTGTGGGTGACGCTGCGCGGCCCGCGCGGCGACCGCCGCCGCTGCTGGCGCTCCGGCTTCGTCCGGCTCGCCTCCCCGCTCGCCGAGGCGCCGGAGCCGGTCCCGCTGGGCGTCGGCTGGCTCTTCCAGGACGTGACCGAGGCCCGTCTCGCCGCGCAGGAGGCGGACCGGCTGCGCTTCCGCTGGAGCCAGCTGCACCGCGCGGGCGCCGCGGCGGCGGAGTGCGAGGACCCGAGGGAGGCCGCCGCCGTCCTGCTGGACTTCGCGCTGGCCGGCTTCGCCGACCACGTCCTGGTCGACCGGACCCTCCCGGACGGCCGCCTGGCCCGCGCCCTGGCGACTCCGGCCGGAGCCCCGGGCCCGGTCACCCCGGCCGTGACGGGCGGCATCCCCCTCCCGTACCCGCCGTCCCACCCGGCCCTCCAGTCCCTGAGCCGCCAGGGCCCGGCGAGGGCGACCGCCACCCCCGACACACCCGACTGGTCCACCGCCCGCCTGTGGCCCCCCGACATGGCCCACGCCCTCTGCGTCCCCCTCCGCAGCCGCGCCCGCACCCTCGGCATCGCGACCTTCCTGCGCTCCCCGTCCCGCCCGGCCTTCGCGCGGGAGGACGCGGTGTACGCGGAGACGGTGGCGGGGCGGGTGGCGGCGGAGCTGGGCCGGGCCGGTGGACCCGAGGCCTGACGCACGACGAGGGGGTGGTGGCGAGTTCTCGCCACCACCCCCTCGGTGCGTCTCCGGCTCAGTGGCGGAAGAAGATGCGGTCCCCGTACTCCGTCATCACGCGGCCGTTCCACTCGTGGCCGCCGTCCACGTTGCCCGAGCGGAGGAGGGGCGGCTCGATGCCGAGGCGGACCAGTTCCTCGGCGGCGGCCGCCATCGTGGCCTGCATGAGGGCACTGGTGACGACGGTGGAGGCGGGGGCGAAGGGGGCCTCGATGCCCTCGTGGGTGAGCTCGGCGTCGCCGATGGCGATCTTCGAGTCGAGGACGACGTCGCAGTGGTCCTTCAGGTAGGTCCCCGAGACGTGCCGCGACTTCGTCTCCGTCGCGTACGCCACGGAGGTGACCCCGATGACCGTGAGGCCGAGGGCGCGGGCGTTCATCGCCATCTCGACCGGCAGGGCGTTGCGGCCGGACAGGGAGATGATGATCAGGACGTCGCCGGCCCGCGCGGGGGAGGAGTCCAGGACGGCGCCGGCCAGTCCGTCCACGCGTTCGAGGGCGGAGCCGAGGGTCGCGGGCATGACGTCCACGCCGACGACGCCCGGCACGGCCAGCAGGTTCATCAGCGCGAGACCGCCCGCGCGGTAGACGACGTCCTGGGCGGCGAGCGAGGAATGGCCCGCCCCGAAGGCGAAGAGCCGGTTGCCCGCGGCGACCGCCCCGGCGATGGCCTTCCCGGCCTCGGAGATCGCGTCCGCCTCCTCGTCCCGCACCTTCTGGAGCAGGCCGATCGCGGCGTCGAAGAACTGTCCGGCCAGCTTGCTCTCGCCCATGGCGGCGGCTCCTTCTCGTCGTGGTCGCCGATCACGGTGCGGTCTGGACCATTGCTCTGTCAATACCGCCGCACCCCGGCACGCCCCGGTTGTCGGCGCGATGCGTCAGAATTGGTGCAGGGCCAGCGCACGACTCATCGAGGGGCACGTATGTCCGGACTGATCGACACCACGGAGATGTATCTCCGCACCATCCTTGAGCTCGAAGAGGAAGGTGTGGTCCCCATGCGCGCCCGGATCGCCGAGCGGCTGGACCAGAGCGGTCCGACCGTGAGCCAGACCGTGGCCCGCATGGAGCGCGACGGCCTGGTGGCCGTCGCCAGCGACCGCCACCTGGAGCTCACGGACGAGGGCCGCCGCCTGGCCACCCGCGTGATGCGCAAGCACCGGCTCGCCGAGTGTCTGCTCGTCGACGTGATCGGCCTGGAGTGGGAGCAGGTCCACGCGGAGGCGTGCCGCTGGGAGCACGTGATGAGCGAGGCCGTGGAGCGCCGGGTGCTGGAGCTGCTGCGCCACCCGACGGAGTCGCCGTACGGCAACCCGATCCCGGGCCTGGAGGAGCTGGGCGAGAAGGCCGAGGCGGAGTCCTTCCTGGACGACTCGATGGTCTCGCTTGCCGACCTGGAGGCCGGCGGCGAGGGCAAGACCGTGATCGTCCGCAGGATCGGCGAGCCCATCCAGACGGACGCCCAGCTGATGTACACGCTGCGGCGTGCAGGTGTGCAGCCGGGTTCGGTCGTCTCCGTGACCGAGTCCCCCGGCGGCGTCCTGGTGGGCAGCAGCGGCGAGGCGGCCGAGCTCGACGCCGAGGTCGCCGCGCACGTCTTCGTCGCCAAGCGCTGACCGCCGCCGTGCGCCGACGGGGTGCCCCTCGGGGGTCGGCCCCGTCCCGTCCCCGTCCCGTACGGGCCCGTTTTACGGCGGAATCGCCACGCCCACGCCCCCGCCCGTGCCACGCTGGGGGGATGAGGGCGGTCCTTCATGCGTATCGCGCCACCGCGACAGAAAGCCCCGGCGCCCTGAGGCGCCGGGGCCTGTCCTCCCCTGTGCTGACCCGGAGCCCCGAGCTCCCAGGGTCATTCCCCACGGACCGTTTTCCCCGAGCGGTCCGCCTCCCGCTCAAGATCTCCCCTCGGCAGCGCCCGCCAATCCTTGAGCGCCGTCACTCGAACGAGGGGTGTTGAGCGGCAGGAGCGCATTTTCGAATACGGGTTCGATAGTCTGGCGCAGTTCCAAGGGAAAGAGGGGGTGCCGAGCAGCATGGTGCGACGACTCGACGTCACCGCGGCCGACGGCGTACGCCTGGCGGCCTGGGACTTCACGGAGGACACCGCCCCGCGGGCCGCTGACGGCTCCGGGGTCTTACTCCTCCACGGGCTCATGGGGCACGCCGCCCACTGGGCCCGCGCCGCCGGCTGGCTCGGCCGGAGCCACCGCACGGTCGCCCTCGACCAGCGCGGCCACGGGCGCAGCGAGAAGCCCGAGGCGGGCCCCTTCACGCGCGAGGCGTACGTCGCCGACGCGGCGGCCGTCGTCGAGCGGCTCGGCCTCGGCCCCGTCACCCTCGTCGGGCACTCCATGGGCGCCCTCACCGCCTGGCAGCTCGCCGCCGAGCGCCCCGACCTGGTCCGCGCCCTCGTCATCTGCGACATGCGCGCCTCCGCCCTCGGCGCCGCCTCCCAGCGCGAGTGGCAGGACTGGTTCCGCCGCTGGCCCGTCCCCTTCGCCTCGCTGGACGCGGTGCGCCAGTGGTTCGGCGACGCGGACCCGTGGGTGGAGCGGCCGCATCCGGCCCGCGGCGAGTTCTTCGCCGAGGTGATGACCGAGCAGCCGGACGGCTGGCGCCCGGTCTTCGACCCGGCCCAGATGCTCACCTCCCGCGAGACCTGGGTCCACGACGCCCACTGGGAGTCCCTCGCCCAGGTCCGCTGCCCGACCCTCGTCGTCCGCGGCCTCGACGGCGAGCTGGGCCGCGCCGAGGCGCAGGAGATGGTCCGCGTCCTGCCCCGCGGGGCGTACGCGGAGATCCCCGACGCCGGGCACCTGCTGCACTACGAGCACGCCGATGCCTGGCGCGAGGCCGTCGAGCCCTTCCTGGAGGGTGTCCTGACGTCCCGGCAGGCACCGGCGCCGGGTTCGTAGGACCACCGGTCTATAAGATCACCGGCGGGCGCCGATCGGGCGTCAGACAGCCAGCGACGTCGGACCCGGAGGTCCCCATGCAGCTCGCCCGCCGTACGGTCCTGCTCGCGGCCGGAGCCGCGTCCGCCGCCCTCGCGGTCGCCGCCCCGGGCACCGCGGCCGCGGCCGGCCCCCTGCCCCCGGCCGGTCCGCACACCGGTGACAACCCCGTCGTGCGGGAGAACCTGGCGGAGGGCTCCGACGAGTGGGGCATCGGCCCCCCGCGAGACCTGTGGGGTCGACCCGCGCCACCCGGAGATCCAGGGGTACGCGGCCGCCGCCTCGGTCGAGCCCGGCCAGGACCTCGCGCTGCGGGTGTCGGCCCGCGGCGAGCGCACCTGCACGGTCGAGGTCTACCGGCTCGGCCACTACGGCGGCGACCGCGCCCGCCACCTGCTGACCGCCGAGGACGTCCCGGCCGACGGCCGGACCTGGAAGACGCGGGTGCCCGCGAGCTGGGTCTCCGGCCTCTTCCTCGCCGTCCTCACCACGTCCGGAGGGCACCGCGCCTACACGCCGTTCGTGGTCCGCGAGCCCGCCCGCCGCTCCGACGTCCTGGCCGTCGTCCCGCTGAGCTACGCCGGCCGGCGCCCGTACCCGGGTCTCGGCATGCCCGGAACCCTCGGTACGGACGCCAGCACCGCCCGCTGGCTGGAGGAGGCCGGGTACGACGTCACGTACGCGACCGAGGAGGACGTCCGCAAGGGCCGCGTCCGCCCGGCCCGTTACGGGGCCGTCGTGCACCCCTCGGCGACCGCCCTGCCCCGCCCGCTCGCGCTCGCCGAGCCCGGTCACGCGGACGAGCGGACCCGGAGCGAGGCCGCCGCACTCCTCGACGGCCTGCTCGACTAGACGTACCCGGGTACGGGGAGGGCGTCAGCAGACCCAGAAGCCGGCGTCCGCCCCGACCCAGCCCACCAGGCTGCGCTCGTCCCAGATGGTCACCTTGCCGTCCGCGGCCACCTCGAAGCGCACCGCCATGGTGTCGCCGTTGACGGCGCCGCCGCTGACCACGCCGAGCAGCCGCTGGGTGCGGTTCGGCCGGACCCGCTGCGGCAGCGTGAAGAGCACCTCGCCCTGGCCCCACGCGGTGCCGTCCGCCTTCGACATCGAGAAGTGCAGGTGCACCTGGTCGCCGGCGATCCGGTACTGGGGAACGTAGTTGGCGCTGTTCGGGGTGTAGGCCGCGGAGTCGTAGGGGATCTCGACCCACGGGTTCGTGCCCGGGTACGGGAAGCGGGCCACGTTCAGCTGGCGCACGCCGGAGACGCGGCCGGCGATCCCGAACGCCAGCGTGCCGTCGTACACGCATATGCCCTCGGGCTCGCGGTACTCGATGCCCGGGAAGGCGCCGACGCGCTGCGACTGGAGCACCGTCCCGGTGGCCCAGTCGGTGCACGTCACCAGGAAGTTGTCGACGCCCTGGTCGCCGTACAGGTGGTACACGTAGTCGCCCAGGCTCGTGAAGCCCTGGAGCGTCTTGCCCGAGGCCTCGAAGGCCACCGAGCGCACCCGCTGGAACGTCCCGGTGGCCGCGGCCCCCAGGTCGTACGCGTCGATGCCGCCGACCGCCGTCGGCGAGGCCACGTTGTTCGACTGCCAGCGGACGACGAGCTGGTGGCGGGTCGGGTCGATCGACGCCGAGACCCGGTACACGCCCGTGCGCGGGGTGCGCACGACGGACGCCTCGGACGCGTCGGCGGTGCCGTTCGGCACGTACGGGATGCGGGCGAGGGCCGTGGCCCAGCCGCCGTTGGGCACGGCGCCGGTCCAGAGGTGGACCCCGGCGGCGGTCCGCTCGACGCAGAGGCCGGTGCCGTGTCCCGATCTGCCGATGTACATCTTGTCGACGATCGCGCCGTCCACGCTCAGCCGGGTGACCGTGACCCGGTCCATATCCTCCGGCGTGCCGTCGGGCTGGCACACGTACCAGAGCTGGTCGGTGGTCTCCCAGAACACCGACTGCGCCACGCTGACCGGCGAGGCGAGGGTGGCGCCGACGAGCAGCGGGGGCGTGCCGGCGGAAGCGAGCTTGATCAAGTGACGTCTCCTCAAAAGTGGCAGGAGAGGCCGAGCCTACGTTCCGGGCCCCGGAGGATGGCATGGGCGTCGGGACAGTCCCGGGCGGGGCGCCCGCGGCTGTCCGCCCCGTGATCGCCCCGCGGCCGTCCCGGCGCCGCGCCCTCCGCTCAGGTCTAGGCCAAAGGCGCAGGTCAGGGCCGGTAACCGGTCGCCGTGTCCCCGGAACCGGCCATACCTCCACGGGCTCCGTTGACGCCCTTTCCCGCCTCCGCCAAGCATTGCGTGTCCATGCCAGCAACGGAGATCGAGGTATCACGTGTCGGGCATACGCCACAGACGCAGGCACTCCATCGCGGCCGGCCTCGCCGCCGCCATCGCTCTGTTCCTGATCCCCACCGCCGCCACCGCCCAGGCGGCGGGGGCTCCCCGCAAGGGCGCCGACCCGGCCGCCGCGGTCGAACACGCCGTACCGGCGGGCGAGTCCGCGCGGCTCGCGGAGTACTGGACCCCCGAGCGGATGGCCCGCGCCGTCCCGTTCGACCTGGCCGACCGCACGCCCAGGGGCGGCCAGGCCGCCCCGCAGGCCCCGGCGGCCCCGCGGAAACCGACCGGCCCCGCCGCCACCGGCTCCGACCCGGTGGCGGGCCACGCGCCCGCGCCCGGCGGCATCAGGATCAGCGTCACGGCGACGCGGGTCGTCGGCAAGGTCTTCTTCACCGGCTCGGACGGGAAGGACTACGTCTGCTCGGGTTCGGCCGTCAACAGCACCAACAAGAACATGGTGTTCACCGCCGGGCACTGCGTCCACGGCGGCCCCGGCCAGTCGTGGAACTCGAACTGGCAGTTCGTCCCGTACTACGACCACGGCAACCGCCCCTACGGCACCTGGTGGGCCGAGACGCTCGTCGCCTTCAACGGCTGGACGCAGAGCGGCAACTTCGGCTACGACCTCGGCATCGTCATCACCTCGCCCAACTCCAGCGGTGAACTGGTCAACGCCGTGGGCGGCATGGGCATCCAGTGGAACTACCCGAAGGACCGCTACGTGACGTCCATGGGCTATCCGCAGGCCCCGCCGTTCGACGGGCAGTGGCAGTACTTCTGCGCCGCCACCAGCTCCCAGCGCAGCTGGTGGACCACCGACCAGATCAAGATCCCGTGCAACATGACGGGCGGATCGAGCGGCGGCCCCTGGATCTTCGGCAAGGACGACAACGTGTACTACAGCGGCTGGGTGAACGGCGTGAACAGCAACGTCGACAGCGCGACCGCCCCCACCGAGATGCGCTCGCCGTACTTCGCCACGTGGGTCGGCGACGCCTTCAACACCTACTCGAACTACTGATGAACCGGTCCGCACGCGCGCCGCGCGGCCCGCTCGCCGCAGCCGCCGTCAACGCCGTGCTGCTGGCCGGCCTGCTCGGCCTGCTCGGTCCGCTCGCCGGGTGCGGGCCGGAGTCCGGGGACCCCGGGGGCAGCCGGACCCACTCCGTGGACCCGGGCGGCGACCACGTCATCGAGAGCGGTGCGCCGGACATGCCGGTGGACCCCTGAGCGACCCGCGCACGACGAGGCCGGACCCCCGCGGGGTCCGGCCTCCTCGCGTACCGCGGGCGTCAGAACCCGAAGACCGTCCGCTCGCCGGTCTTCTCCCGCAGCTCGCACGTGTTCCCGTACCGCGCCGACCAGTTGACCCGCTTGCCCCGCCAGACCCCGGAGCCGGTGACCACGACCGGGTCCCACTCGCGGGTACAGGGGCGCTGCCCGGGCGAGCCGGCCGCGAGCCGGGCCAGGTCGCCGCCGACCGCCGCCAGCTCCGAACAGGCCGCCGCCGGGGCGGGGTGGGTGCCGCCGGGGGTGGGGGAGCAGACCAGGGTGACCGCGCGGTCGACCGTGGCCGTGGCGGCCCGCTCGCCCTTGCCGACGGTGAGGACGAGCGCCGAGGGCGGGTAGAGCCCGGCGGGCGCGGCCTCGGCTTCGCTCGTGACCGCGGTGGCGATGAGAGCGAGGCCGGTGGTGGTGGCGAGCGCGGTGGCGCCCAGGGTCCGGAAGTAACGCACGGGGGTGTCCCTTCGCGTGGGTGTGCGGATACGGACGGGAGTCTTGTCGACGCGGAGGGTGATCGCACAATCGCTCACCGCTTTCCGGCCGTACGTGCGAATCGCGGCCTACCGACCGGTAGTTCGGGCAGCTCGGGGCGGGTGTGCGGGGGTGTGGCGAGGTCCTTGATCGACTCGGATGGGATGGCGGTTCAAGCGAGAACGACCGTCTGACCTGGGGCGATCCGGAAAATGTTCCGAGTTGGAGCATTCTCGCCCGAGTTCGATCGACTGGAACCCTCCGTTCAGAGTCCGGCGATGCGCCGTGACACGCCCTCGGATGTGATCCGGGCCACAACGTGTCACAGGAGCGGGCCCCCCGGTGTCTTGTGCCCGAACCGCCCACCACGGAGGAGACACCATGAACGCGCACACCACCGCCCCCGCCCACGTCGTCGTCATCGGCGGCGGCTACGCCGGCGTCATGGCCGCCAACCGGCTCACCGCCCGCGAGGACGTCACCGTCACGCTGGTCAACCCCCGCCCCTCCTTCGTCCACCGGATCCGCCTGCACCAGCTGGTCGGCGGGACCGACCCGGCCGTCATCGCCTACGAGGACGTCCTGGCCGAGCGGGTCCGGCTGGTGGTCGACTCCGCGACCCGGATCGACGCGCCCGGACGGGGCGTCGAGCTGGCGGGCGGCGGCACCCTCTCTTACGACTACCTGGTCTACGCGGTGGGCAGCGGCAGCGCCGACCCGAAGGTCCCCGGGGCCGCCGAGTTCGCGTACCCGATCGGCACCCTGGAGGAGGCCGAGCGGCTGCGCCCGGCCCTCGACGCCGTCCCCGCCACCGCCCCGGTCGTCGTCGTGGGCGCCGGACCGACCGGCATCGAGACGGCCGCCGAACTGGCCGAGGCGGGCCGCACCGTGACCCTGGTGTGCGGCGGCGTCCTCGGCCCCTACCTGCACCGGCGCGGCCGGCGCTCGGTCGCCAAGCGGCTGGCCGGGCTCGGCGTGACCGTGGTCGACGGCCCCGGCACCAAGGTGGCGGCCGTGCGCGAGGACGGCGTGCTGCTCGCCGACGGGCGCGAGCTGCCGGGCGCGCTGACCGTCTGGACCGTCGGCTTCGGCGTGCCGGACCTGGCCGCGCGCAGCGGGCTGAGCACCGACGCGCTGGGCCGCCTGCTCACGGACGAGACGCTGGCCAGCGTCGACGACGACCGCGTCATCGCCGCCGGGGACTCGGCCGCGCCCTCGGGCCTGCCGCTGCGGATGAGCTGCCAGGCCGCGATCCCGATGGGCGCGCGGGCCGCCGACACGGTCCTCAGCCTGATCGCCGGCGAGCGGCCCGCCACGCTCAACCAGAACTTCGCCGCCCAGTGCATCAGCCTCGGCCGGGGCGCCGGCATCTTCCAGTTCGCCAACCGGGCCGACGAGGCGGTGTGGTTCCACATCGACGGCGGCCTGGGCGCGAAGCTCAAGGAGACCGTGTGCACGGTCGTCCCCAAGCACCTGGCCGACGAGGGCCGCAAGCCCGGTTCGTACCGCCTGCACGCCGGCTCGGGCGGGCCCGCCCGAGCCAAGGCGCTCCAGACCGCCGGCGCCCCCGTCCCCGCCCCCGCGCTCGCCGGCCGGAAGGGCTAGCGCGCCATGTGGCACGACTACCAGGATGTGATCATGAACGATCACGGGGACACACCGGCCGACCTGGCCGAAGCCGACACGGCGACCGACGCCTTCGTCGCGCACCGCAACCTGCTCTTCACCGTCGCGTACGAGATGCTCGGCTCGGCCGCCGACGCCGAGGACGTGCTCCAGGAGACCTGGCTCCGCTGGAGCAAGGTCGACCTGGACACGGTCGACGACCGGCGCGCCTACCTGGTCCGCATCACGACCCGGCAGGCCCTCAACCGGCTGCGGTCGCTGAAGCGCCGGCGGGAGGCGTACGTCGGGCAGTGGCTGCCCGAGCCGCTGCTCACCACGCCGGACGTGGCCGAGGACGTCGAGCTCGCCGAGAGCGTGTCGATGGCGCTGATGCTCGTCCTGGAGACGCTGTCGCCGACCGAGCGGGCCGTCTTCGTCCTGCGCGAGGTCTTCGAGGTCGACTACGAGGAGATCGCGGCCGCCGTCGACAAGACCCCGGCCGCCGTCCGCCAGATCGCCCACCGGGCCCGCAAGCACGTGGAGGCCCGCCGCCCCCGCAAGACGGTCTCCGTGCGGGAGGCCCGCACGGTCCTGGAGTCCTTCCAGCGGGCGCTGGAGAGCCGGGACCCGCAGCAGCTCCTCGACGTGCTCGCCCCCGACGTCGTGGTGCTGAGCGACGGCGGCGGCATCCGGCGGGCCGCGCTCCGCCCGATCATCGGCTCCGACAAGTTCACCCGCCTGTTCCTCGGCGGCTCCGCCAAGGCCGGCGTCACGGTCACCTGCCAGCCCACCGTGCTCAACGGCAACCCGGCGCTCGTCATCCTCGCCGACGGCGAGATCGACGGGGTCATGGCGATCCGCGCCGAGGAGGGCCGGATCAGCGGCCTCTACTACGTCCGCAACCCGCACAAGCTCACCCGCGTCGGCGAGGCGACCCCGCTGACCCGCTGACCCTCTGACGGACCCACGGGCACACGAAAGGGCCGGGCTCCTCCGCGAGGAACCCGGCCCTTCGCCGTGTGCGCACGGCCGGCCCCGTGGGACCGGCCCCGTCGCCCGGCTAGCCCTTGCTGACCGCCGCCAGGATCTCCGGCAGCCGGCCCGACACCCGCGGGGCGGCCAGCTTCAGACCGGCCCAGGTGATCAGCCCGCCGTACAGCACGCCGCCGGGCAGCAGCAGCCACAGCAGGTCCTCGTGGTCCGCGAGGTGCAGGAAGAGCGTCAGGCCGATCACGGGGGCGCACAGCACCGCCGCGGAGACCATGCCGCCGAAGATGGAGATCCAGGCGAGCCCGCCCTGCCCCGGCGCGACGTTCTTGTACGCGCTGTCCTGCGGGATCGAGTACGGGAAGGTCGCCGAGGCCACCGCGCCCGTCGCCATCATCGCGCCGAGCAGCGCGAAGGCCACGCCCAGCGCCTCCGGCAGCTGGTGCCAGGCGTCCAGCATCCCCGCCGTCACCGCCGTCACCAGCGCCGTGTAGGGCACGGTGACGGTCAGCAGCGCGAGGGCCCGCGCGCGCAGTTCGGCGTACGCGTCGGCCTTCGTCGCGATGGTCTGCGCGACCATCCAGAAGGCCGAGGTGTCCTGGCCGAACTGGTTGTACATCTGGATGCCGAGCATGCCGGAGGCGAAGCAGGCGAAGTAGATGGTGCCGGTTCCCTGCAGCGCGTTGAAGACCGGCACGATCGCGCCGATCGCCAGCGAGGTCACCCACGCGGCCTTCGTCTTCGGGTCCCGCCAGATGTAGCGCAGGCTGCGCTCCATCACGGTGCCCGTGCGCCCGCCCGGCAGGATCCGGCCCAGCAGGCCGGAGGAGGCCTTGTCCTTGGCCGGCTCCGAGGCCGCGCCGACCGTGGAGCCGTCCGGCTCGACCATCAGGCGCACCAGGCTCCGCTGCCACCAGTGGACCAGGCCGGCCAGCGCGGCGGCGGTGAGCAGCAGCTTGGCCGCGGCCACCGCGTACTCGCCCCGGGCCGCCGCGTCCACCGCGGAGATCGCGGAGGCCGGGGGCAGCCAGCCGACGACCCCGGCGGCCGGCTCGACCGCCGTCAGCCCGCCGGCCTGACTGAGCCGCTGGGCGCCGAAGTTGACCAGCTGCATGCCGACCGCGATCACGAGGCCGGACAGGACGGCGAGGTCACGGCCCTTGCGGGAGGTGAGGAGGCGTACGTTGGCCGCCGCCACCGAGCGCGAGAGCGCCACGCACACCAGCACCACCAGCGGTACGGCGAGGACGGCGGCGACCGTCCCGGCGGCGCCGTGCGCGAGGGCCAGGACCGCGCCGATGCTGACGATCAGGGTGAACACCGGGCCGACGCCGACCAGCGAGGCCACCAGCAGCGCCCGGACCAGCGGCCGGGGCCGCAGCGGCAGCATCACGAGCCGCGAGGGGTCGAGGGTCTCGTCGCCGCTCGCGATGAACAGCGGCATGACCGTCCAGGCGAGCGCCAGGATCCCGGCGAGCAGGACCGTGACGGTGGCCGCGTCGGTGTGGCCGCGCAGCAGCACGAAGCCGAGCAGCAGTACGGCGCCGAAGACGGCGGCGAAGACGACGGAGAAGACGTAGGCGGCCGTCCGGCCCCCCGACTGCTTCAGACCGTTCTTCAGCAGCGACAGCTTGAGCCGTACGAAGACGGAGGTCAGGGAGGGGACGGGCGGAGCGGCGGTGGTCATCGGCCCGAACCGCCCAGCCAGTCCAGGGACTCGCCGGCGTCCCGCCCGTTCGCGCCGACCAGCTCCAGGAACGCGGCCTGGAGGGACGGCGCTTCGCCCCGCACCTGCTCCAGCGGGCCCTGTGCGCGGATCTGGCCCGCGGCCATCACCGCGACCCAGTCGCACAGCGACTCCACCAGCTCCATGACGTGGCTGGAGAAGACGACCGTGGCGCCGGAGGCGGTGTAGCGCTCCAGGACGCCGCGGATGGTCTGCGCCGAGACCGGGTCGACGCCCTCGAACGGCTCGTCGAGGAAGAGGACTTCCGGGTTGTGCAGCAGGGCCGCGGCCAGACCGATCTTCTTGCGCATGCCGGTGGAGTAGTCGACGACCAGCTTGTGCTGCGAACCGGCCAGGTCGAGCACGTCGAGCAGCTGGGAGGCGCGCTTGTCGACCTCGGCGCCGGGCAGCCCGCGCAGCCGGCCGCTGTAGGCGAGGAGTTCACGGCCCGAGAGGCGCTCGAAGAGCCGCAGCCCCTCGGGCAGGATGCCGATCCGGGCCTTGACCTGGGCGACCGACTCGGGGTCGGCCCAGACGTCGTGGCCGGAGACCAGGATGCGTCCGTGGTCGGGGCGGAGCAGGCCGGTGATCATCGACAGCGTGGTGGTCTTGCCCGCCCCGTTGGGGCCGACGAGCCCGATGAACTTGCCCGCGGGCAGGACGAGATCGATCCCGTTCACCGCGATCTGCTGGCCGAAACGCTTCCACAGCCCCTCGACACGAACGGCGGGCACCGCACCGGATCCCGGTGCGTCGCCCGCCGTTTCGAACACTCCGTCAAATGCCTGGTCAGGCATCATGTTGCGTCAACCCTTCGATGGTCCCCGTCTGACGGGCACCACCTTACGGCCGCGCCTGATCCGGCCATATGGGCCGGAAGCCCCGAAGATCGGGCGGGAGCCGAAGAGCGGACGACGAGGGGATCAGGCCTGCCGGGCCCGGGCGTCCGCGGCCTCCCGGCCGCACGCGTAGGCCAGCGCGCTGATCAGCTCCTCCGCGTCCGGCAGCCAGCGGTTCGCCGCCGTGGGCTTGCGGGCCCACTGGACCGCCCCGAAGCCGCCGACCCGGGTCGGCGGGGCCGCCACGAAGTGCCCCTCGCCGCGCGTCACGAGGTCGATCGAGGAGGGCACCCAGCCCAGCTTGCGGACCAGGTCCGGCACCTTGGCCGCGGCGCCGGGCAGCACGAAGAAGAACATCCGGCGGTCCGGCGTGCAGGTCACCGGGCCGAGCGTCAGCTCCATGCGCTCCATGCGGGCCAGCGCGAGGAAGCCGGCCGACTCGGACACCTCCAGCGCGTCGAAGGTGCGGCCGGTGGGCAGCAGGATCGAGGCCTTCGGCTGCTTCGACCACATCCGCCGGGCCCCCACGGCGCTGCCCGTCGCCTGGGTCGACCAGTCGGGCCGCGCGGGGTGCGCGCCGGGGGAGGCGCACGCGTCCGCGCCGCAGGAGCAGCGTTCCCTGCCCTCGACCGCCTCCAGCCAGGTCCCGGGGAACACGTCCCAGTGCCGCTCTTCCGCGTACCGCACGGCGCTGTCCAGCAGCTGCTCGCCTCGCTGCTTGGGGATCTGTGCGGCTTCCGTGACTCCGATGGTCTCTTCCACGTCGAACTCAACTCCCGCCGTCACCTGGGGTTACGGGCGGGGCCGAGAGCGGTGTGGAGCATCGATCCTGCATGCGGGGCGCACGGTTGCACGGGCGGGGGCGCGCGCGGGGCAGGGGAGCGGTGGGCGGGTAGGGAGGAAACGGGAGGGCGTCGGTGTGACGTGTGCCCGGAGGCGCTCGCGACCGACGTGTCCGGTTTCGCGTGTTCACATCGGCATTGACCGGATATCTGCCGGGCATTGATCAGTCCTGTTGTTGATCACCGCACGGCCTCAGGGGGTAGTCATCATGGCAGCCAGGCCACTCGTCGCCCGCCAGCCCAACGAACGGCTGCAGGCGCTCATCCAGGAGGCCGCGTGCTCCAACGCCGGCCTCGCCCGCAGGGTCAACATGGTCGGCGCGGAGCGCGGCCTCGACCTGCGGTACGACAAGACCTCGGTGGCGCGGTGGCTGCGCGGGCAGCAGCCGCGCGGCCGGGCACCGGGCGTCATCGCGGAGGCGCTCGGCCGCAAACTGGGCCGCACGGTCACGATCGACGAGGTGGGGATGGCCAACGGCCGCAACCTCGCCTCGGGCGTCGGCCTCCAGTTCGCGCCGACCGTCCTCGGCGCCATCGAGCAGGTCTGCGAGCTGTGGCGCAGCGACGTGGGCCGCCGGGACTTCCTGTCCGGCTCCGCCGTCGCCGCCTCGGCGCTGGTCGAGCCCAGCCGCGACTGGCTGATCACCGGCGCCGACCCGCAGGTGGCACGGGCCGCCGGGGCGCGGGTCGGGCCCTCGGACGTCGCCGCGGTACGGGCGATGACCGGCGCGCTCGTCGACCTCGACCGGCGCTTCGGCAGCGGGCACGTACGGCCGGTGGTGGTCCACTACCTCAACAGCGTGGTGTCGGGGATGCTCTCCGGCTCGTACCGGGAGGCGGTCGGGCGGGAGCTGTTCGCGGCGGTCGCCCGGCTGACCGAGCTCGCCGGGTACATGGCCGTGGACACCGGCCAGCCCGGCCTCGCCCAGCGCTACTACATCCAGGCGCTGCGCCTCGCGCAGGCGGCGGGCGACCGGGCCTACGGCGGCTACGTGCTGGCCGCGTCGATGAGCCACCTCGCCGCCCAGCTCGGCAACCCGCGCGAGATCGCCCAGCTGGCGCGGGCCGCGCAGGAGGGTGCGCGGGGGCACGTGACGCCCCGCGCGCAGGCCATGTTCCTCGCGGCCGAGGCCCGCGGCCACGCGCTGCTCGGCGACATCTCCTCCTTCGAGCCGGTGGCGGGGCGCGCGATGGAGGCCCTGGGGCAGGCCGACCCGGAGTCGGGCGACGACCCGGACTGGATCGCCCACTTCGACGCCGCCTACCTCGCGGACGAGCTGGCCCACGGCCACCGGGACCTCGGCCAGGCGCGGGCCGCGGCCCAGGCGGCCCGGGAGTCGCTGGCCGGGCACCCCGAGACCCGGGCCAGGCGCCGCGCGATCGGCCTCGCGCTGCTCGCCACGGCGCAGGTCCAGCAGCGCGAGGTCGAGCAGGCCTGCCAGACGGGCACCCGGGCCCTCGAACTCCTCGCCACGCTGCGCTCCTCGCGGGGCATGGAGTACCTGGAGGACCTGCGCGACCGTCTGGAGCCGTACGCGGGGGAGGCGGTGGTGCGGGAGTTCGGGGCGAGGCTGGAGCTGCACGCGGCATAGCGACGGCTCCCGGGGGCGTCCTACGTCACACCTCTGTCACACGTGTGTGCGGGGCGCTGGGCGCACCCGGTAGCGTGAGCCGACGCTTCCGTAGGCACGCAGGTCCATCAGCAGGCATCAGTAGGAGTCCCGGTGACGCACAGCGGACAGGGGCCGGAGCAGCAGTATCCGGCCGCTCAGCCCCTCCCCCCTGAGGTGACCCCTGGCGGCTCCTCGGACGCCCAGGCCACGCAGTACCTGCCGCCGGTCCCGGCCCAGCCGCCGGTGGCCCCGCAGCCCCAGCCGGGCTACGGCTACCCGCCGCCGCAGCAGGCCCAGCCGCCGCAGGGCTACGGGTACCCGCCCGCGCCGCCGCAGCAGCAGCCCCAGCCGGGCTACGGCTACCCGCCCGCGCCGCAGCAGGCCCAGCACCAGGCCCCGCAGGGGTACGGCTATCCGCAGCCGCCCGCCGACGCGCAGGCCACGCAGTACCTGCCGTCGATGGCCGCCGACGCGCAGGCGACGCAGATGATCCCGCCGGTGGTGGCCGACGCCCAGGCGACGCAGATGATCCCGCCGGTCGCCCCGGGCCCCGCCGGTCCGGGCCCGGACATGCAGGCGACCCAGTTCATCGCGCCCGTACCGCCGCAGCAGACGCCGCAGGCCCCGTACGCCCCGCACGCCGCGCCCGCATCCGGTGAGCGGCCGCCGCTGGCCGACTTCGAGAGCCTCTTCCGGAGCGAGACGCCGCAGCAGGCGGCGGCCCCCGTGCCGCCCGTCGTGCAGCACCAGCAGCCGTCGGTCCAGCTGCACCAGCAGCCGTACCAGCCGCCGCAGGCGCCCCCGCAGCAGCCCCAGCAGCCCCAGCAGCAGTACGGCGGGGGCGGCTTCCAGGGGGCGTACTACGACGAGCAGGGGTACGACGAGCCCGAGCCGCGCCGCCGGAAGTCGCCGGTCGCGCTGATCGGCGCCGTCGTCGTGGGCTGCGCCGTGATCGGACTCGGCGCGGGCGCGCTGCTCAGCGGCGGGGACGAGAAGAAGGACGACCAGAAGGGCGGCCAGAACGTGGCCGCGAGCTCCTCCGCGCCGTCCGCCGGCGGCGGGACCGCCGACAAGCCCGCCGACCCGGCCGAGGCGCAGGCCAAGGAGCTCGACAAGCTGCTCGCCGACAGCAACAACAGCCGCGACGCGGTGATCCGTTCCGTCGAGGCGATCAAGACCTGCTCCGACCTCGACAAGGCCGCCGGCGACCTGCGCGGCGCCGCCGAGCAGCGGCGCGGTCTGGTCACCCGGCTGCAGGCGCTCTCCGTGGACAAGATCCCGGACAGCGGCGCGCTCACCGCCGCCCTCACCAAGGCCTGGCAGGCCTCGGCCTCCGCGGACGACCACTACGCGGCCTGGGCCGACCAGGCGAAGAGCAAGAAGGTCTGCAAGGGCGGCAGGGCCCGCTCGACCTCGCAGACGATCGAGGCCAACAAGAAGAGCGGCGAGGCCAGCGCCGCCAAGCGCGAGGCGGCCGGGCTGTGGAACCCGACCGCCGAGAAGTACGGACTGACGAAGCGCAGCCAGACGCAGCTGTAGGCGTCGCCGCGCGGGCTACGGCGCCGCCAGCACGGTCTCGCCGACGTCGACGAAGCCGGGCTTCTGCGCCACGAGCCGCCCCTGGCGGACCACCTGGAACGTCACGTCGTGGTTGACGATCCGGGGGAAGCCGGGGGCGCCGAGCAGGTCGTCGTACCGCCAGCGCAGGGCGGGGGTCAGGCCGCCGGTGTCGATCCGCACGCCGTTGTCGAGGGCGTGCGAGAGCTGCACGGCGGTGACCCGGTCGCTGTCGAGGGACTCCACGACCTGCTTGAGCACGGTGTACGCGATCCAGGTGGTCTGCACGCCCGCGTCCGAGGGGTCGACCCGGTTGTCGACGAAGGCGTGCTCCTTGATCACCTTGCGCATCGGGGCCCAGCTCCCGTCGTCGGCGTCGGGGTACCAGCCGGTGACGAACGCGCCCTCGAAGGGGCTGTGCGCGCCTCCGGTGCGGTCGATGAGGGGCTGGCCGACGCTGCCGAGCACGGAGGAGATCCGCACGGTGCTCCCGTCCTTGTCCTTCTCCTCCTCCGGCAGGCGCCGGAAGGAGTCGAAGAAGGTCTGGGTGCGCTCGCCGAGGACGGCGGTGACGCAGCCGCCCTCGTCCCCGGCCCGGGCGCGGGCCCGGTCGGCCTGCTCGGTGTACTCGGCGGCGTCCTCGACGGCCGGGATGTCGATGGCCTTGCGGTGGCTGGCCTTGCGCAGGCCGGAGTTGAGCAGGTCGGGCAGCTTGTCCCCGGCGATGGTGTCCGGGCGGACCAGGGAGACCTTGCGGCAGCCGGCCGCGAGCTGCATGCCGTGCCCGGCGATGAGGGAGGCCTGGCCGCCGTTGACGGGGTACGAGAGCGGGGAGGTGAACTCGTCCTCGGAGATCCCGTAGCCGCCGATGTACGGGATGCCGGCGGCCTCCAGGGGGGCCATGAAGGCGCGCCCGTTCTGGCTGTACGAGCCGACGACGGCGACGGCGCCCTCGCGGACGGCCCGGCGGGCGCACGCGGCGGCGCCGGCGGTGGTGTTCTGTTCGTTGCAGGTCAGGACGCGCAGCTCGTGCCCGTCGAGGCCGCCCTGGCTGTTGACCCAGCGGGCGTAGGCCTGGGCCATGGCGGGCATGCCGGGCATGTTGGTGGCGCGGGTCTGGTCGGGTGCCCAGGTCATGACGGTGACGGGCTCCCTGGAGCCCCCCGTGGCTCCAGGGAGTACGCCGCAGCCGGTGAGCAGCGACACACCTGTCGCCGCTGTCGTGACGTACGCGATGAGTGAAGTGAGTCGCCTACCGGTCATGGGCATGCACAATTCCGCCCCACGGGTAACGCGGGAGTGAGCACGCTTCAACGCTGGGTGACGAGAAGGTGAATTACAGGGGCCGCCCGGGCCCGGAACGGGCGCTGTCAGTGGGTGAACGTACGATCGAGCGATGTCCGGTACCACCTCCCCTTCGGTGAACTCTTCCCGTCGCGGCCGTCGCTCCTCCACCATGGGCGGCATGCCTCTCAACGACATGCCGTGGTGGCGCTGGCGCAGCAACGTGCGCTCGGCGCTCCACATGCTTTCGGACCCGGGGTTCCACGAGACGACCTGGCTGGCCGGCCAGGAGGGGTACGGCGACGTCACCGACGCCGTCTACCGCCTGGTCGAGGACACCTGGCTGGACAACTGGTCCGCCGAGAAGTACGTGGGAACGATCTTCCGCGACTCCGGCGAGGCCGCCCTGGTGGACGTCGCCGTGCTGCGGGTGCTGCGGATCATGCACCAGGTCGGCCCGGACGCCCCGGTCTCCGCGTACCTGGAGCACCACGGGTGGCCGGAGGCGGTGCGGGCCGCCCGCGAGGCACACGTACGGATGGCGACGGCGGACGGGGAGGACCCCGAGGTGCCCCCGCGTTCCCTGGAGATCCTGCGCATCATGACCCGTTCCGCCTGACGGACGGCGGCGCGGGGCGGTCCGCCCGGTGTGGCAGGCTGGGCCAATGACCGACCAGTACGTCCTCACCCTCTCCTGCCCCGACAAGCAGGGCATCGTGCACGCCGTGTCGAGCTATCTCTTCATCACGGGATGCAACATCGAGGACAGCCAGCAGTTCGGGGACCGCGACACCGGTCTCTTCTTCATGCGGGTCCACTTCTCGGCGGAGGCGCCGGTCACGGTGGAGAAGCTGCGGGCCAGCTTCGCCGCGGTGGGCGACTCGTTCACGATGGACTGGCAGATCAACCGGGCCGACGAGCGGATGCGCGTCGTGCTCATGGTGTCGAAGTTCGGCCACTGCCTGAACGACCTGCTGTTCCGCTCGCGGATCGGGGCGCTGCCCGTCGAGATCGTGGCGGTCGTCTCCAACCACACCGAGTTCTCGGCACTGGCCGGCTCCTACGGGATCCCCTTCCGGCACATCCCGGTCACCAAGGACACCAAGGCGGAGGCCGAGGCGGAGCTCCTCGCCCTGGTCGACGAGGAGAACGTCGAGCTGGTCGTCCTCGCCCGCTACATGCAGGTCCTCTCCGACGACCTGTGCAAGCGGCTCTCCGGGCGGATCATCAACATCCACCACTCCTTCCTCCCCAGCTTCAAGGGCGCCAAGCCCTACCACCAGGCGCACGCCCGCGGCGTGAAGCTGATCGGTGCCACCGCCCACTACGTCACGGCGGACCTCGACGAGGGCCCGATCATCGAGCAGGAGGTCGAGCGGGTCGGCCACGAGGTGACCCCCGACCAGCTGGTGGCGATCGGCCGCGACGTCGAGTGCCAGGCCCTGGCCCGCGCCGTGAAGTGGCACGCCGAACGCCGCATCCTGCTGAACGGCCGTCGCACGGTCGTCTTCGCGTAGCCCCGCGGACGCCCGCCGCGCCCCGGCCCGGGGCGCCCTCCGCTACATCCGGCTCAAGGACGCCGCCGCGCACAGCACGTCGCGGATCGCCTCGCGGTCGCCGTCCTGGCCGGCGGCGGCCTCCTCCGGCGGGATGTGACCGGCGACCAGCTGGAAGAACTCGGCGCCGTCCATCGCCACCTGTGCCACCGTGTGCTCGCGGGAGCCGAGCGCCGCGGGGGAGTCCAGGGCGATGTACCAGTGGCCGCCGCCCGCGCCCTCGATCTCCAGGTGGAGGGAGCGCCCGGGCGAGCCGGCCGCGACGAGCTCGCGGGGCGGGGCCGCCAGGCCCGTACGGCGGCGTCCGGCGAGGGTCGCCGGGAGCAGCCGGGCCGCGAGGTCGATCATGTCGTGCATGTGCGCGCCGCTCGGCGGGTCGTACGGATAGGCGACCGCCTGCGCGATGTCCTCCGCGTGCACCCAGCACTCGAAGGCCCGCTCCAGGAGCGAGTCCCGCAGCGGCAGCGCGAAGTCGCCGTACGTCACCGTCAGGTCCGCGACCCCGCGGCCCGCGAAGGAGGCGGTGCGGATGAGGGTGTGGCTCTGCTCCCGCCAGGGCTCGCGGACCGCGCGGGTCGGCGGCCGGGGCGAGCCGTTCCAGTAGGCCTCGGTGCGCTCGGCGGGGGAGAGCTCGCCCACGCCGGGACCCAGCGGGTCGTCCAGGCCGAGGGACGCCGCCACCAGGCCGTCCACCGCGAGGAGGTGCCCGATCACCCCGGCCACGGTCGTCTTCCGGTTCACCCGGCGCTCGTCCTCGAACCACTTCAGCCGCACCGGCGCGTGCCACTCCGACTCGCCGATGTCGCGCAGCAGCGCGTCGAGCCGCGCGGTCTCGGCGTCGTACGGGGTGGCCCAGACGGGCACCGGGATACGCGCCGGGCGCCGGCCGAGGCAGTTCTCCAGGACCCGCGAGCGCAGCAGCGGGTCGAGGTCCAGGTCGCGCTCGGCGTGCAGCAGCCCGACCGCGTCGCGCAGCCGCAGCGCCTCGTCGGCGCACGGCGCGCACTCGGTGAGGTGGTCCTCGACGGCCTGCGTCTCCTCGGGCGAGCAGGCGGACAGCGCCCAGGCGCCGAGGAGCGACTTGAGGACGCGGTGCGGGAGCGGCGGCTCCGGCGGGTCCGGCGGCGGGGACGACAGGTCCGCGTGGTCGTCCGCCGCCCACCTCGGGCCCGGTATCCGCGGGGCGCGTGCGGTCTCCTCAGGATCGCCGTTCGCCCCGGTCACAGCGGACGTCCGTAGGAGCCGGGCGGAGAAGAGCCCTCCAGCGGACGGGTGTTGGCCGTGGACAGCAGCTGGAGCCCGAGCCGCAGCCGGCGCCGCGCCTCGTCCTCGGTGACGCCCAGGTCCGCGGCGGTCTGCCGGTAGTCCCGGCGCTGGAAGTACGCCAGCTCCAGTGCCTGCCGCAGCGGCGTCGGCATGGAGGTCACGATGTAGTCCGCGCGGGCCGCGACCGAGGCCCGGCGCACCTTCTGCTCCAGCTCCTCCGCCGAACCCTCGCCGCGCTCCGCGTACGCCTCCGCCTCGGACTGCCGCAGCCGGTGCACGGCCTGCCGCTGGGTGAGCCGGGCGACCCAGGCGCGCAGGTTGCCCTGCTTGGGGTCGTAGGCGTCGGGGTTCTCCCAGATGTAGCCGAAGACCTCGCGGGTGACCTGGTCGGCCGCGTCGTCGTCGTCGAGCACCCGGTGGGCGAGGCTGTGCACGAGGGAGGCGAAGCGGTCGTACAGCTCGCCGAGGGCGGCCGCCTCGCCGCGTGCGAGCCGCTGTTGCATCCTGCGGTCCCAGCGCGGCGGTGTGTCCTTCGCCATCCGAAGCCCTCCCGGCAGCCCTCCCGACGCCCCGGCCCTCCTGACCGGGTTCTTCTCCAAAGTAATGCGCCCGGACCCGGCGCACTCCTCTTTGCCGCAAGTGCGCCCTTGACGGATTCGGGGATGGTAAGGAACGGGGCAACCTCGGCCCCGGGGGTTTCGCGGCCCCCCGACGGGGCAGCGGAGACCACGGGAAGCACTGCCTCCGTTTGAAAGGCGCCGCTCGTGACGATCCGGGTCGACGAGGACGAGCAGAACCGATGGACCGTGCTGCGCATCAGCGGCGAACTGGACCTGGTCACCTCCCCGCTGATCCGCAGACGCGTCCACGACGCCGTCGCGGCCGGCCGGCACGAGCTGGTCCTCGACCTGGCCGGGGTCCGCTTCTGCGACTCCAGCGGCGTCGGCGTGCTCGTCGCCGCCCGGCGGCTGATGCGCTCCTGCGGCGGCCACCTCCGGATGGTCCTGCCCGCCCGCGGCGCCGAGGACGGCGCCCATGTCAACCGGGTCCTCGGCGCCCTGGGGGTCCGCCGCCTCTTCGAGGTGTACGAGGACCTCCCCGCGGCCCTCGACGATTCGGCCGAGCCGCTCCGCACGGCGGCCCCCGCCTGCTGAGTCCCGTGGTGCTCAGGAGTACCGCTCGCGGAGCTTGTACTTGAGGACCTTCCGCAGCGTCTCGTTGCGTGGCAGCGCCTCCACCACCTCCAGCTGTTCGGGCAGCTTGAAGACCGAGAGTCCCGCCTCGCGGAGGAAGGCCGTGACCGTCTCCAGGGTCAGCGGCTCGGCGCCCCCGGGCTGTTCGACGACCGCGCAGACGCGTTCGCCGCGTTCGGGGTCGGGCAGTCCGATGACGGCCGCGTCGCCGACGCCGGGATGCTCGTGGAGGAGGTCCTCGATCTCCTTGGCCGAGATGTTCTCGCCCTTGCGGATGATGATGTCCTTGATCCGCCCGGTGAGGACGAGGTGGCCGTCCTCGGTGAGCCGGCCGACGTCCCCGGTGATCAGGAAGCCGTCCTCGTCGAAGGCGGCGGCGGTCTGCGCCGGGTCCAGGTAGCCGCGGCAGACGGCCTCGCCGCGCAGCCGGACCTCGCCGTCGGCGGTGATCCGTATCTCCATGCCGGCGGGCGGGCGGCCCTCGGTGCCGGCCAGGTTCTCGGGGGTGTCCCCCGGGTCGCCCATGGTGATCATGGGGACCTCCGTCATGCCGTACCCGTGGGTGAGCTGACAGCCCATCTCGCGCGTCACCGCGTGGTAGATCTCCGGCGGCTTGGGCGCGCCGCCGCCCGCGAGGAGCCGCAGGGTGGGGATGACCGGCTCGCCCGGCTGCTTGCGCTGCTCGGCGAGGAACATCGAGTAGAAGGCGGTGGACCCGCCGGCCACCGTGACGCCGTGCTTGCGGTACTCCTCCAGCGCCTCCGGCAGCGCGAACTGTTCGAACATGACCGCGGGGAATCCGTACAGCAGCAGCATCACCGTGTAGTCGGGTCCGGCGATGTGCGCGTACGGGAAGGCCATCGAGCCCACGTCGGCCTCGCTGAGGTGCAGGGCGTGGGCCAGGCAGGAGCCGCCGGCGAGGAGCGAGCGGTCGGTGTGCAGGACGCCCTTGGGGTCGGAGGTGGTGCCCGAGGTCCAGTAGATCCAGCGCACGTCGGTGCCGGAGGCGGGCGGCGGCGGGAGCACGGCCGGGTCGCCGTCGGGCAGCGCGTCCGGCTCGTACGCCTCGAAGACCCCCCGCGCGCCGAGCCGCCGGGCCATCGCGGCGTGGTCGAATCCGCGCCAGACCCCGGGGACCGCGAAGAACTCGGCGCCGGACTCGCGCAGCGCGAAGCCGACCTCCTTGTCCCGGTAGAAGGGGATGACGGGGGTTTGCACGGCGCCGAGCCGGGCGAGCGCGAAGGAGAGCACCGCGGTCTCGATCCGGGTGGGCAGCTGCCAGGCGACGACGGAGCCCGGGCGCACGCCCCTGCCGTACAGGCCGGCGGCGCAGCGCTCGGCGCGGTCGCGGAGTTCGCCGAAGGTGAGGACGCGGTCGCCCTGGAGCAGGACGGGCCGGTCGGGGGTCAGCGCGGCGCGGCGCTCGACGAGCTCCCAGAGCGTCCGGGACTCGCCCAGGGCGTGTGCGGTCTCGTTCATCCCGTACTCCTCGTGGCTGACGTTCCGTCAGATGGTGCGGTGAGCGTAGAGGTCCGGCGCTTGTCGGTCCAGGGGGTCGGGGCTAGCCTGGCTCCACAGGATCTGACGGGTCATCAGAAATGGGAGAGGCTCCATGACGGAACTGCCCCGCATCATCAGCGTCGACGACCACGTGATCGAGCCGGCCCACCTCTTCGACACCTGGCTGCCGGCGAAGTACCGCGACCGGGGGCCCAAGGCCCTCACCGCGGGCATCGGCGAGCTCGCCTACGTGGGCGGGAAGTACCGGATCACGATGGACCCCGACGGTCCGCCCACCGACTGGTGGATCTACGAGGACCTCATGTTCCCGTACAAGCGGAACATCGCCGCCGTCGGCTTCGACCGCGACGACATGACCCTGGAGGGCATCACCCGCGCCGAGATGCGGCCCGGCTGCTGGGACCCGGCCGAGCGGCTCAAGGACATGGACCTCAACCACGTCGAGGCCTCGCTCTGCTTCCCCACCTTCCCCCGCTTCTGCGGCCAGACCTTCGCCGAGGCGCACGACAAGGAGGTCGCCCTCGCCTGCGTCCGCGCCTACAACGACTGGATGGTCGAGGAGTGGTGCGGCGACAGCGGCGGCCGGCTGATCCCGCTGTGCATCATCCCGCTCTGGGACATCGACCTCGCCGTCGCCGAGATCCGGCGCAACGCGGCCCGCGGCGTCAAGGCCGTCACCTTCTCCGAGATCCCCACCCACCTCGGACTGCCGTCCATCCACTCCGGCTACTGGGACCCGTTCTTCGCGGTCTGCCAGGAGACCGGGACGGTGGTGAACATGCACATCGGGTCCAGCAGCCAGATGCCGGCCGCCTCCCCGGACGCCCCGCCGGCCGTCCAGGCGTCCCTCTCCTTCAACAACGCGATGGCGTCGATGATGGACTTCCTCTTCTCCGGCGTCCTGGTGAAGTTCCCCCGGCTCACGCTCGCCTACAGCGAGGGCCAGATGGGCTGGATCCCGTACGCCCTGGAGCGCGCCGACGACGTGTGGGAGGAGCACCGCGCCTGGGGCGGGGTCCGCGACCTGATCCCCGAGCCGCCCTCCACCTACTACTACCGGCAGATCTTCTGCTGCTTCTTCCGCGACAAGCACGGCATCGCCTCGCTCGACGTCGTCGGCCGCGACAACGCCACCTTCGAGACCGACTACCCGCACGTCGACTCCACCTTCCCGCACACCAAGGACGTCGCCCTCGACCACGTCAAGGGCCTCGACGACGAGACCGTCTACAAACTGATGCGCGGCAACGCCATCCGCATGCTCGGCCTCGGAATCGTCTGATGGAGCTGGCCTACACGGAGGAAGAGGAGGAGTTCCGGGCCCGGCTGCGGGAGTGGCTCGCCGCCGCGCTGCCCGGACTGCCGCCCAAGCCCGACCCGCTCGACTGGCCCGCCCGGCGCGCGTACGACTGCGGCTGGCAGCGGCGCCTCTACGACGCCGGGTACGGCCACGTCCACTGGGACGCCTCGCCGACCCAGCGCCTGATCTTCCTGGAGGAGACCGAACGGGCCGGCGCCCCCTACGTCGGCGCCAACTTCGTCGGCCTCCTGCACGCCGGGCCCACCATCGCCGCCGAGGGCACGCCCGCACAGCGCGAACGCTGGCTCGAACCCGTGCTGCGCGGCGACGAGGTCTGGTGCCAGGGCTTCAGCGAACCCGAGGCCGGCTCCGACCTCGCCGCCCTGCGCACCCGGGCGGTCCGCGACGGGGACGCGTACGTCGTCACCGGCCAGAAGATCTGGACCTCGCACGCCGAGGCCGCCGACTGGTGCGAACTCCTCGTGCGCACCGACCCGGACGCCCCGAGGCACCGGGGCATCAGCTGGCTCGCCATGCCCATGGACGCCCCCGGGATCACGGTCCGGCCGCTGCGCACCCTCGCCGGGTCCACCGAGTTCGCCGAGATGTTCCTGGACGAGGTGCGCGTGCCGGTCGCCAACCGGGTGGGCGAGGAGAACGACGGCTGGCGCGTCACCATGGTCACCCTCTCCTTCGAACGCGGCACCGCCTTCGTCGGCGAGGTCGTCGCCTGCCGCCGGGTGCTCGGCGAACTCGCCCGCACCGCCCGGAAGAACGGCACCTGGGACGACCCCGTCCTGCGCCGCCGGCTCGGCCGCCTCGGCGCCGAGTTCCAGGCACTGTGGCGGCTCACCCAGTGGAACGTCAGCGAGGCCCAGGCGAGCGGCGGCGTCCCCGGCACCGGCGGCTCCGTGTTCAAGCTGCGCTACTCGCACGCCCGCCAGGAGCTGTACGACGCGGCCGCCGCCGTCCTCGGGCCCGAGGCGCTCGACCTGGGCCGCGAGTGGAACCAGGACCGGCTCTCCTCGCTGTCGTACACGATCGCCGCCGGCACCTCGCAGATCCAGCAGAACATCGTCGCCGAGCGCATCCTCGGCCTGCCGAAGGGCCGGTGAAGCCGACCGTGGACTTCCGACTCACCGAGGACCAGCGGGCGCTCCGCCGGGGCGTGCGCGAGCTGCTCGACCGCAGCTTCGGCCGGGACGCGCTGCGGGCGGCCGTGGAACGCGGGTCCCTCGACCGGGAGCTGTGGCGCGAGCTCGGCGCCGCCGGCTTCTTCGCGCTCCGGCTGCCCGAGGAGGCGGGCGGGGTCGGCCTCGGGCTCCCGGAGGCGGTGCTGCTGTTCGAGGAGGCCGGGCGGGCGCTGCTGCCGGGACCGCTGATCGCGACGCACCTGGCGGCGGGGGAGGTGCCGGGGGCGGCGGAGGGGGCCGCGGTCGTCACCGCCGTCGACCCGAGCGGGTTCGTGGAGTGGCTGACGGAGGCGGACACGGTACGGGGGGAGGCCGGGTCCGCCGTTCCCGTGCGGAGCGTGGACCCGCTGACGCCGCTGCACCGGGTGCCGGGCGCCGGGGGTGCGCGGCCGGATCCGGACCGGCCGGACCGGGCGGACCCGGCGGACTGGGCAGACCGGGCGGACCCGGCGGACCCGGCGGACCCGGCGGCCCGGGAGGCCCGGGAGGCCCAGGAGGCCCAGGAGGCCTCCCTCCTCACCGCCGCCGAACAGCTCGGCAGCGCCGCCCGCACCACCGAGCTGGCCGTCGCCCACGCCCGTACCCGGGAGCAGTTCGGGCAGCCGATCGGCGCCTTCCAGGCGGTCAAGCACCTGTGCGCGCAGATGCTCGTGCGGACCGAGCTCGCCCGGGCCGCCGTCTACGCGGCGGCCGTCACCGCCGACCCGGTCGAGATCGCCGGGGCCCGGCTGCTCGCCGACGAGGCCGCGACCCTCTGCGCCCGGGACTGCCTCCAGGTGCACGGCGGGATGGGCTTCACCTGGGAGGCGGACGTGCACCTGCACCTCAAGCGGGCGTGGGTGCGGGCCGAGCGCGGGCTGTCGGGGGCGGCGGCGGAGGAGCTGGTGGCCGCGCGGCTGTAGGCGCCGCCCGTGGTCGCGGCGTCACACAGCGTCGATACCGTGTTGTGTCCTTCGGCGCGGTCGTCACGGGCCGGAGTCGGCCTCCGGCTCCGGTACGCTCCGTGGGATGCGAGTGTGTGTGAGCCCGGATCGCGCCGGTGCTGCCGATGCGGCGGCGCCGCGTCCGGGAATGCCCGCCGCTCGCACCCCCCGGCGGCCTTGCGCGCGCCTCTGTTCGACTCCCAGCGACGTGCGTCGCACAGTATGGACCACACGTACTCCTTCGCGCTGGAATATGCCCGAAGCGCTTGTTGCGGTGACTGTACGTCAACCATGCTGTCCCACAAGGGAATCACGTTCCGTTAGGTCGTCGAGGACGCCGGTTCGGATGGTGTGAACGGTGCAGGTGCTTCAGGTTCAGTTGGAGGTCGGACCCGATCCGGCCGAGGTGGGTCGCGCCCGGCGCTGGGCGCGTTCGCGGCTGGCCGGGTCGGGGATAGGGGACGACGAGCCGCTGGCGGACACGCTGGTGCTGCTCATCTCCGAGCTCGTCACCAACGCGGTGGTCCACACGGGCTGCCCGGCCGTGCTGCGGATGCTGTTCGGCGGGGGCGGGGTGCGGGTCGAGGTCGCCGACACGAGCGACCGGCCGCCCAAGCCCCGGCACGCGGAGGGCGAGGACACCAACGGGCGCGGTCTGGAGCTGGTGGACGGCCTGGCCGACCGGTGGGGCTGGCAGCGCGAGGGCGCCGGCAAGAGCATCTGGTGCGAGGTGGACCGGGCCCCGGCCGCGGGGACGCTCGCGCAGGGCTCACCCTCCCGGGTGCACTGTTGACGGTTCGTGGCGAATTGATCACCCTGGGGTGAGCGATTCGTACGGCGAGGGGAGCCGAGGGGCGTGGCCCCTCGGCGAGCGCGGGTCGTGACGGGTGGCGGCCCGGTCGTGCCGTGCTCGGGGCGCGCGCGAGTGCGCCGCCACCCACGTCCGTCGGGGCCCGGCCGGCCTCAGAGGACGGCCACCGGTGCCACGGGGGTACCCGTCCCGCCCACGAAGGGTTCCGGCATCGCGGAGAGCAGGAACGCGTACCGCCGCTCTTGTGCACAGGCTGTGGACAGTTCCTCCAGGTTCCAGTTCTGCCCCTGGAGCATGCCCATCTCGACCAGGTCGAGGGCGTGCACGGGCAGCCACAGGTTCTCGATCTCCGGCGGGAAGATCTCGAAGGTGAGCGTGTCGTTGGCGACCGCCGCCACGTCCCGGGCGTGGAACCACTCGGGCGTGCGCACGGACAGGCCGGGCGAGGGGAACGCGTAGCCGTGCTTGTCCCCGGCGAGATACGCCCGGATCTGCCCGGTGCGTACGAGGACGATGTCGCCGGAGCGTACGGTGACCCCGCCGAACTCCGCCGCCTCGTCGAGGTCTTCGGGGGTGACGGCGTGGTCGCCGGGCAGCCGGTCCAGGCCCTTGGCGGCGGCCACGTCGAGCAGCACCCCGCGGCTCACCAGGTGGCGGGCGGTGTGGATGCCGCTGTACTGCGAGCGGCCGTGCGCGGTGACGGTGTCGGCGGGCCGCCCGTTGTAGATGCGCCCCGAGTGCGAGACGTGGGTGAGCGCGTCCCAGTGGGTGCCGGCCTGGAGGCCGAGGGTCACGGCGTCGTCGCTGGTGGCGACGGTGCCGGGGCCGAAGAGCTCCTGGTTGATCTGGACCATGACGTGGAGCGGGTTGACCCGGCCGGGGATCATGCCGGTCTGTACGCCGTCCTGTTCGAGGGCGACGGCGAGCGGGACGCGCCGGCCGGTGCGGACGGTGGCGGCGGCCTCGCGGACCACCTCGTCGGTGATCAGGTTGAGGGTGCCGATCTCGTCGTCCCGGCCCCAACGGCCCCAGTTGTTGACGCGCTTGGCGATCTCGTGGAATTCGGGCGGGAGTGCGCTGGGGGAAGACATCGGGCCTCCGGGGTCTTGTTTTCCGGTATCTGACGGGCCGTAGAATCCTGACGACGAAAGAATCTAACGGACCGTCAGAAACCGCGGGAAGGGGCCGGGCGTGGGGAACTTCTTGGCAGGGAAGGTCGTCGCCGTGACGGGCGCGGGGCGGGGGATCGGCCGCGCGGTCGCCCTCGCCTGCGCGGCGGAGGGCGCGAAGGTCGTCGTCAACGACTACGGGGTCTCCATCGAGGGCGGCGAGCCGACGAGCGAGATCGCCGAGTCCGTCGTCAAGGAGATCGAGGCGGCGGGCGGGGCGGCCGTGGCCGTGGCCGACGACATCTCGACGATGGCGGGCGGGCAGCGCGTCGTCGACGTGGCGCTCGCCGAGTACGGGCGGATCGACGGCGTCGTGTGCGTCGCCGGCATCCTGCGCGAGCGGATGCTCTTCAACATGTCCGAGGAGGAGTGGGACCCCGTCGTCGCCACCCACCTCAAGGGCACCTTCACCGTCTTCCGGGCCGCCTCCGCGGTCATGCGCCGGCAGGGCGGCGGTACCCTCGTCGGCTTCACCAGCGGCAACCACCAGGGCTCGGTCGCCCAGGCCAACTACTCGGCGGCCAAGGGCGGCATCATCTCCCTGGTCCGCTCGGCGGCGCTCGGCCTCCACAAGTACGGCGTCACGGCGAACGCGGTCGCGCCCGTCGCCCGCACCCGGATGTCGGCCAACGTGCCCATGGAGCTCAAGGAGATCGGCGAACCGGAGGACGTGGCCGCGCTCGTCGTCTACCTGCTCTCCGACCGGGCCAGGGCCGAGAAGATCACCGGCCAGGTCTACACGATCGCCGGACCCAAGATCGCCGTCTGGGCCCAGCCCCGCGAACTGCGGGCCGGATACGCCGAGGGCGGCGCCTGGACCCCGGACCGGATCGCCGACTTCCTCCCGGGCACGGTCGGGACGGACCCGATGCCGATGCTCCAGCAGCTGGAGGAGATGGCGCGGGCGGCCGCCGCCGGAGACCGCCCCAACTCCCGCAAGGAGGGCTGACCGTGAGAGGCGTCGTCTTCGACGGGAAGCAGGTCCGGGTCGTCGACGACCTGGAGGTCCGCGATCCCGGACCCGGCGAGGTGCTCGTCGCGATCGCCGCGGCCGGGCTGTGCCACAGCGACCTCTCGGTCGTCGACGGCACGATCCCCTTCCCCGTGCCCGTCGTCCTCGGCCACGAGGGCGCCGGCGTCGTGGAGGCGGTCGGCCCCGGCGTCACGCACGTCGTGCCGGCCGACCACGTGGCCCTGTCCACCCTCGCCAACTGCGGGGCCTGCGCCGACTGCGACCGCGGGCGCCCGACGATGTGCCGCAAGGCGATCGGGATGCCCGGCCGGCCGTTCTCCCGCGACGGGCAGCCGCTGTTCCAGTTCGCCTCGAACTCCTCCTTCGCGGAGAAGACCGTCGTCAAGGCCGTCCAGGCCGTGAAGATCCCGACGGACATCCCGCTGACCTCGGCCGCCCTCATGGGCTGCGGCGTCCTCACCGGCGTCGGGGCCGTCCTCAACCGGGCCCGGGTCGACCGCGGCGAGACCGTCGTCGTCATCGGCACCGGCGGCATCGGCCTCAACGTCCTCCAGGGCGCCCGGATCGCGGGCGCGACGACGATCGTCGCCGTCGACACCAACCCGGCGAAGGAGACGGTGGCCCGCGACTTCGGCGCGACCCACTTCCTCGCCTCGACGGACGCGGTACGGGAGATCCTGCCCACCGGCGCGGACCACGTCTTCGAATGCGTGGGCCACACCGGCCTCGTCCGCACCGCGATCGACCTGCTCGACCGGCACGGCCAGGCCATCCTGCTCGGCATGACCGCCCCCAAGGCCGAGGCGAGCTTCCCGCCCGCCGCGATGTTCCTGGACAAGTCGATCCTGGGCTGCCGCTACGGCTCCTCACGCCCCCAGAAGGACATCGCCCTCTACGCCGAGCTCTACCTCTCCGGCCGGCTCCTGCTCGACGAACTGGTCACCGCCACCTACCCGGTGGAGGAGTTCGAGCGGGCCGTGGAGGACGCGGAACAGGGGAAGGTGGCGCGGGGGGGTGCTCACCTTCTAGGCGCTGTCCGCCGGATCGCGCCGGCCCGGCCCGGGCGCCCCCGGCCGACGAGGCCGCCGAAAGTGCCTGGGCAGCAGGGCCGTACCTCGTTACGGTCCTGTCCATGTCCTACCGCGAGCTCGTCACCCGCCCCGTCCTCGCCTGGTCGGCGGTCACCGTCGCCGCCCGGCTGCCCGTCGCGATGGCGCCGCTCGCGCTGGTCTTCCTGGTACGGGAGGAGCCCGGCGGGTACGCCCTCGGGGCCGTGCTCGCCGCCGCGTACGTCCTCGGCGAGATCATCGCCGCGCCCGTGCTCGGCATGCGGATGAACGCGGAGCGGGCCCGGCCGCAGCTCGCGGCCGGGCTCGCGGTCGGCGCCACCGGCTTCGCGGGGCTCGGGCTCGCGGGCGGCGGCGCCCACCCCGTCCTCCTCGGCACCCTCGCCTTCTGCGCCGGCGCGGGCCCGGCCGCCGTCCCCGGCGGGCAGCGGGCGCTGCTCACCAGCCTGGTCCCGGAGCGGGCGGTCACCCAGGCGATGAGCATGGAGTCGGTCCTGACCTTCGGGATCTGGGCCGCCGCCCCCGCGCTCGCCACCGGACTCGCGCTCGGCGCCGGGCCCGCCGTACCACCGCTGCTCCAGGCCGGGCTCATGGCCCTGTCCGTGGCGGGCCTGTGGCTGCTCCCCGCGGGCTGGTCCGCCGAGGCGAAGGAGACCGGCGCAGCGATGGGCCGGGTCCTCGCCCGGGCCTGGCCGGTGTACGTCACGGGCGCGGCGAGCCTCACCCTGCTCGCCCTCGCGGAGCTGGTCCTGCCCGCCCTGCTGGAACAGCGCGGGGCCGCCATCGGCTGGGCCGGGCCGCTGCTCGCCGGCTTCTCGATCGGCTCGGCCGTCGGCGCCTTCCTCTACGGCCTGCGCGACTCCTGGCCGGGGCGGCTGCCCGTCCAGTCCGCCGTCCTGATCGTCGCCGTCTCCGCGGGCGTCGCGCTCGTCGCCGTCCTGCCCTGGACCGCCGCCGTCGGCGCCGCCCTGATCGCGGCCGGACTCCTCCAGGCCCCGGCCATGCTCACCCGCAACCTCGCCCTGCGCCAGATCCTGCCGCCCGGCGCCCTCGCCGCCGGCTATTCGGTGATGTACGCGGCGGTCGGCGCCGGATACGCGGTCAGCGGCACCCTCGCGGGCGCGCTGCTCGGGGTCGTGGCCCCGTCGACGGCGATCCTGTGCGGGGTGGTCCTGACGCTGGTCCTGACGGCGGTGGGGGTGTGGGGCGAGCGCCGGATGCCGGTGGCGCGGAGGGCGGACGGGGCGGAGGAGGCGGAGGAGGCCGGGGACCGGGCGGCCGGGGCGGCACCCGGCGCGGTCGCTCAGCCCACGGCCCCCGCCGCCCGGAAGGTGCGCCGGTAGGCCGTGGGGGTCACCCCGATCGCCGCCTGGAGGTGCACCCGCAGCGACTGGGCGGTGCCGAAGCCCGCGTCGTGGGCGATCTGGTCGACCGGGAGGTCGGTGGACTCCAGGAGGTGACGGGCGCGTTCCACCCGCTGCCGGGTGAGCCACTGGCCCGGGCTGACGCCGGCCTCCTCGCGGAAACGGCGGGTGAAGGTCCGCACGCTCATCGACTCGCGCACCGCCAGGTCCCGCAGCTGGATCGGCTCGTGCAGGTGGGCGAGGGCCCAGGCGCGGGCCGCGGTCGTGGTCGAGCTGCCCGCCTCGGGCACCGGGCGCGCGATGTACTGGGCCTGGCCGCCGTCCCGGTGCGGGGGCACGACCGTGCGACGCGCCACCTCGTTGGCGACGCCCGTGCCGTGGTCGCGGCGCACGATGTGCAGGCACAGGTCGATCCCGGCGGCGACCCCCGCCGAGGTCAGCACGTCCCCGTCGTCCACGAACAGGACGTCCGCGTCCACCCGCACCCGGGGGAAGAGCCGCTGGAAGTGGTCGGCGGAGGCCCAGTGGGTGGTGGCCGGGCGCCCGTCGAGGTAGCCCGCGGCGGCCAGCACGTACCCGCCGGTGCAGATGGAGACGAGCCGGGTGCCGGGCCGGACGTGCGCGAGCGCCGCCGCCAGTTCCGGGGTCAGCCGTCCCTCCTCGTAGACGGGGCCGAGCTCGTACGAGGCGGGGACGACCACCGTGTCGGCGGTGGCGAGGACCTCGGGTCCGTGCTCGACGTGCACGGAGAAGTCGGCGTCCGTCGGGACCGGCCCCGGGACCGGAGCGCAGGTGACGATCTCGTACAGGGACCGTCCGCCGGGGTCCTTGGCGCGGCCGAAGATCCGGTGCGGGATGCCGAGTTCGAAGGGGAGCAGGCCGGGCAGGGCGAGGACGGCGACCCGGTGCGGACGGATGCTGCTCACTCCTGCTCGCTCCTTGAAATCCAGTGGTGGTCCAGACCAGTCACTGATACCTCTGTGTGCTCGTGACGGACAACACGTACAAGTCTGAGGCCGACGGACGGATTCCCGCCCCCGTGGAGCCGCCCGCACCCGTCGAGGGGATCCCCGCCCCCACCGAGCCGCCCGCTCCCGCCCTCTGGAACCGTAACTTCCGGCTCTTCTTCGTCGCCCGCGCGGTCGCCGTGTTCGGCGAGGGCATGGTCCCGGTCGCCTTCGCCGCCGGGCTCATCGGCGCGGGTCACTCCGGCTCCACCGTCGGCTACGCGCTCGGTCTGTGGACCGCTTCCTTCGCCGTCTTCGTGCTCTTCGGGGGCGTGCTCGCCGACCGCTTCACCGCGCGGCGCATGATGATCCTCGCCGACCTCCTCCGGCTGCCGGGCGCGGTGCTGCTCGGGGTGACCTTCGCGCTCGGCAGCCCGCCGCTGTGGGCCGTGTACGTGCTGTCCGCCGTCAGCGGCATCGGCGCCGCCCTCTTCCAGCCGGGCGTCGCGTCCACGATCCCGCGCATCGCCCCGGACGTGCAGCGGGCCAACGCGGTGCTCAGGGTCGTCGAGGCGCTCATGACGATGGCCGGCCCGGCCGCCGCCGGTCTGCTCGTCGCCCTGTGGAACGCCGGCGCGGCCTTCGGCGTCAACGGCGCCGCCTTCGCCGTCAGCGCCCTCTGCTTCACCCTGATGCGGCTCGCTCCGGTCCCCTCGGACGGGATCCGGCGCGGCTCTATGGCCTCCGAACTCGCTCTCGGATGGCGTGAGTTCCGGGCCCGGAGCTGGCTGTGGGGGGTCATCTCCATCTGGACGGTGTACGGCCTGACGGTGGCGGGCCCGATGGTGCCGCTCACCGCGAGCCTGGTGACCGAGCAGCACGGCTCGGCGACGTACGGCGTGCTGATGGCCGTCAACGGAGCGGGCAGCGCCGTCGGCGGCCTGCTCGCCCTGCGGCTGCGCCCGGTCCGCCCGCTGGCCGCCGGGGCGGTCGCCCTGCTCGGCCTGCCGGTGAACCTGCTGCTGCTCGGCACGGACGCGGCGGTGCCGCTGCTGTACGCGGGCCAGTTCACCGGCGGGGCGGCCTTCGCCTTCTGGCTGGTGATGTGGTCGACGGCGGTCCAGACCCACGTCCCGCAGGACGCGCTGAACCGGATGCACGCGTACGACGTGGCCGGATCGCTGCTGATGATGGGCGTCGGCCGCACCCTGTCGGGCCCGGTCGCGGCGGTGGTGGGCGCGGAGCAGGTGCTGCTGGCCGGGGCGGGGATCGCGGTGCTGGTGGTGACGGCACTGCTGGTGGTGCGGCCGATCAGGACCTTGCCGAGGGCGTAGGCGGGGTGGGCGCACGGGCGTGCCGGGTGCGCCGGGCGGGTTCGGAGTCCGGCCGGCGGGTCGGCGGGTCGGCCCGCCTGGCCCGATCCGTTGCAAACCCGTCCCTCGGGCCAATGGTGGCGGGGCTCCGATGGCCGGATTCTGTATGACGTGACCCAGACAACCGAGCCCCCCGCGCGGCCCGCGCCGCCCGCCGCCTCCCGCCCGTCCGCCCGCACCCCCCGCGTGCACCGCGCCTGGTTCGTCGCGGCCGTCACCTTCGTCACGATCATCGGGGCGGCGGCCTTCGCCTCGCTGCCCGGCCTGCTGATCGAGCCGCTGCACGGCGAGTTCGCGTGGTCGCGCGGCACGATCGGCTTCGCGGTCTCCGTGAACCTCGCGCTGTACGGCCTGACGGCACCGTTCGCGGCCGCGCTGATGGACCGCTTCGGCATCCGCAGGGTCGTGGCGCTGGCCCTCACGGTCATCGCGGCCGGCTCCCTGCTCACCGTCTGGATGACGGCGGCCTGGCAGCTGATCCTGTTCTGGGGCGTCCTGGTCGGCCTCGGCAGCGGCTCGATGGCGCTGGCCTTCGCGGCGACGGTCACCAACCGCTGGTTCGTCGCGCGGCGCGGCCTGGTCACGGGCATCCTGACCGCGGCCGGCGCCTCCGGGCAGCTGATCTTCCTGCCGCTGCTCTCCTGGCTGGTCGAGCACCACGGCTGGCGCCCCGCCGCCGTCACGGTCGCGCTGGCCGCCCTCGCCGTCGTGCCCTTCGTCTGGCTGCTGCTGCGCGACCACCCGGCGGACGTGGGCCTGGCCCCGTACGGCGGGGAGTACGCCGACAAGCCCGCCCCCGTCACCGGCGCCGCCCGCCGCGCGGTCACGGTCCTCTTCAAGGCGGCCCGCACGGGCCCCTTCTGGCTGCTCGCCGGCACCTTCGCGATCTGTGGCGCCTCCACCAACGGCCTGGTGAAGACCCACTTCGTGCCCGCCGCCCACGACCACGGCATGCCGGTGACGGCGGCGGCCGGACTCCTCGCCGTGATCGGCGTCTTCGACGTGGTCGGCACGATCGCCTCCGGCTGGTTCACCGACCGCTTCGAGGCCCGCCGCCTGCTCGCCGTCTACTACGCCCTGCGCGGCGTCTCGCTGCTCTTCCTGCCGATGCTGCTGGCTCCCGCGGTCCACCCGCCGATGCTCTTCTTCATCGTCTTCTACGGCCTCGACTGGGTCGCCACGGTCCCGCCGACCATCGCCCTGTGCCGCGAGCACTACGGCGAGGACAGCGCCATCGTCTTCGGCTGGGTCCTCGCCTCCCACCAGGTCGGCGCCGCCGCCGTCGCCTTCGCCGGCGGCCTGGCCCGCGACGTCTTCGGCTCCTACGACCCCGTCTGGTACGCCTCCGGCGCCCTGTGCGCGGCGGCGGCACTGATGGCCCTGGTCATCCGGCGGCCCCGGGGCGGGGTGGTGGCGGCGTAGGGCGGCGCGGTCATCCGGCGGCGCGGTCCAAGGGCTCGAACCCGACGTGCAGGCGCAGGTCCAGCGCCGCGGCGAGCCGTTCGAGCACGGGCAGCGTGGGCATCGTGCCGCCGGCCTCGAACCGGGCGACGGCGGGCTGCTGGAGCCCGCTCGCCAGCGCGAGCTGGCTCTGCGTCATACCCAGCTCCTCCCGCCTCGCCCGAACGGCGACCCCCAGCTCGTACCGGATGCGGGTCGCCTCGTACGAGGCGACCGCCTCGGGGTCGCGCAGCGCGTCCTGCCGCAGGTCGGCCCAGTCTTCTCGGCTGGTCATCGGGTCACCCCTCGTCGACGGTGTGTTCCTGCCCGACGCAGTGAGCCCAGGCCCGCACGGCCCGAGCGATCTCGGCCGGCTCCCGCTGTCGCGTCTTGCGGAAGGCGGTCAGGAGAATGATCCGTCGCTCGGGCGCGATCCAGTACGTGATGCGCATCGCGTCGCCGTCCAGGTGGAAGCGCGTTCCCTGACCTTCCCGGACAGCTGGCGCGTGTACGGCTCGCCGAGGTGCACACCCTGGTCGGCCAGGAGGTCGATGTAGAACGCGGCGGTACCGCGATGGCCCGGACTGAGCCCGAGGAACCACTTTTCCACCTCCGGCTCGACTTCGACGCTTCCCCACGACATAACGCGGACGTTATAGCCAGCGTAGCCGTGCGGGGCGTCGGTTGCCCAGGAGCATCCGAACGGGTGAGTCGGCGCCTGGGGGGCTTTTGGTGCTACTCGCTGAACCGCCCGAACCGCCCCCGGTGGAACAGCAGCGGGTCCGCCGTGCCGTCCGTGGCGCCGAGGGAGTCCACGCGGCCCACCACGATGAGGTGGTCGCCGCCCGTGTGGACCGTCGTGATCGTGCAGTCGAGCCAGGCCGGGGCGTCCGGGAGGCGGGGGGAGCCGGTGCTCGGGGCCGGGGTCCACTCCACGCCCGCGAACTTGTCGGCGCCGCTCACCGCGAAGGAACGGCACAGTCCGCCCTGGTCGGCGCCGAGGATGTTGACGCAGAAGGTGCCCGCGCGGGCGATCCGGGGCCAGGTCGTGGAGGTGCGGGCGACCATGAAGGCGATCAGCGGCGGGTCGAGGGAGAGCGAGGCGAAGGACTGGCAGGCGAAGCCCGCCGGGCCTTCGGCGTCCAGGGCCGTCACGATCGTGACCCCGCTCGCGAAGTGCCCGAGCACGCGCCGGAACTCGGCGGGGTCGACCGGCAGCCGCTCGTCGTCCCGTACGGCGCGCAGCGCGGGGCGGGGCAGGGGTTCCACGGCCGTGGGCGCCCCGGCCGACCTGAGGTATCGGACGGCGGTGGCCGCCATCCCAGCGTGTCCCATCATGCCGACCAGTGAAGCTGACGGAGCGTCAGATGAGAAGCCCCGCGGCTCAGTCGGCCTCGCCCACGGCCGTCTCGTAGGCGAGCAGGGTGTCCACGAACAGGCGCCGCTGCTCCGCCGTCAGTGGGGCGAGGGCCGTGCGCCAGGCGGCGGCGCCCGGGGCCAGCCAGGCAGTGATGGCCGGTGCGTGGGCCTCGGCGATCCGGACGATCCGGCGGCGCCGGTCCCGCTCGTCCTCGCGCCGCTCCAGCACGCCCTTCCGGCTCAGGTCGCCCACGAGCAGGCTGACCGTGGTCGGTGCGACCTCCAGGCGGGCGGCGAGCTCGTTGACGGACATGTCCCCGTCGAAGAGCAGGAGGGCGAGGAGGGAGAGGTGGCGCGGGGCCAGGTCGAGGGGGCGGAGCGGTTCGGGGACGGGGATCCGCTTGGCCCGGCCGATCAGGCGGGGCATGAGCAGCAGCAGCTCGCGGACGGTGTCGTCGGCGTTCCCGGACATGCGGCGGCGGCCTCCCTCATTTACCTTTGAGTACAAAGGTGTTTTACTGGCAAAGCTAAACCCCCTCATCGTACGGAGGTCGGTCCGCTATGCCCCACTTCACCGTGCACATCCGCGAGGAGACCCTCGACGGCACCGTCGAAGCCCCTCTGATCCGCGCCCTCACCGACGCCGTCGGCGCCGTCTTCGGCGACGGCTTCGCCCGTCTCGTCGGCGTCGACCTGATCGGCGTCCCCCAGCACCGCCGGGGCCTCGGCGGCGTCCCGACCGAAACCCACGGCCCGCTCGTCACGCTCAGCATGCGCGAGGCCGCCTACCACCTCCCGGAGGTCCCCGACGCCCCCGCACGGCTCGTCGCCGCTACGACCGACGCCCTCGCCGGCGTGCTCGGCGAGGGCGTGCGCGGTCAGGTGATCGTCACCGTCGCGGGCGTGCCGGACGGGCGTACGGGCGTGGCGGGCGCAGTGGCGTAGGGGCCGCCAGCCCCCCTCAGCGCCCCCCGTACGTAGGGGTCCGGCGTTCCACGAACGCCGCCACCCCCTCCTGCGCGTCCCGCGTCGTCATGCACAGCTCCTGGGCGTTCGCCTCCGCCGTGAAGGCGGACGCCCGGTCGGTGTCCAGGGACGCGTTCACCAGCTGCTTGGTGAGGGCCAGGGCCCGGGTCGGGCCCTGGGCCAGCCGCTCCGCCCACTCGCGGGCGGTCTTCTCCAGCTCCTCCGCCGGCACCACCCGGTTCACCAGGCCCATCGCCCGCGCCTCCGCCGCCGGCACCGCGTCGCCGAAGAACATCAGCTCCTTCGCCCGCTGCGGGCCCACCAGTCGCGGCAGCAGATACGCCCCGCCCCCGTCCGGCACGATCCCGCGCCGCACGAACACCTCCACGAACTTCGCCGGCTCCGCCGCCAGCACCAGGTCGCACGCGAAGGCCAGGTGCGCCCCGATCCCCGCCGCCGTCCCGTTCACCGCCGCGATCACCGGCTTCTCGCAGTCCAGCACCGCCCCGACGAAGCGCTGGGCGCCCCGGCGGATCATCCGGGCCACGTCCCCGGCCACCCGCTCCCCGTCGGCCGGGGAGGCCGGCGGGCCTCCCCGCAGGTCCGCGCCCGCGCAGAAACCGCGCCCGGTCGCCGTGATCACCACCGCCCGGACCTCCGGGTCGGCCGAGGCGTCCGCGAGGAGCGCGATGATCCGCTCCCGCTGGTCCCAGGTGACCGCGTTCATCGCCTCGGGCCGGTTGAGCGTGATCCACGCGACGCCGTTCTCGACGGCGTGCAGGACGTCCTCCGACATGGGTTCCCCTTCGCCTGCCGCCTACCGGCACACCGCGAGCGCGTCCAGGGCCACCGCGCCCTGTCCCCGCGGCAGCACCATCAGCGGGTTGATGTCCAACTCGGCCAGATCGCCGTCCAGTTCGAGCGCCATGCGCTGCACCCGCAGCACCACCTCCACCAGCGCGTCCACGTCCGCCGGCGGCGCCCCCCGCACCCCGTCGAGCAGGGCCCGGCCGCGCAGTTCGCCCAGCATGTCCCGGGCCTCCCGCTCGCCGAACGGCGGCACCCGTACCGCCGCGTCGTTCAGCACCTCCACCAGGACGCCGCCGAGCCCGACCGTGACCGTCGGCCCGAAGAGCGAGTCGTGGGTCACCCCGACCACCATCTCCACCCCGCGCCCGACCATCTGGCAGACCAGGACGCCGTCCAGGTCGATGCCCTCGTAGCGGGCGATGTCGGTCAGTTCGCGGTACGTGTCGCGGATCTGGCTCGCCGAGGTCAGCCCGACCTTCACCAGGCCCAGCTCCGTCTTGTGGGCCAGCTGCGCGCCCGAGGCCTTCATGACCACCGGGTAGCCGACCAGGCCCGCCGCCCGCACGGCCGCCGCCGCGCTGGTGACCAGCTGCTCGCGCGGCACCCTGATCCCGTACGCCCGCAGCAGCTGCTTCGCCGCGTGCTCGCTCAGCCGGTGGCCGGGCCGCATCAGGGCCTGCGCCTTGCGGAAGGAGGGGGACGGGGTGCGCGGGGCCTCGTCGAAGGGGGAGCGGTAGCCGGCGGTGAAGCGGTGGTGGTCGAGGTAGGCCTTCACCGCGCCGATGCAGTTGCCGAAGGTGCGGAAGGTGGCGACCCGCGAGGAGCCGAGCAGCGTGGTGCGGTAGGCCTCCTCGGTGCCGACCGGCGAGCCCCACACCACGCAGACCAGCTTGTCCGTCGCCTCGGCCGCGTCCACCAGGTCCTGCGCCAGCTTGTCGCTCATCGGGGGGAAGGGGCCGGTGATCGGACAGATCAGCACCCCCACCTCCGGGTCGGCGAGGATCGAGTCGATGATCTTCCGGCCGCGCCAGTCGCCCACCGGGTGCCCGCCGTTGTCGACCGGGTTGGCCACGCTCAGGTACGGGGGGATCCACTGGTGCAGCTCGTCCTGCCGGGCCTGGGAGAGGGTGGGCAGCTTGAGCCCCGCCGCCGTGGCCAGGTCCGAGAAGTGCGCGCCGGTGCCGCCGGAGATCGAGTAGACGACCACCCCGTCCGCGACCGGCTTGCGGGCCCGGGCCAGCAGCGCGGCGGTGTCCTGGAGCTGGTCGAGCCCGTCGACCCGGATCACCCCGAACTGCCGCATGGCCGCGTCGACGACCTGGTCCGCCCCGGTCAGCTTGCCGGTGTGCGAGGCGGCCATCCGGGCCCCGGCCTCCGTGCGGCCCACCTTCACCGCGACGACCGGCACCCCGCGCCGGGCGGCCTGGTCGGCGGCGAGCAGGAAGGAGCGTCCGTCCTTGAGCCCCTCCACGTAACAGGCGATGGCGCCGACCTCGGGCCGGTGCGCGAAGTACGAGAGGAAGTCGGCGGTCTCCAGGTCGGCCTCGTTGCCGGTGGGCGCCCAGTGCGAGAGCCGGACACCCAGCTCCTGCATGGTGAAGACGGGCCGGCCCTGGTGCCCGGACTGGGTGATGAGGGCGACGGCGGGTCCGTCGAGGTCCTCGCGGAAGCGCTCGAAGGCGTTGAGGTTGGTGTTGGGGCCGAGCAGCCGCAGCCCCGAGCGGCCCACCGCGGCCGCCAGGCGCTCCTGCGCGGCGGCACCCTCCTCGCCGGTCTCGGCGAAGCCGGACGCGAAGGCGACGGCGAACCGCACCTTGGCCTCGGCCAGTTGCTCGATCACGGGCAGCGGGTCGGCCACCAGGAGCACGGCGAGGTCGACGTTCACGCCGAGCGCGCCGAGTTCGCCGACGGACGCGACGCAGTCGATGCCGAAGACCGAGGTGCGGGTCGGGTGCACCGGCACCACCCGTGCCCCGACCCGCCCGGCCCAGTCGAGGAGCTGGCGGGTGATCCCGGTGTTGGGCCGGCCCTCGGCGTCGGAGGCGCCGACGACGGCCACCACCTCGGGCCGGAAGAACCGGTCGAGCTCGGGCACGGACGCGTGCAGCGGGCGCCCGCTGACGTCCGTATCGCCCTCGACGGCGGTGACGCCGTGCACGGCGACCCGGGTGGGCTGCTCGCCGCAGGCGACGACGCGAGCGCGGAGGTCTGTGGTGAAGGTGCCGTGAGTCGATCCAAGCATCGTGGTAGCTCCGCCCGTCCGTCCGCTCGTCCGCGTGTGCTGTTTCCGGCCGTTCCCTTCTCTGACGCACAGTCAGATTACAGAACTGACGGTAAGTCAGGAATGGCCGTGCAGCGAACTGTCGTGGGGAAGGGGGATCTTCGCGGTGCGGGAGGTGCCGTCGGGCGCCTCTCGCGGGGGCGCCTCCCGCACCGCGGAGCCCGCCGAGTCCGTCCCCTGGCGCCCCGCCGCGCCGCCGCGCCTGCTACCGGGATCGAGGGCGGGCCCGCTACCGGGCCCGCTGCCGGGCGATCCGCCGGGCGATCCGCTCCGCGTCGAGCGCCATCTCCCGGAACATCCCGCTGATCGGATTCGTGAACCCCGTGAAGTAGAGCCCCGGCACCCCGTCCGGGCACCGCGCCCCCCGCGCCACCGGACGGCCGCGCTCGTCGAGCACCCCGAGGTGGCCGAGCAGGGGCTCGAGGGCGCGCTCGTAGCCGGTGGCGGCGACCACCGCGTCGGGAGTGATCCGGGAGCCGTCGGCGAGGACGACCCCGTCGCCGTCGAAGGAGGTCACGGCGGCCACCGGCTCCACCTTCCCGGCCCGCACGGCCGCGACCAGGCCCACGTCCTGCACCGGGATCGCGCCCTGGCGCACCCGGGAGTAGAGGCCTCCCTCGGGGCGGGGCAGCCCGTACGCCGAGAGGTCGGCCGTGATGAACCGGCCGAGCAGCCCCGTGGCCCGGTCCACCAGGCCCGCCGGGAGCCGCCGCACGAGGATGCCGGTGCGCTGGCTGGGCCAGCCGGCCGTGGAGCGGCGGACGATGTACGGGGCGGTGCGCACGGCCAGCCGCACCCGGGCGGCGCCGCCCTCCGCGAGGTCCGCGGCTATCTCGGCGCCGGTGTTGCCGACGCCGACGACGAGGACGTCCCGGCCCTCGTACGGCCGGGGGTCGCGGTAGGCGCTCGCGTGGACGAACTCGCGGCCGGGGGTGCCGGCGTAGGCGTCCAGGCCGGGCCAGTCGGGCACCCGGGGCGTGTGGTTGTAGCCGGTGGCGACGACCACGGCGCTGCCGACGAGCCGGCGCCCGCCGGTCGCGTGCAGCACCCAGTGCCCGTCGGCGTCGGCGTCCGGGCGCTTGCGCGACCGCTTGCGGCCGCCCGCGCCCGGGTCCCCGTCCCCGCCCGCGCGCGCCCGGGCCTCCTCCCGCTCGATCCGGGTGACCTCGACCCCCGTCACGATCTCCAGGTCGTGGACCTCGGCGTACTTCTCCAGGTAGCGCACCACGTCCGCGCGGGCGACCCAGCGTCCGAAGGAGCGGGGGATCTTCAGTCCGGGGAGCGCGGAGAGGCGGCGGGTGGTGTGCAGCCGCAGCCGGTCGTAGTGGCGGCGCCAGGAGGCGCCGACGGCGTCCGACTTCTCCAGGACGACGGCCCGCACGCCCTGCTCGCGCAGGGTGGCGGCGACGGCGAGTCCGCCGGGGCCGCCGCCGATGACGTAGACGGGGTGGGTCTGGGGGGTGGTCATGACCGCTGAGCGTAATGACGCGTACACGCGATGGGTCTCGGTCAAGAGGGGGTTCGGTTGCGAATCGATCACGCGTGCAGAGGTCTTGCGGAGAACCGGCGCCATCCGCTGAACTGACGGCCTGTCAGATTTCATCACCCGAAGGGCGGCGGGGCACATGCGGACGATCTGGCTCACGGGCGCCGAATGGCTCGCCGTCCTCCGTATCGGCCTCGGCCTGTGGTGGCTGGAGAGCTGGCGGCACAAGGACAAGAAGGGCTGGTTCGAGCGGGGCACGGGCATCGCCTGGGCCGCGGACGTGGCGGGCAGGCACAAGTGGCCGCCGGTGAAGAAGGGCTTCGACGCCGTCGTCGCCCCGCGCCCCAGGCTCATGGCGTACGTCGTCGTCTACGCCGAACTCGCCCTCGGCCTCGGCCTGATCTCCGGCCTGCTCACCCCCGTCGCCCTGGTCGGGGGGCTGCTCCTCAACCTCCTGTACCTCACCCTGATGATCCACGACTGGGCCGAGCAGGGGCAGAACGCGATGATGGCGCTGATCTCCCTGGTCGCCCTCTTCGCCGTGTCCTGGCAGACCTGGTCCCTCGACCACGCGATCGGACTCTTCTGATGACGGCCACCCCGGATGTCGACGCCTTCACCCGCACCTACTGGGACGCCGCCGCCGAAGGCCGCCTGCTGCTCCGCCACTGCGCCGGCTGCGACCGCGCCCACCACTACCCGCGCGAGTTCTGCCCGTACTGCTGGGGCGAGTCCGTCGCCTGGCGCCCGGCGAGCGGCCGCGCCACCCTCTACACCTGGTCCGTCGTCCACCGCAACGACCTCCCGCCCTTCGGCGAGCGCGTGCCGTACGTGGCGGCGGTCGTCGACCTCGCCGAGGGCCCCCGGATGATGACCGAGGTGGTCGACTGCCCGGAGGCGGACCTGCGCATCGGCATGGACCTGGACGTCGCCTTCCGCCCGGAGGGCGACGTCCGGGTGCCGGTGTTCACACCCCGACGGTCGTGACCCGCTGTCCGCAGAGCTTGACCATGTCGTCGACGTCCGAGGTCACGACGATCCTCGGGCCGGGGTAGCCGAGGGCGGTGGCGGCGACGACGGAGTCGATCGCGTACTTGTGGCCGTGCAGATGCGCGTTGCGCAGGAGATCGAGCGCCCGCCACGAGATCTCGTCGGTGACGGGGACGACCTCCAGGCGGGAGACCTCCCATCGGAATCGGTCCATGCGCGTCCGCGGGTTCCAGGCCTCGAGCAGGGTCAGGTTGCTGAGGGCGACGAGTGTGTCCTTCGACTGGGCGGTCCGCACCAGGCCGACCACCTTGGGGTCGTTCGAGAGGTACTTGCCCAGCCCCCGGGAGTCCAGCAGGAGAACGCCGTGGGCCAACTGGCTTCGCGTGCGTGTCACCGCTTCTCCTCCCCGGGCTCCAGCCGGGCGGCCTGCTCCTCGGCTTCGCGGAAGATCGCCGCGGCCCAGTCCTGGATCTCCTGGGTGGGAGGGCCGATCTCGGCCTCCTTGGCCCGGAGCGACTCCTCCAGCAGGTCCCGTTGTATCTGCCGTTCGACCGCCGCGCTGACGTAGGCGGAGAAGCCGCGCGCGCCCACGCGCGCCTTCACCGCCGCGACGCGACCTGCCGGCATGGAAACGCTGACCTTCTGGGCGGGGCCCTCATCCGGCCCGTACTCCGCCTGAGACTCCATGGAGCGAGAGTGGCAAAGCGAGTGGCAATTCAGGGTCGGATCCGCTCCACCGGCACCCACAGCTGGGAGTCCGTGTCCGTGCCGATCTCCACCGGCACGGTCCGCAGCAGTTCCGGGCCCGGGCGGCTCGCGTACGGGTTGGAGGGGAACCACTGGGTGAACACGGCCCGCCACAGCTCCTGGAGTGCGCTCGGGTAGGGCCCGTGGTCGTCGAAGACCGCCCAGGTCCCCGCCGGCACGTCGAGGGCTTCGAGCCCCTCGGCGGCCGCCCCCGGGCCCGCCACCACACCGATCCAGTAGTCCAGCTCGGTGCCCTCCTCGCGGCTGTCGGACAGGTGGACCGCCGCCGACAGCACGCCCGCCGGCTCCCCGTCGGCCACCCCCTTCATCGCGCCGATCGCCCGCTCGTCCAGGCTCGCCACGAGCGCCGCCCCGGCCGGGTTCACCCCCTCGTGGACCAGGGGGATCCGCGCCTTCCTGCCGAGGAACCGGAACGCTTCCTTCTCGACGATGCGGTACCGCATGGTGCTGCTCCCTTCGATGACGACCCGGAAGGACATCCGCGGCTGCGCCGTGAGCACCGCGCCGGTGCGCCGCGCCTCCCCGGGCCCCACCCCGTGCACCGCGCGGAACGCCCGCGCGAACGCCTCCCCGGAGCCGTAGCCGTAGCGCACCGCCACGTCGAGCAGCGTGCGCTCCCCGCCGATCACCTCGGCCCCGGCCAGCGTCATCCGCCGGCGCCGCACGTACACGGAGAGCGGCATCCCGGCGAGCGCCGAGAACAGGCGCCGGAAGTGGTACTCCGAGGTCATCGCGATCCGGGCCGCCTCGGCGACGTCGAGCTCGCGGTCGAGGTGCGCCTCGACGTATTCGAGAGCCCGGTTCAGGTCGTCCAGCACGGGTGGGTGTCCTTCCCTCTGATGCCTCCACCGTAGGAATCACCACCCTCCCAGGACCCGACGAACCGTGCCCGGAAAGGTCGGGAGGGCCGGGAGGGCCGGGAGGGCCGGGAGGGGGCCGGGGCAGCGAAGTGTGCCCCCGCGCACCTGACGCCGGCCGGGGCCCGGCCGGTAAGCAGGAGGGGCCACCCGTCAGCCCCGCCCCGCAGAATCGAGACACCTCATGTCCGCCCGAGACACCCGGGACTCCCGAGCGGCCCACCCCGCCGCCCCCGACCGCACCCCGCCCCGCCGCACCGGAGCCGCGCCCCAGCCCCTGCTGGCCCTCCAGCGCAGCGCGGGGAACGCCGCCGTCGTCCAGTTCCTCCGCCAGGCGGGCCACGCGGAGGCCCAGGAGCCCGTCGTCGTGCAGCGCGCGGGCGGCAAGGACAAGGACAACGGCGAGGGGTCCTCGGGCGGCGACCGGAAGGGGAAGGCGGTGAAGAAGGACAACGGCAAGGGGGAGGAGGAAGAGTCGGCGTCCGCGCAGGGCGAGCACGTGTTCAACGCGCTGGACGACCTCGCGAAGGAGTTCGCGGGCGCGATGATGAAGGCCCTCGGCGAGCGCGCGGGGTTCATCCAGGGCAACCGCAAGTCGCTCTCGGAGACCCAGCGCACCAGGTCGGCGGGGATCGGCACGGTCAAGGACGCGATCAACCACCTGAGGACGTCCGCCACCGAGGCCGGCACGTCCCGTGACCACGCCCGGTTCCGCTCCGCCTCGCACGGCGGCCCCAAGGGCAAGGACGGCGACCAGAACTCGCAGGACTACGGGCAGTACAAGAGGGACGTCATGGCCGCCCTGGGGACCTGCGGTACGCGGGAATGGCGCGACGCCGCCGAGCTCAGGGCCCTGCAGGACCGGCTGATGGACACCATCTACGACGGCGCCGCGGCCGACGTTCTCAGGAACGAGGACCTGGTCGGCGGGACGAAGGGCAGCAGCGTCGGGAAGAAGCGGACGAACACCGCCGACCAGCAGGCCTTCGACCGGTGGGTGACCGACACGTCCACCCTCATGACGAACCTCTTCCGGGAGATGGTGACGACCGCGAACCAACTGCACGCCGTGCTGCGGCAGACCCGCCGGGGCGCCCTCGGATACTCGGACAACGACCCCGACCTCTCGGGCACGGACGCCGAGCCGGACTCCGACCCGGAGGAGTAGCCGCCGGCGCCGCGCTTGCGCTTGCCGCAGCGTCAACTCCTACGGTCGTGGTGTGGGGGCCGGAGACACCGGCCCCGGCGACGGAAGGACACCACCATGGCCTGGTCGATCGCGGACGTGGCCCGGATGTCCGGGGTGACCTCCCGGACCCTGCGCCACTACGACGAGATCGGCCTGCTGCCCCCCGCGTGGACCGGCTCCAACGGGCACCGCATGTACGAGCGGGACGACCTGCTGCGGCTGCAGCAGATCCTGCTCATGCGGGAGCTAGGCCTGGGCCTCAAGGAGATCCGCGCGGTCCTGGACAGCCAGGTCGACCGGGTGGCCGTCCTCCGCGAGCACCACGAGCGGCTGCTCGCGGAACGCGAACGCCTCGGGACGCTCGCCCGGACGGTCGCCCGCACCATCACCGAACTGGAGGAGGACGCCCCCATGGCGCAGATCAACCGACCCGAGAACCTCTTCGAGGGCTTCGAGCCGGACCCCGAGATGGAGGCCGAGGTACAGGAGCGCTGGCCCGCGGCCTACGAGCAGTCCCGGCAGGCGACGGCGGGCATGACCCCCGCGGACATGGAGCACTGGCAGCGCGAGGTCACGGCCCAGATGATCCGCCTCGCGGAGTTCATGACCGCCGGCACGCCCGTCGACGACCCGGCCGTCCAGGCCGAGATCGACGCCCACTACCGCAACGTGAGCCGGTTCTGGACGCCGAACGCGGAGGCGTACAAGGGCCTGGCCCTGATGTACGTGGAGGACCCGCGCTTTCGCCGGAACTACGAGCGGATCGCGGCCGGTCTTGCCGAGTATCAGCGCGATGCGATGGCTGTCTACGCGGACACCCGGCTGAGCTGAGCCGGCGACGGGGGCGGCACGGCCCCGGGGCGCCCCGGGCAGAATCGCCGCCATGCGCATCGTCATCATCACCGCCGGTTCCCGGGGCGACGTCGCCCCCTTCACCGGCCTCGGCCGACGCCTCCGGGACGCCGGCCACCAGGTCGCCGTCGCCGCGCACGGGTCCTTCGCCCCGCTCATCGGCGGCTGCGGGCTCGACTTCCGTCCCGTCCCCGGCGACGCGCAGCAGCTCATCCGCGACTGGTCGCAGGCCGCCTCGCGGGCCGAGGTCCAGGCGCTGACCAGGGCGTACGCGGACGGGATCGCCGACGGGGTGGCGGACGCCGTGTCGGGCGGGGCCGACCTGCTGCTCACCCCCTTCGGCCCGGCGCCGCTCGCCCGCGCGGCCGGCGAGGCGCACGGCGTCCCGGTCCTCGGCACCTACCTCACCCCGTCCTTCGCCACCGCCCGCTTCCCGCTGCCCAACGCCCGCGACCTCTCCCGGGGCAACCTCGCGGCCGGGCAGGACGTGGTGCGGCGCGCGGAGGGGGCGTTCGCGGGGGCGGTGACCCGGCTCCGCACCCGCCTCGGCCTGCCGACGGGGCCCGGAACCGCGACCGGGGCGGGGACCGGGGCCTGGGCGGACACCGGGGGCCTCCGGCCGCCCGTCTTCCACGGCTACAGCCCCCTCGTACTGCCCCGCCCCGACGACTGGCCCACCGGTGTCGGGGTGTCGGGCTACTGGTGGCCCGCCCGCCCCGACGGCTGGCGGCCCCCGGCCGAGCTGGCCGACTTCCTCCAGGCGGGCCCGCCCCCGGTCTTCCTCGGCTTCGGCAGCATGGCGCCGGGCGAGGGGGAACGGCTCGGCGACCTGGTCACCGCGGCGGTCCGCCGCGCGGGCGTCCGCGCGGTCGTCCAGGCGGGCTGGGCCGGGCTGCACGCCCTCGGCCCCGACGTCCTGCCCATCGGCGACGTCCCGCACGACTGGCTGTTCCCGCGCACCGCCGCCGTCGTGCACCACGCGGGCGCGGGCACCACCGGCGCCGCCCTGCGCGCCGGCGTCCCCGCCGTCCCGGTCCCCGTCATGGCCGACCAGCCCTTCTGGGCGGACCTGCTCCACGCCCGCGGTGTCGCCCCCCGCCCCCTCCCGTACGCGGAACTCACCGCCGAGAACCTGGCCGACGCGATCACGACCTGCCTCACCGACCCGACGTACCGCACCCGCGCGACACAACTCGCCCAGGGCATCGCGACGGAGGACGGCGCGGGGGCGGTCCTGTCCCACATCGGGCGGGCGGCCTGAGCCGGACCTGCGACCGACCGGCACCGCGTTCACGGCACGAAGACGACCCCCGTCACGCGTCCGGCCCGGTCGACCTGGACGTCGAGCCTCATGGGCAGGAGAACGCCGTTCGCGTCGTGGCGGCGCCGGCTGGTCGTCCAGCCGAGTTCCGCCTTCTCGTCGACCTTCGTGGTCCTCGGCCGAGCACCGCGCAGTCCCCATGCGGCGTGGCGAGCGGCGTACGTCCTGGCGACCTCCTGCGCCTGCTGCCCGCCGGAGGGGGAGACGTTGACGCCGGGGAGCGGGTAGCCGCTCGGCTCGCCCGTGCTCGACATGTCGAGATAGGCCTGGAACGTATCCCGGCCGGGCCAGCGGAGCTCGGCGGAGCCGCCCCCGACGAACTGGGCCATGACCGTGCCGGTGCCGTCCGGTCCGGCCGCGAAGTCGACGCGGCTGACCTCGTAGTACCCGTCGAAGGACTCGTCCACGGCCGCACGGATCGCCGCTTCCTGCGCGGCGTCCGCCCGCCCGATCCCGAGAGTCCGGTCCACGACCTGCGGCTCGATGGCGAGGCCCCAGACCAGGGCGAGCCCGGCGACCAGGGAGACGGCCGCCCAGGTGTTCCGAGTGCGCCAGACGTGGAGGAACCCGGCACGCGGCCTTTCCAGGGCAGTGATGCCCCAGCCGACGCATGCGCCGACGACCACGCCCAGGGAGTTCATCAGCAGGTCGCTCGAATCGCAGCCCCGCCCCAGGAAGGTGAGCGAGCCCTGCAGGGTCTCGATCGAGAAGGTGAGCAGGATGCCGAACGCGAGGGTGCCGAGGACCTTCCGGGTCGCGAGCACGCCCAGCAGCCCGACCGGGAGGAACAGCCCGGCGTTGAGGAGGCTCTGGTCGGTGGTGAAGGGCTCGATGAGGTCGCGGTTGACGACGCACATCCGCGGCTGATGGACAGGCGAGCCGGTCGACCAGAGCGTCAGACTGGTCACGGCGGCCACGGACGCCCCGAACAAGCCCTTGAGGGCACGGTGCCCGGCTTCACGCGGGGACTGCTTGTAGACGACGAAGCCGACCGTTGCCGACAGCAGGGTCGCCAGGGCGATGAACATCCCGTGCCCTTTGAAGACGGCGTACAGCACCTGACCACTCGCTTCGACCCGTGCGGACGGGAGCCCGGGCGGGCACGGACCCCCGGCGTCCTCTTCTAGGCCGCGTCCAGTGTCGGGTAGTCGGTGTAGCCCGCCGCCCCGCCCGTGTACATCAGGCCACCGTCCCGTACCGCGTTGATCGGGGCGCCCGTGCGCAGGCGGGTCACCAGGTCCGGGTTGGCGAGGAAGGAGCGGCCGAGGGAGATCAGGTCGGCGCCGGCGGCCAGGAGGCGTTCGGCCGCCGCGCGACCGCCGTCGGCGGGCAGCGGGCCGCCCCAGCCGAGGACCGGGTTGGCGATCAGCGCGCCCGGCCAGGCCTTCCGGATCTCCTGGAACAGCGGCTGCTCCGGGTCGGCGAAGACGACGTGCAGGTACGCGAGCCCCCGGTCGGCCAGGGCGGCGACGAGGGCCGGGTAGATCGCCTCGGTGTCGCCCTCCTCGATGCCGTTCACGCCGACCCCGGGGGAGACGCGCACCCCGACCCGCTCCGGCCCGATCGCCTCCGCGACCGCCGTCACGACCTCCACCGCGAAGCGGACGCGGTTCTCGACCGTGCCGCCGTACCCGTCCGTCCGCAGGTTCGTGTTCTTCGCCAGGAACTGGTGGATCAGGTACCCGTTGGCCGCGTGCACCTCCACCCCCTCGAAGCCCGCGTCGACCGCCCGACGCGCGGCGGCGGCGAAGTCGGCCACGGTCGCCCGGATCTCGTCGACGGTCAGCTCGCGCGGCGCGACTGCCTCCCGCGGCCCCTCGGCGGTGTGGATGTGCTCCGGCAGCGCCACCTCCGAGGGCGCGACGGGCACGGCCCCGCTCGTGTCGGGGTGGCCGACCCGCCCGCCGTGCTGGAGCTGTACGAACATCCGCCCGCCCGCGTCCCGTACCGCGTCCGTCACCCGCCGCCACCCCGCCACATGGGCGTCCGTGTAGAGGGCGGGGATGTTCGCGTACGTCCGGCCGACGGCGTTCGGCGTCGTCGCCTCCGCGATGATCAGACCGGCCGTCGCGCGCTGCGCGTAGTACGTGGCCATCAGCGGCGTCGGTACCCCGTCGGCCGCCGCGCGGTTCCGCGTCAACGGCGCCATGACCAGCCGGTTGGCGAGGGGGAGGGGGCCGAGGCGGGTGGCTTCGAAGAGGCGGGATCCGCTCGTGTTCTGCGTCATGCCGGTACCGTAGATCCTGACATCAATGTCAGATTCAAGCGTGAACGAGGCGTACGGGGGCGGCACATGAGGATCGGTGAACTCGCACGGCGGGCCGGCGTGAGCGAGCGCTCCCTGCGCTACTACGAGCAGCAGGGCCTGCTCCGCTCCGAGCGCACCCCCGGCGGCCACCGCGCCTACGGCGAGTGGGCGGTGGACCGCGTCATCCGCGTCCAGGCCCTGTACGCGGCCGGCCTCAGCAGCAAGAAGATCGCCGTCCTCCTCCCCTGCATGCGCGACGCCGACGGCGGCCCGACCGAGCACACCACCGGCGAACTCGTCGACGAGCTCATCGTCGAGCGCGACCGCATCGACCGCATGATCCTCGACCTCGTCCGGTCCCGTGACGTCCTGGACGAGGTCATCGACGCGGCGACCGTCAGGGTCTGACGCCGGCCCGCGCCAGGATCTCCGGCGCGGCCTCCGCGAGCGTCCCGAAGTGGCGCTGCGAACCCTCGGCGGGCGTCGGGGTGTTGACGGTCCAGACCGTCATCCCGGCCGCCCGCCCCGACCGCACACCCGACGGCGCGTCCTCGATCACCAGGCACTCGGCCGGGTCCGCGCCCAGGATCTCGGCGGCCCGCAGGTACGGCACGGGCGACGGCTTCCCCTCGCTCACCGAAGCCGCGTCCACGATCAGCTCCGGCAGCGGAAGCCCGGTCCGCTCGAACCGGCCCCGCACCCGGTGCTCGTAGTTCGACGTGACGAGCGCCCAGCGCCCGGTCGGCAGCGCGGCGAGGAGCTCGGCGGCGCCGTCGAAGGCCGCGTACGTGCCCGTCCGCACGTCCTCGTCCTCCAGTGCGTGCAGCAGCGCCAGGCACTCGGCCGGATCCGCCCCGGGCACGACGGCGGCGAAGGTCTCGACGGGCCGCGTCCGCAGCGCCACCGCGTACACCTCGTCCCCGTCGAGCCCATACCGACCGGCCCACTCGTGCCAGACGCGCCGCTGGTTGGCGACGGCGTCCATGAGGGTGCCGTCCACGTCGAAGAGGATGGAGTCCTTGCTGGTCACGCGCCCGATGCTACGACCACGAACGCGGCCCAGGACGCGGGGGTCACGGCGAGCTGAGGGCCGTGGGGGTCCTTGGAGTCGCGGATGTGGACGGCGGTGGGGTGGGCGGCGACCTCGACGCAGTTGCCGCCCTCGCCGCCGCTGTAACTGGACTTGCGCCAGTCGTAGGCGACCTCGACGCAGTTCCCGCCCTCGGAGCTGCTGTAGCTGCTCTTGAACCAGGCCAGACCCTTGGTGTTCATAGTTCTCCCAGCAGTTTTTCGATCCAGTCGATGGACTCCCGAGGAGGGAGAGCCCGCGCCCGGATGATCCCATAGCGCTCCGCGTACTGGCGCACGAGTTCGGGGTCGGTGATCAGCCGGGCGTGACCGTAGATCTCGGTGTACGCGACCTCTCGCCGACCTCTGGGAGTAAGAAGGGTGAACGCTCCGTCCAGGTAAGGGTGTTCCTGGCCATCTAAGGGCATGATCTGCAGCTCGACGGTCCGTCGTCGAGCCACGTCCAGGATGCGGCGGAGCTGTTCGCGGTGGACGTCCGGCCCGCCGAACGGGCGAAGCAGGACGGCGGCCTCCAGGACGAAGCTGATCGTCGGGGTGGGCCACTTGTCCAGGATCGCTTGGCGGGAAATCCGGTCGGCGACGCGCTTCTCGATTGTCTCCTCGTCCAGCATGGGGCGCCGGTTCTCGAACAGGAAGCGCGAGTACGACGGTGTCTGCAGGACGCCCGGGACTGCCTGCACCTCGTAGTAGTGCAGAGCCACTGCCTCCGCCTCCGCCTTGGCGAAGTCCTGGAACCAGTCCGGGTGCCGCACCCTCGCCCGCGCCAACGCCTCCCGCACGTCGTCCACGGCCGCGATCAGCACCCCGTCCGCCCCCAGCACCGGATCCGCCCGCACCAGGAAGTCCGGCTGCGGCGTCCGCACCCCCCGCTCCACCGACGACACCAGGTCCTCGCTACAGTGCGTCGCCTCCGCGAGCTCCGCCTGGCTCAGGCCCGCGTTGCGGCGCAGCACCTTGATGATTTTGCCCAGCGCCCTGAACAGGTGCGCCGTACCGTCGACTTCGGAGGGCCTTTCCGGCCGCTCCTCCTCGTTCACCGACATCCGTACCGCCCTCTTGGCGTGCTCGTACCGCTACTCAGCGTCGTGGTGTCGCCCCTGGTCAGGGTAGGGGCGGGCGTCCAGGCTCGGGGTCATGACGACGGAAATGACCTCCTCCGCCACCCCAACCGGTGAGTCGGGTGGCGAGTTCGCGCAACGCTTCTCCGCCACGCACCGGGGCGCGCGTCTGGCGCGGCTGCTCGCGGTGCAGCAGTTGCGCGACTGGGGGGTGACGGCGACGGACGCGGCGGAGCTGGTGGTGGCCGAGCTGGCGAGCAACGCGGTGACGCACGGGCGGGTGCGGGGGCGGGACTTCGAGTTACGGCTGGTGCTCGCGGGCGACCACGTCCGGATCGAGGTCTCGGACGCCCGCGCCGAGCGCGAGCCGGCGCCCGACCCGTACCCCGACGAGCACGGCTACGGGCTGCTGCTGGTCGGCGCGCTCGCCACGGCGTGGGGCGTGAAGGGCCGGAGCGTCGGCAAGACGGTGTGGGCGACGGTCCGCATCTGAGGTGCGCGGCGGCTACCTCAATTCTTCCTCTGAGGATCGAGGGTTTCCTCGACCGGTCCGACGGGCGCGGTTACCTTCTGCTCATCGATCTTGTTTCGGGGGGAACTGTGAAGACGACCGATCGGCGTACCAAGATCTTCGTGGCGGCCGCGGCCCTGGCGCTCCTGGCGCTCTCTGCGACCGGGTGCACGGAGGGTGCGGCGAAGGGGGCCGCCCCGTCGGGGAAGGCGTCGGCGAAGGCCTCGGCTCCGGCGAAGGCGGCCGGGGTCGAGAGCGAGCAGGAGCAGGGGCAGCGGGCCAAGGCCGCGCTGGAGCCGCTCGATCCGGACGAGATGCTCGAACCGAATGGGCCGCGCTTCGTCGAGTCCGGGCTGGACCGGGTCGTGGAGGGCGTGCACCACCTCTCCCGGCTCAAGGCGGGCAAGGACTACCAGGTCTTCGTGGCCTGCGTGGGCAAGGGGACCGTCAAGATCGTCCTGGCCGGCCAGGCGCCGAGGACCGCGGCCTGCGACGGGCGGCCCGTGGGTGAGTCGGTCCGGAACGCGCCGGAGGAGCTGAGGCTCGACATCACCGCGGTGGGCGGAGCGACCGGCATGGTCGCGTGGCAGCTCCACGCGCTCACGCCGGACGGCGGGACGCGGGTCCAGTGACGTTTCTCTGGTGAATGCGCTACGCCTGGAGAGTGAGTAAAGCAGGCGTATCGGAAACTTCTCGGATCTCTCAGGAAATCATCAGGTTTTGGTAAAGGGCCGTCGTGTTGCGGCCCCCTGCCTCTTCCGATTTCCCCGAGATGACCAGGAGTCAGGCGTTGACCAGTTACGGAAACCTGCTGCGCGAACAGATCGCCGCACCCGGGACCACGCCCCTCATCGGCGTGTACGACATGTACTCGGCGTCGGTCGCGGCCGACCACTACGACGGCATGTTCGTCTCCGGGTTCGGCTTCGCCGCCTCGTACTACGGGCTGCCGGACATCGGGTTCATCGCCTGGCCCGACATGGTCGCGTTCGTGCAGCGGCTGCGCGGCGCGTTCCCGAAGCAGCACCTGCTCGTGGACATCGACGACGGCTACGTCGACCCCGAGGTGGCCTGCCACGTCGTCCAGGGCCTGGAGCGGATCGGGGCCTCGGGGGTCATCCTGGAGGACCAGAAGCGGCCGCGCCGGTGCGGGCACGCGGACGGCAAGCAGGTGCTGCCGCTGGACGAGTACCTGGCCAAGCTGGAGATGGTGCTCGCGACCCGGCGGGACATGGTCGTCGTGGCGCGTACGGACGCCACGGACGAGGCGGACATCCTGCACCGGGCCGAGACCCTCGCCGCGACCGACGCCGACGTCGTGCTCGTGGACGGGGTGCGGAGCGTGGAGTGGATCCGGCGCATCCGGGAGGTCGTGAACGGCAAGCCGCTGCTCTTCAACCAGATCGCCGGCGGAAAGTCCCCGCGGCTCTCGCTCGGCGAGCTCTCCGAGCTCGGCGTCGACGTGGCGATCTACAGCACCCCGTGCCTCTTCGCCGCGCACCAGGCCATGGACTCGGCGCTCTCCGAGCTGAAGCGGGCCGACGGGCGACTGCCGTCCTTCGACCCGGCCGACGGGGTCGGCGTCGCGGCCTCGACCCGGCTCCTGGAGCGGAACATCGCCCGCCACCACGACGCCCCCGAGCGGGTGGGGGTGTGATCCCCCGGCCGCGAAGGGCGCTCCCCAAGGCGCTCGGGCTGGCCGCCGTCCTGCTCGCGGCGGGCGCCGCGCCCGCCGCCGCGGGCGGCAGCCTGGTCACCGTCATCGACAACTCCCACGCCGACTCGGTGCTGGAGGTCGACCGGTCCGCCAACCTCCAGCACGGCGGCAGCGGCGTCGTCGGCAGCGACCAGGACGGCAGCGCGGTCGACGCGATCCAGGCGCTGATGGGGTCCGTCGGGGCCGGGCACGAGGACTGAGGAACGACGAGCGGCCGGACACCGCCCTCGTGGTGTCCGGCCGTTCCGTCACGTCGTGCGGTGCCCGGGGATCAGTCCTCCGACAGGTCGGCCCTGCCGTCCTCGCCCACCTCGACCGGCTCCGGGTCCTCCGCGACGCGGTGCGTGACGGAGGCGTCGGCGGACTCGGGGGCGGTGGCCTGGGCCGTCTGCGCGGCGAAGCCGAGCGCCGCGCCGGTCAGGGCCAGGGCGGAGACGAGCACACGGGGGAGGGTGGTGAGGTTCATGCCCGGCCAACGGTCCGGTGTTCCCGCAGGTCACGGACAGTGACCCGGGAGAGGGAGGGGCGCGCGGCGGGGGCGCGGGCGCCCTCAGCGCCGCTCGACCACGCCCCGTACGTACGAGGCCTGCCCCGCGTGCTGGTTGTCGTCGGTGAGCACGCTGACCAGCCGGACGCCCAGGGTCACCGGCGGGTCCCAGCGGGTGTCGACGATCCGGTCGAGGTCCGCGGCGGTGACGGAGCCGACGTGGGCGAGGGTGTGGGTGTGGACCGCGTCGTAGTAGGCGAGGAGCAGGTGCGCGGGGGCGCGGACGGCGGCGACCTGCTCGCGGGAGTGGCCGTAGCCGGTGTCCGGCTCGGGGAAGGGCAGGCCGAAGCGGGCGGCCCAGCCCTCGGTGTGCCAGATCTGTTCCGTGCCGAAGGCGTCGGCGATGTGGTCGTCCTGGATGCGGGTCAGGTGCCACACGAGCCACGCGATCGAGTTGGCGTCGGCGTCGACCCGTACCGTCAGGTCGTCCTCCGACAGGCCCTCGACGGCCTCGTGCACGGTCTCCTGGATCCGGGCGAACGCGTCGAGCAGCAGGTCGGAGCTTTTCATGGGGCCAGCCTTCCGGTCCGGCGGCGCACGGCCCGGCCCCGACCGGCGCCGTACGGGCGGATTTCACCCGAACGGCGTCCGGCCGGGCGGCTCAGGCCGTGCAGCCCGCGGCCTTCTGCGCCGCCGGGAAGTAGGCGGCCATGAAGCGGGTCAGGGCCTCCTTGCGGGCGGCGGCGTCGCCGCCCGCGGTGCTGAAGCGCTCGGCGCGGGAGACGAAGACGGCCTTCCGCGAGCCGACCGCGCACGCGCGCGCCGCGCTGACGAGGGTGTCCGTGGCACGGCCCGCGTCGCCGATCTCCACCGCGGTTCCGTTCGCCATCTGCCACTTCCAGGTGGACCGGTAGTCCAGGGTCGCGGGGCCCGTCGTGTTCTCCAGGGCCAGGATCCGCTTGCCGTCCACCGACACCGCGCAGCCGGCCCCGCCGGAGGCCGCGCCGGCGAGGGAGACGGCGACCTCCTCGCCCGGGACGAGCAGGGGCTTGAGGACCTCCGGGTCCACGGAGACCCCGCACAGCGCCGTCGGAAGCTCCGGTGGCTTCGGATCCGCCCCCTTGGAGCAGCCCGCCGCCGCGAGCACCGCGACCGCCGCCAGCACCGCCGGCGCGCCGCGCCTCACTGGTCGCCCGCCAGGCCCTTGGCGCGGCTGTTGCCGTTCAGGGCGGCGAGGTTGATCTCGTTCTCCAGGGTGTACGCGTTGTTGGTGCCGCCCGGGTTGGCCTTCGCCCACTCCTGCGACAGGGCCCGCAGCTGGTTCTCCCGGAAGTCGAAGGTCTTGCCGTTCTGCTCCTGGATCCCCTTCTCGATGCGGGCCTGCTCGTCGAGCTGCCACTGGTAGGCGAGGGCGTCCACGCCGCGCTGGGCGGCGTCACCGACCACCGGGATGAAGTTCACCGCCCCGCCGAAGCCGTGGTACAGCCACTTGGCGTTCCAGGACGGGTCCTCCTTGTCCGTCTTCAGCGCCTGGTAACGGGCCTCTTCGAGGAAGCCGACGGTGGCGCCGCCGCGCTGGAGGGTCTCCTTCGGGTCGCTCGGGTGGTCGCCGTGGATGTCGTTGAGGATCTCCCGGTTCATCGCCTCGTTGAGCATGCCGTAGGCGTCCTGGTCGCGGGAGATCTGCTTCGTGACCTCCAGGAGCTGCTTGCGGTCCAGCTGGCGCGGGTCCTGGGCGTCGTCCGAGAGCGAGCTCGCCGAGTGGTGGACGACGTCGCTGTGGCGGGACAGGACCTTCGCCATGTCGTCGCGCATCTCCGGCGGGAAGTCGTCGCCGCGCCCGGACAGGTACTCCAGGGAGCGGTCCAGGACCCGGCGGTGGTCCGGGGTGAGGTCGACCTGGGGGGCGTTCGGGTCGTTCGGGTTCATGCCGGTGGCGGCGGCGGCCAGGGCCTGGCCGGTGGCGTCGAAGGCCGAGTTGCCGTCCTTGCGGTTCAGCGGGGTGTCGTCGAAGGTGTGCCGGTCGCCGAGGACGTACCGGGCGTTGTCGTCGGGCCGGGTGGCGTTGAAGAACTCGGTGGCCGCGTCCGGGCTGGCGGCCAGGCCCTTCATGAAGCCGGTCATCGGGTCGCGGCCGAAGTCCTCGCCGATGAAGTTCATCTTCGGCATCGGCGGGGCGCCCGCGTTCCAGTAGTGGTCGGGCAGCTTCATCTTCTTCTCGGTCGCGACGAGCGCGTTGCCGTAGTCGTTGAGGAAGCGGTCGTCCCAGTCGCCGGTGCGCATCAGGTTGCTCATCAGCTGGTAGCCGTAGACGTGGGCGCCACGGGTCTGGATGCGCTCCTCGCCCAGCTTCACCATGTCGTTCTCCCAGGTGCGCATGGCGGGGCTGTCCGACTGGGTCGCGCCGGCCAGGACCAGGGAGAGGTTCTGCTGGAAGTCGCCGAGCTCCTTGAGGCGGGCGCGCTGGAGGGTGCCGCCGTCGGACGGGTCGGAGAGGTCCGCCCAGAAGTCGAGGACCCCGCGCGGGCCGAGGGTGGTGGCCAGCTTCTCCTGGAAGAGCCGGTCGTCCTTGTAGGCGGCCAGGTCCTTGTTGAGCCGGTCGAACTCCTCGGGGGAGAGGTCGTCGCCCTTGGTCTTGAGCAGGTTCGCGATCCGCTCCGCGTCCTGCATGGCCTGCGCCGCGCGGTCCCGGTCGTAGTAGGCGGCGTCCGAGAAGCCGTACGGGGTCCGGGAGACCAGCATGGTCAGCGCCTGGGCGGCGGTGCCGTCGCTCTCGGTGGCCTGCTGGAGGATCTTCTGGACCTCGTTGCGCAGGCTGATCGCGTCGGCCTCGGTGTGCTCCGGGACGGTGGTGCCCTTGGCGGCCCGGTCGGGGTGGATGTTCATGGTGACGGTGAAGCCGCCGCCGCTCGTCCCCACCACCGTCAGGTTGCGGGTGAGGGCCTGCGTGATCGTCTCGTTGAGCTGCTTCTTGTAGCCGTCGAGTTCGCCGTGGGTGTCGCGGAGGATGTTCGCGATGCTGGTCGCCTGGGTGGCGGCGTCGGCGAACTCCTTGGCCGTCTTGCCTATGAACTCCCGCGTGACGGTGGCGTTCACGCCCTTCCAGTCGGCCTTCCGCGCCGTGCCGCCGAGGTTGTCGCGGGCGTCCGACTCCAGCTCCCACAGCTTCTTCGCCATGGCGTCCCAGTCGCCGGCGGCCGTGCCCAGCTTCGAGAAGTCGGCGAACCTGAGTGCGTCGAGGTCCATCAGTGGCCCGCCCTCTCCTCGAAGCCCTTGTCGAGCTGCTCGTACTTGAAGCGGGTGGCGATCCAGTGCTCGTCCTCCGCGTGCGTCCGCTGCGTGTACTCGAGGTGGTTGGAGATGTGGGCACAGGCGTCGAGCAGCGTGTTGACCTGCTCGTTCCACTTCTCGGCCACGGTGGTGAGGGCCGGCCCGAGCGCGAAGTCCTGCTTCATCGCGGTGCCGGCCTCCTGCGTGCTGGCCTTCGCGTGGTCGCCCTCGGTGCCGAGCCGGGTGTGGAGCTTGAAGGCGGCGTCGCCGACGGCCGCCAGGTCCGTCTGCCCGACCCGCAGATCGCCGCCCTGGGCGGAACCGCCGTCGCCGTCGATGTCGACGTGGGCGAGCTGCATCGCCGCCCGGTCGTCCTGCGTGGCCGACCTGATGCCGGCCCATTCGTCGTCGAATGACACGAGACCCCCGTGTGGTTCCAAGTACCTTCGTGCGCCGGACAGATGTACGGCGCACCGACGTGAGCGCAATCAGCATATTGCTATCGGGAACGCCGTATCAGGCCCTCTCGTAGTGATAGCCCTCTCCGTGGGAGGGCCCCACGTCATGGCGCAGTCCGGTCGGCGTGGCGAGTGCGAAGTAGGTGGGATCGCCGTCCTGGCAGAGGCTGTCGGAGCGGGCCCGGTCCGTGACGGCGGTCCCGAGGTTGATCCGGCGGCCGCCGTCGCTGACGGAGACCAGCCTGGCCACCTGCTCGCAGTGCAGTCCGCTCTGCATGTCGGTGACCAGCTTGGCCGCGATCTGGCCCGGGGCGACCCGGTAGATGTACACGGTGCCCGGCTGGTTGATGTTGAACTGCGCCGTGTACTTCCAGGTGCCGACGAAGGCCGACGGGACGCGGTTGTCCGTGGTGGCCGGGGGCTTGGGCTTGGGGGCGGTGGTGGCGGGCGGCCGGGTCGTCGTACCGCCGGAGCCGCTCGTGGCGGAGCCCCCGGTCGAGCCGCCGGAGGTGCCGGCCGAGGATCCGCCGGACGCGCTGGTCGAGGACCCGCCGCCCGAGGCGCCGCCGACGGCGCCGCCCGAGGCCCCGCCCGAGACCGAGGCGCCCCCGGCCCCGCCGCCGCCCGCCCCGCCCGCCGCTCCCGCGCCGCCCGCCGTGGTGGGAACGCCCGGTGGCGGTACGGCCTTCGTCGGGGCCGGGCCCGTGCTCGGACCGGCCGACGTGGTGCCGGCCGACGGGGTCCCGGTCGACGGGCCGCCCGCCGTCGCCGGGGGCGCGCTGCTGTTCGTACCGGGTGCGCCCTGGAGGTCGCGCTGCCGTGCGCTGTCGTCGATGAGGCGGACCACGGTGCCGCTGATGCCGAGGACGACGAAGACGGCGGCCACGACGGCCCAGACCCGTGAGGCCCGGCGCGGCTCCCTGGCGGCGGTGCCGGTGCTACCGGCGGCGCCTGCGGTCCCGCCGCCCGCCGCGCCTCCGGTGGTCGCGGCGCCGTCGGCCTGCGGGCGCAGGCCCAGGGTGCCGGTGCCGGAGGCCCCCGTGGTCCCGGAGGCCCCGGCGGCGGCCTCGGCGTCCCGGGCCTGGCGGGCCTCCTCGGCCAGCTCCACCGACAGGGCCTCCACGTCGAGCAGCCGGGCGGCCTGGCGGGCGAGCCGGGCGACGAGCGCGGGCGGCAGCCAGGCACCGGAGGCGGCCGCCCCGCGGCCCGCCTCCTCGCCCGGCAGGGCGGGATCGGCGAGCAGCAGGTCGACGCCGGGCCGCTCGGCGGGGTCCTTGGTCAGGCAGCGGGCCAGGAGGGCGCGCAGCGGCTCGGACTCGATCCGGTCGAGCTCCGGCTCGGCCTCGACGATCTGGAACATGATCGCGTGCTGGTTGCTGGCCCCGTGGCCGAACGGCAGCCGCCCGGTGGCCGCGTACATGAGGACGCAGCCGAGCGCGAAGACGTCCGCCGCGGGCCCCAGGGACTCGCCCCGGACCTGCTCGGGGGCCATGAAGCCGGGGGAGCCCACCACCATGCCGGTGCTGGTGAGCAGCGACTCGACGGAGGGCTCCAGGGCGCGCGCGATGCCGAAGTCGATGACCCGGGGGCCCTCGACGGTGAGCATGACGTTGGACGGTTTGAGGTCCCGGTGCAGGATCCCGGCCCCGTGGATGCCCTGGAGCGCCCGCAGCAGGCCGAGCGCGAGGGCCAGCACCGAGTCGGCGGGCAGCGGCCCGTGCTCCCGTACGACCTGCTCCAGGGAGGGGCCGGGGACGAACCCGGTGGCCACCCAGGGCCGTTCGGCCTCGGGGTCGGCGTCGAGGACCGGCGCGGTGTAGTGCTCGCCGACCTTCCGCACCGCCTCGATCTCGCGCCGGAAGCGGGCCCGGAACTGCGGGTCCTGCGCGTGCTCCTCGTGCACGACCTTCACGGCCACGGTCCGCCCGCCCTCGGACCGGGCCAGGAACACCCGCCCCATGCCGCCGGAGCCGAGCCGTCCGAGCAGCCGGTACGGCCCGATCAGCCGCGGATCGCCGGCGGCGAGCGGCTCCATGCCGCTGCCGCCCTTGTCGCGCTTGCCGTTCTCGCTCATGCCGGTCTGACTCCCCCTGGTCGTGACGGTGCCCCGCGGTCGGCCGAACGCGCTCAGATTAGATGAGTACGCGTCAAGTGGACGCCTCGGACGCCCACTTGGTTTCCGGGGGCACCGATCCGCGACCGCGTCGCCCCGAGCCCCCGGTCACCCCCCAGTCGGGTGATCATGATCGAAAGCGTTCAGGAGTCCGCCGGCGGGCGTCCCGCCCGCCACTCCGCCGCCATCGCCTCCACGTCGAACGGCTTCAGGTTCAGCGGCGGCCCCGCGGGCGGCCGGGCCAGGGCGGCGGCGATCTTCGTGTTGATCTCGCCCAGGATCCGGCGCAGCTGCGACTCCGAGACGGCCGCGCGGGCGGCCTCCGCCGCGTCCTCGGCCTGCTTGCGCAGGGTCAGCGACGGGGGCAGCACCGAGGCGCCCTCGCGGTGCATCTTCTGCTTGATCCACCACAGCTCGTCGTACGGCGCGGTGTCGTTCTCCAGCGGTCTGCCGAAGCCCTTCAGGCGGCTGAACTCCCCGCGCTCCGCGGCTCGCGGATCTGCTTGTCCACGAACGACTCGAAGCTGACGCCGGGCGGTTTGCGTTCGGTCATGTGTCCAGCGTACGTACCCGCCGGGCCGTACATGTGGGTGCGGCGGGCTTCTGCGGAGGGCGGAATTCGGGCACGCTGTGCGCGTTCAACGCGCGTCGACCCCTGTCGGTGCCGTCGTGCCCGACCAGCGACACCGTCTACTCCGGCAAGAACGGTCGCGGGGCGTACGTGTCCGCGTACCACCTGTCGCGGTGGGGCGACGGCGAGGCCCGGGACAACGGCGGGGACGTGATCCGGGACCGCTGAGGAACGGCAGGAGCCCCGCTCGTACGCTCGTCACGTACGGAGCGGGGCTCCTTGGGTACAGCTCTAGAGATCGCGATCGTCGACCCGGGTCACTTAGACCGGGGTGACGTTCTCCGCCTGCGGACCCTTCGGGCCCTGCGTGACGTCGAAGTTCACCTGCTGGTTCTCCTCGAGGGAGCGGAAGCCAGAGGCGTTGATCGCGGAGTAGTGGACGAAGACATCCGGGCCGCCGCCTTCCTGGGCAATGAAGCCAAAGCCCTTTTCAGCGTTGAACCACTTCACGGTTCCGGTAGCCATGAGCCCTCCTATGGGCCAAAGGGTCGCCCTGCTCCAGAACCTGCAACCAAGTCTGAAAACTACAAAAGCCTGCGGGTTACATGCTCCGCAGGCTCTGTACTGCAAGGGAAACCAAACTGCAACTTGCGTTGAGCGTAGCACGCAGCGTGGTCGAAGCGGTAGAGGGAAAGATCACGTCACCCGCATGTTTGACGCGCTTCCGATGTGCTGACGCGAGGGTCCTGCCGAGTTCGGACGGATGTCCGATACGGCCCGACGTACGCCCCATGCGTGCCCCGGCGAGGTCCACCGTGCGAGACGGGTCTAGCCTCGCGATGTGGACAATGCAACCGATGACCACCAGCGCCGCCGGCCCCGGGTCGGGCACATCCAGTTCCTGAACTGCCTGCCCCTCTACTGGGGCCTGGCGCGTACCGGAACGCTCCTCGATCTGGAGCTGACGAAGGACTCCCCGGAGAAGCTCAGTGAGCAGCTGGTGCGGGGCGACCTCGACGTCGGCCCGATCACCCTCGTCGAATACCTCCGCCACGCGGACGACCTGGTCGCCCTGCCGGACATCGCCGTCGGCTGCGACGGACCCGTCATGTCCTGCGTGATCGTCTCGCAGCGGCCGCTGGACCGGCTGGACGGGGCCCGGGTGGCGCTCGGCTCGACCTCGCGCACCTCCGTGCGCCTGGCGCAGCTGCTGCTCGCCGAGCGGTACGGGGTGCGCCCCGACTACTACACGTGCCCGCCCGACCTCGGCCTGATGATGCAGGAGGCGGACGCGGCGGTGCTGATCGGCGACGCGGCGCTGCGGGCCTCGCTGCACGAGGCGCCCCGGCTCGGGCTCCAGGTCCACGACCTGGGGCAGATGTGGAAGGACTGGACGGGGCTGCCGTTCGTCTTCGCCGTGTGGGCGGCCCGCAAGGACTTCCTGGCCCGTGAGCCGGAGACCGTCCACGAGGTGCACCAGGCCTTCCTGGCCTCGCGCGACCTCTCCCTGGAGGAGGTCGCGAAGGTGGCCGAGCAGGCGGCCCGCTGGGAGGCCTTCGACGCGGAGCTCCTGGAGCGGTACTTCCGGACGCTCGACTTCCGCTTCGGCCCGGAGCAGCTCGCCGGGGTGCGCGAGTTCGCCCGCAGGACCGGTCCGACGACCGGTTTCCCCGCGGACGTACGGGTGGAGCTGCTCGCGCCCCGGCGCTAGCGCCCGCCGGGGGCCGGGCCGTGCCGGCCTAGGAGGAGGACTCCGAGGAGGAGGGGACCGGTCCCTGCATCTGGCGGCTCAGCCAGGCGATCGATCCCTCGTCCATGCCCTTGATGTAGCTCAGCGCGTTGTGCCCGCCGTTCTGGATGATCTGCAGGTGGGACTTGATCGGGCCCTTGGTGTAGGTCTTGATGAAGGCCTTCAGCTGCGGGGCCAGCCGGGTCTCCTTGGTGCCCAGCTGGAACGCCAGGAAGAGCTCGTCGCCCTTCCTGTCCGGCTTCGCGCCGAGCGCCCGGGCCAGGAGGCGCGGGTCGTTCGCCCGCTGCTCCCGGGCGTGCCCCTTCCACAGCGGCGAGTCCGGGACGAGGTCCGGCCCGGAGGCGATGACGCCCTTGAACCTGTCCGGCTTCTGGAGCACGGACTTGAGGCCCACGAAGCCGCCCGAGGACGAGCCCATGAACGCCCAGCCGTCCCGCGACTTGAACGTGCGGAAATTCGCCCGGACGAAATCCGGGACGTCCTCGGTCAGCCAGGTGCCCATTCGCGGCTGGCCCGGGATATCGCTGCCGTCGTAATAGTGCTTGTCGTCCGGGTTGAGGACGGGCATCACGACGATGAACGGGAGGCTCTTTCCCTCCTCGGACCACCGGGCGATGCTCGACTGGAGTTTGAGGTCGACGCCCATCCAGTAATTCGTCGGATAGCCGACGCCGCCCGGCAGGGAGATCAGGACCGGGAAGCCGCTGTTCGCGTACTTCGGGTCGAAATACTGCTTCGGGGCCCACACCCACACCTTGCCGGTGAAGCCCGACTTCGCCCCGTGGAGTTCGGTGACGCCGATCTTCGTGCCGTCCTCGACGGTGTTGGCGTCGGTGAACTCGGCCCTGGGCCCGGTGGGGAAGACGGTCTCGGGGACGTGGCCCCCCTTGGTCCCGGTGCCCTTCCCGCCCGGCTTGTGCACGACGGTCTGCTGGGGCTTGTCGCTCCGCGGCGTGTCGAAGGAGACCGGGTCGCCCTTGCCGTCCGACGAGCAGCCGGCGACCACGGCCAGCGTGGTCCCGAGGGCGAGGGTGGCCGCGAGGGTGCGGTGGAGGCGGCGGCGACGTGTCATGGCGGGGTCTCCGAGTGCGTTTCGGGTCATACGGCGGATTCCGGATAGGGAGAGGGATCCGGTGACCGTTCGGTTGGCTCGGGACCGGCACGAATCCGTCCGGGGGCGCTGGCGTAGGCTGGCGCGGTCCGTCCAGTACGCGCCCGCCCGTGCGTACGCAGCCTCCGAAAGGGACACCCGGTGACCGAGAAGGCCGCACTCCAGTCCGTTCTCGACCGCGCCGCCGCCGGTGGCCGGATCACCCCCGAGGAGGCGCTCGACCTGTACCGCTCGGCGCCGCTGCACGCCCTCGGCGCCGCCGCCGACGCCGTGCGCCGCCGCCGCTACGCGGGGACCGAGCACATCGCGACGTACATCATCGAGCGCAACATCAACTACACGAACGTCTGTGTGACGGCGTGCAAGTTCTGCGCGTTCTACGCGGCCCCGAAGGACACCAAGAAGGGCTGGACCCGCGACCTCGACGACATCCTGCGCCGCTGCGCGGAGACCGTGGAGCTCGGCGGCACCCAGATCATGTTCCAGGGCGGCCACCACCCCGACTTCGGCGTCGAGTACTACGAGCAGCACTTCTCCGCCATCAAGAAGGACTTCCCGCAGCTGGTCATCCACTCCCTCGGCGCCTCCGAGGTCGAGCACATGGCCCGGATCTCCAAGGTCTCCGTCGAGGAGGCCATCACCCGCATCCACGCGGCCGGCCTGGACTCCTTCGCGGGCGCCGGCGCCGAGCTCCTCCCGGAGCGGCCGCGCAAGGCGATCGCCCCGCTGAAGGAGAGCGGCGAGCGCTGGCTGGAGATCATGGAGATCGCCCACAAGCTGGGCGTCGAGTCCACCTCCACCATGCTCATGGGCACCGGCGAGACCAACGCCGAGCGGATCGAGCACCTGCGGATGATCCGTGACGTGCAGGACCGGACGGGTGGCTTCCGGGCCTTCATCCCGTACACCTACCAGCCCGAGAACAACCACCTGAAGGGCCGTACCCAGGCGACCCTCTTCGAGTACCTGCGGATGATCTCCATCGCGCGGCTCTTCCTCGACAACGTGGCGCACATCCAGGGCTCGTGGCTCACCACGGGCAAGGAGATCGGCCAGCTCACCCTGCACTACGGCGCCGACGACCTCGGCTCGATCATGCTGGAGGAGAACGTGGTCTCCTCGGCCGGCGCCAAGCACCGCTCCAACCTGCGCGAGATGATCGACATGATCCGCACCGCGGACCGCGTCCCCGCGCAGCGCTCGACCACCTACGAGCACCTGGTCGTCCACGACGACCCGGCGAACGACCCGGTCGACGAGCGCGTGGCCTCCCACATCTCGTCCATCGCGATCGAGGGCGGCACGGCCCACCCCGAGCTGAAGCTCCTCGACGCCAACTGAGAACGGCTCCGATGCTGACCCTGCACGCCGCCGAGGCCTCGCCCGAGCTCGCGGTCCTGGTCGACGGCCCGCTCGTCGCGGCCGTCGGCCCGTACGAGGAGCTGGCCGACGCCCACCAGGACGCGCGGCTGCGCCGCTGGCCCGGCATCCTCACCCCCGGGCTGATCAACCCGTACGGCCCCGAGCTGCTGGAGGCGACCTACCACCCGGACCCCCGGGAGGCCGCCGAGTTCGGTACCGAGCCGGTCACGGGGGAGCGGGCGCAGGACATCTTCGAGGCCGACCCCGCCCGCCGGGGCGCCTCCGCGCGCCGCGGTGTGCAGCGGCTGCTCGCGCACGGCACGGTCGCCGTCGGCGGGGAGCTGCGGGGCCGGGCCGCCGCGGACGCGGTGCGCCGGGCCGGACTCGCCGTGGGCCGGCGCCCGCCGAACCTGCCGGGGCCGCCGTCCCTGACGCCGGCGCCGCTCGTGCTGCTGCCCCCCCTGGCTGCGGGCGCGCCGGCCCGGTTCGCCGTCTTCGACGTGTCCGACCGGGCGGAGCTGGTGCGCCGGGGGCCCGCCACCTGCGTGGCCACGGTCATCGGCGGCCGGCTGGTCTACCGGGCCCGCTGACGGCGGGGGCCGGGCGGCCCTGCGACAATGCGGGCGTAACGTCAGCCCGTAGCCCCAGACCCGCACCGAACCAAGTGAGGCGAACGCCGGTGACCCGCGCCACCCTGGACAAGCAGCCGCACGAAGTCGCCTCGATGTTCGACGACGTGGCGGAGAACTACGACCTCACCAACGACGTCCTGTCGCTGGGCCAGGACCGGCGCTGGCGCAAGGAGGTCGCCAAGGCGGTCGACGCGCGCCCGGCCCAGAAGGTCCTGGACCTGGCCGCCGGCACCGCGACCTCCTCGCAGCCCTTCGTGCGCGCCGGGGCGTACGTCGTGCCCTGCGACTTCTCGCTGGGGATGCTGCGGGTCGGCAAGAGGAACCACCCGTGGATGCCGTTCACCGCGGGCGACGGCACCCGGCTGCCCTTCCGTGACGACGTCTTCGACGCCGTCACCATCTCCTTCGGGCTGCGCAACATCCAGGACACCGACCAGGCGCTGCGCGAGCTGTACCGGGTGACGAAGCCCGGCGGCCGGGTCGTCATCTGCGAGTTCTCGCACGCCACCTGGGCGCCGTTCCGCACGGTGTACGAGGAGTACCTGATGCGCGCGCTGCCGCCGGTGGCGCGGGCCGTCTCCTCCAACCCCGACGCGTACGTGTACCTCGCCGAGTCCATCCAGTCCTGGCCGGACCAGCCGACCCTCGCGCAGATGATGCAGAAGGCCGGCTGGTCGAAGGTGGCCTGGCGGAACCTGACCGGCGGGATCGTGGCCCTGCACCGCGGCTTCAAGGCCGAGTAGGGCCGCGCGGGGCGGAGCGGGGCCGCCCGGGGCTACTTCTTGTACATGCCGTAGCCGCTGATCCCGGCGTACACGGCGTCGGAGACGGCCCGGTGCACGTACGTGCCGTTGACCCGGTCCGTCGGCGGGGTGCGCACGGTGGTGGTGCCGGGTGTGGTGGTGGCGGTGATCAGGGTCGCCGAGCCGCCGCCGTCGAGGTTGAGGGCGTCGATCAGGCCGAGCTCCCCGGAGTGCAGGAGTTCGGCGAAGTCCCGCAGCCAGGCGCCGTCCTCGTGGGTGGTGGCGGTGCTCGCCTGGGGCTGCCCGGTCAGGGTGACGAGGACCGTGCGGCCGCGCACGTTCGTGCCGAGGGCCACCCGGGAGTCGGTGCAGATCTCGGTGCCGTCGACGCCGGTGTCCGTGTCGCCGCAGGTGTCGGGCAGTTCGGCCGGGACGTCGCCGTTGCGCAGGAGCTGGTGGAAGGAGCTCACGACGTCGAGCGACGGGTCCAGCGGGATCTCGCGCTTGAACCGGGTGTCGGTGAGCTTCTGGGAGACCGCGAGGGTGCTGTTCAGCGGGGCGTGGTCGCGCAGCCAGGTGGCACCGGTGCCGACGCCCTGCAGGATGCGGCCGCCGGAAGGCACCGTGACCTGGGCGGTGTTGCCCTTGCCGCCGCCGCGGCTCGCGCGGGCGGCCGTCACCTTGCCCGTGGCGTCGAGGACGACCTCGTAGCCCTCGTCGTCGTCCGTGGTGACGTACGGGTCGAGGCCGGGCTTGGGCACCGGGTACTTGTAGTCCGAGGTGAACAGGACGATCTCGTCGGCGTCCACGAAGACGCCCTTCTGATCGCCGGCCTGCTCCTGGGGGATGAGCCTGTCCTCGTTGTCGCGGGCGCAGCCGCGGGCCCGGCCCGGGTCCCGGTTGATGTCGTCGAGGCGCATGGGGGCGGACCCGTCGGACGCGGTCAGGGTGAGGTCCGTGCGCAGCTTGGTGATGTACGGGACGCCGTACTGGATCACGGCGCCCGAGGTGCCCTGGCCGCCGCCCCAGCAGCTGGAGCCATGCAGGACGCCGTCGGTGACCGAGACGCCCATGTGCTGGAGGGTGACGGGGCCGGCGGACGCCAGGTCCGGGTGCGGCTTCTCCGACTTGAACAGGCTGCCGTTGACGCCCGCCAGGGGGTGCCTGGAGGGGGACTTCGGGCTGACGGCGGCGAGCTGTTCGGCGACCGTCTCGGCGAGGCCGTCGCCCGTGCCGACGGTGCTCTGCAGGTCGAGCGGGGCGGCGGTGGGGTCGATCTCGACGACCTGGAGGAGACGGGGTCTGCTCCGGTTGTCCTTGCCCGGATCCTTCTCGGTCCAGTGGGTGACCGTGATGCCGGCGGGGAGCTCGGCGGCGCCTGGTACCGGAGTCTGCTGCCAGGAGGCGGCGAGCGGGCTCTCCACGCCGTCCACCGCGGTGGAGGCGGGGGCGTGGGAGGTGGTCAGGGCGAGGGTCGCGACGAGGGCGGCGGCGACGGCGAGGGCCGGGCGCGGGGGCGTGGTCACTGGCACTCCGAGGTTCCGTCGACGAGCTCGTGGGAGCGGAAGGTGCCCGTGAAGGGCGAGGGGACGGTGACGCTCTGGCCGCGCAGCACGACGTAGGCGCCGTACGTGTCCTTGTCCCAGGTGCCGGTGTAGTCGGCGTTCGGGTAGAAGCAGAGGTGCTTGGCCGTCCGGTTGAACACGGAGGCGGGGGCGACCTCGGGGCCGTAGCTGTTGCCGTAGTTCCGGGTCGCGGTGTCGAGGGCCGGCCGGTGGACGGTCATCGCCCCGCGCCCGTTCTTCTCGGCGAAGGTGCAGACCTCGCCGTTCGCGCAGCGCTCGTAGCCGGTGAAGCAGAGGGCGCGGGTGGGCACCAGCTTGTACGAGCCGACGAGCCAGCGGGTGCCGTCGGTGACGTACTCGTCGCCGTTGCCCGGCTTGACGGTCTGGAGGCCGCCGCCGTACTCGGGCCTGCCGTACACGCAGGCCCACATGCCGGTGTTGTTCTGGACGGACAGGATGGTGCCGGCGTCCCGCTCGGCCTTGGCGCCTTCGGCGAGGTCCACGCGGGTGCCGGTGCCCCCGCTGCCGTCGTAGAGGCAGAACTGTCCGGCCGGGCAGTCGGGGAAGGAGGCGGCGCCGGCCTTCCCGGGCAGTCCGAGGAACGCGGAACAGAGCAGGGCGAGGAGGGCAGCGAGCAGCATGCCTCTCCGCATGTGTGTGCGATTAAGGGTCACGGCTGGTGATCTTGCATGGAGGGGTGGCCCTCCGGCTACTCCATTCCCGGTCCCCATAGACTGCCCCGGTACGTCCGTACCGCCCCCTACCGTCGAGTCTTCGGGAGAATCCGCCGTGACCGAGCAGCCCCTCTCCGAGCACAGCGCAGACGTGATCGTCGTCGGGGCGGGCCCGGCCGGCTCGACCACCGCGTACTACCTCGCCAAGGCCGGACTGGACGTCCTGCTCCTGGAGAAGACCGCGTTCCCGCGCGAGAAGGTCTGCGGCGACGGCCTCACCCCGCGCGCCACCAAGCAGCTCGTCGCCATGGGCATCGACATCTCCGAAGAGGCCGGCTGGCTCCGCAACAAGGGCCTGCGGATCATCGGCGGCGGCGTCCGGCTCCAGCTCGACTGGCCCGATCTCGCCTCCTACCCGGACTACGGACTGGTCCGCAAGCGCGACGACTTCGACGAGCAGCTCGCCCGCCAGGCCCAGAAGGCCGGCGCCCGGCTGTACGAGCGCTGCAACGTCGGCGCCCCGATCGTCGACGACCGCACCGGCCGGATCACCGGCGTCCACGCCAAGCTCGGCGAGGAGAAGCGCGAGGTCACCTTCCACGCCCCGCTGGTGGTCGCCGCCGACGGCAACTCCACCCGGCTCTCCCTCGCGATGGGCCTGCACCGGCGCGAGGACCGGCCGATGGGCGTCGCCGTGCGCACCTACTTCACGACCCCCCGGCACGAGGACGACTACCTGGAGTCCTGGCTGGAACTGTGGGACCGGCGCGGCCCGCAGGACCGGCTGCTGCCCGGCTACGGCTGGATCTTCGGCATGGGCGACGGCACCTCCAACGTCGGCCTCGGCATCCTCGACTCCTCCTCCGCCTTCAAGGAGCTGGACTGGCGCGAGGTCCTCAAGGCCTGGTGCGCCTCCATGCCCGAGGACTGGGGCTTCACCCCGGACAACATGACCACCCCGATCCGCGGCGCCGCCCTGCCGATGGCCTTCAACCGCCAGCCGCACTACACCAAGGGCCTGCTGCTCGTCGGCGACGCCGGCGGCCTGGTCAACCCGTTCAACGGCGAGGGCATCGCGTACGCCATGGAGTCCGGCCAGATCGCGGCCGACGTCATCGTCCAGGCGCACGCCCGCGCCACCCCCGCCCAGCGCGAACTGGCCCTGCACAACTACCCGAAGATCCTCAAGGACACCTACGGCGGCTACTACACGCTGGGCCGCGCCTTCGTGAAGCTCATCGGCAACCCGAAGGTCATGAAGATCGCGACCCAGCGCGGCCTGACCCACCCGCTGCTGATGAAGTTCACGCTGAAGATGCTGGCCAACCTCACCGACCCGACCGGCGGCGACGCGATGGACCGCATCATCAACGGCCTCTCGAAGGTGGCCCCGAAGGCGTGAACGAGCGCCGGTAGGCGGTCGGGGAGAGTCCGACCGCCCGGGTGAAGTGGCGGCGCAGGTTCGCCGCCGAGCCCAGCCCGCTCTCCTCGCCGATCCGCTCCACCGGAAGGTCCGTCGACTCCAGGAGCGTCTGCGCGCGCGCCACCCGCTGCTCCAGCAGCCACTGCAGCGGGGTGGTGCCGTGCACCTCGCGCACCCGGCGGTGGAAGGTGCGCGGGCTCATCCGCGCCCGACGCGCCAGCAGCTCCACCGTCAGCGGCTCGCCCAGCCGCTCCAGGGCCCAGTCCAGGGCCGGGCCCAGCGTGTCGGCCCCGCCGGCCGGGAGCGGCGCCCCGAGGGACTGCGGCCGGTCGCCGGGGCGGTGCGGCGCGACGAGCAGCCGGTCGGCGAGCGCGCCCGCGACGGCCGCGCCGAGGTCCTTGCGCACCAGGTGCAGGCACAGGTCCAGGCCGGCCGCCGCGCCCGCGCTGGTGAGCACGCGTCCCCCGTCGGTGTAGAGCACCGAGGCGTCGACGGTGACCCGCGGGTGACGGGCGGCCAGCGCGGGCGCGTAGGCCCGGTGGAGCACCGCCCGGTGGCCGTCCAGCACCCCGGCCGCCGCGAGCGCGAAGGCGCCCGTGCACATCGAGACCATGCGCGCGCCCGCCGCGTGCGCCTCCCGCAGGGCCGCGAGGAGTTCGGCGGGCAGTTCCCGGCGCCCCTCGGCCACCGCGTCCGGCACCGAGGGGACGACGACGGTGTCCGCGCCCGCCAGACCGCCGAGGCCGTGGGCGGCGTGCGGGGCCGGGCCGCACACCCGCAGGGTGTACCAGGGGTCGGCCAGGTCGGTGTGCGGGACCCCGAACACCATCGAGACCGTGGACAGCTCGTACATGTCCCAGGGCGAGAGGCCTCCCTGCTCGTCGGGGACCAGGACGACGGCGACCGTTCCAGCGCTCATGCCACGACCGTACGGGAGGCGACCGACACCGTGGCAGGAATCGTGCGCCGCGGGGCGGTTCCGCCGCTGTCGGGGCGGTCGCCGCGCTGCGAGCGTGGAGCCATGAGCACGCAGCGCACTCCAGTGACCGTCATCGGCCTCGGGCAGATGGGCGCCGCCCTCGCGGGCGCCTTCCTCGACGCCGGCCACCCCACCACCGTCTTCAACCGCAGCCCCGAGAAGGCCGGTCCGCTCGTCGCCCGCGGCGCCCGGCACGCCGCCACCGTCGCCGAGGCGGCCGCGGCGGGCGAACTCGTCGTGGTCTGCGTCCTCGACTACCCGGCCGTCCGCGCCCTCCTCCAACCCGTCGCCGCGGAGCTGCGGGGCCGGGTGCTGGTCAACCTGACCTCCGGCTCGCCCGAACAGGCCCGTGCCGAGGCCGAGTGGGCCGCGGGGCACGGCATCGGCTACCTCGACGGCGGCATCATGACCACCCCGCCCGGGGTCGGCGACAGCGCCAACATGATCCTGTACGCCGGTGACGCCGGGCTGCTCGCCGCGCACCGCCCGACGCTCGCCGTCCTCGGCGACCCGGTGGACCTGGGCGCGGACGCGGGCCTCGCCTCGCTGTACGACGCCGGTCTGCTCGGCCTGATGTGGTCGGTGTTCGGCGGCTGGCTGCACGCGACGGCGCTCACCGGGGCCGACGGGGTGCCGGCGAAGGAGTTCACGGCGCTCGCCGTGCGCTGGCTGCGCACGGTGTCCTGGTTCATGACCACGTACGCCGAGCAGATCGACGCGGGGGAGTACCCGGGCGACGACGCCACGATCGACGTCCAGGTCGCGAGCATCGGCCATCTGCTGCACGCGGGGGAGGCGCGGGGCGTCGACGGCCGGCTGCCGCAGCTGCACCTGGCGCTGATGGAGCAGGCCGTGGCGGCCGGACACGGCGGGGACAGCTACGCCCGGATCATCGAGGCATTCCGGGAGTAACACCCGAAAGGCCGCAAAGAGAAGGGCCGTCGCTCCCCCGAGGAGTGACGGCCCTTCACACGTGCAGGTGGTGCGATCAGAGGATGCGCACGGCGCCCGAGGGGGTGTCCCAGTCGAGCGAGCGCTCGACGACACCGGTCGAGGGGTTCTGCGCGCCGACGTACTTGCCGCCGCCGACGTAGATGGCGACGTGGTACGAGCCGCTGCGGCTGCCCCAGTACAGGATGTCGCCCGGCTGGAGGTTGCTCAGCGAGACGGAGGTGCCGCGGCTCGACTGGTCGCCGGAGATGCGCGGCAGGTCGATGCCGGCGGCGCGGTAGGCGGCCTGGACGAGGCCGGAGCAGTCCCAGGAGTTGGGGCCGGTGCCGCCCATGACGTAGGCGTCGCCGACCTGGGCCTTGGCGAAGGCCACGATCGCGGCGGCGGAGCCGGTGGCGACCTGCTGGTCGCTGCTGGAGGCGGAGTTGCCGCCGACGGCGCCGGAGGAGCCGGACGACGAGGAGGACTTCGTGGAGAGCGAGGTGCGCTCCGCGGTGCGGGAGGCGCGCTCGCGGGCCTCGGCGCGGGCCTTCTCGGCCTTCTCCGCCTCGGCCTTGCGGTCGGCCTCGGCCTTGGCCTTCTTGGCCTCGGAGGCGGCCTTCTTGAGGGCGGCGTCCTCCTGGGCGGCGAGGCTCTGGTCGAGGGCCTCCTGCTGGCTCGCCTCGGCGGAGGCGGAGACGGCGCTGGCGAGGTCGGCGTCGAGCGAGCCCAGGGTGGGCATCTCGAGGGTCGTCTCGGTCACCGGCTCGGCGTTCGCCGGGGCGGCGGCGCCGGCCACGGCGATCGTGCTGAAGACGCCACCGGCAACTCCGGCTCGGAACGCGAGCTTCGAAGCGCTGCGGCGGGGCTTCCGGTGGCTGGGTATGTGAGCGGTGTGGGACATGGGTACAACCGCTATCAGGGCTTCGCGGTTCCCTTCAAGAAACGTGGGTTGCGCCACAGTTACGTTCGGAACCGCTGAATCCGCTTCCTTGGCGCCCTTATTGACGCCGTAACGGGCAAATCGGGCATGGCCCCATGCGGGCTTGATCACGGGTTTTCAATGAAACGTCCGAATTGCCCGTCACTTACCACCTCTTCACCTCGATGGCCAAGCCCCGTTCTTCCAGGCCGGTTCCTTGTGTGACGCAGGTCACATCAAGGCTCGTGAACGCGTGCACACGTCCACCGCGGTACGCCGGACCCCCCGACCGGGCGATGGCCGGATCCCTTATCACCCGTACGCGTCCCACTGCCAATTTGCTTGTAGGGCCCAACTCTTGATAGTGCGCCACCCCCTCCGACCAGCGTTTTCCGGTCCGGATGTCACATCTGGTGATCACCTGGGCGCTTCGAGTGGCAAGATCACCGCTCATCCGACTTCATGATCCTTCGTCAGGTGGTGGAGATCACAAAGTCGTTGCTGTACCCCGTGTCGCAGATCACAGAGGGGCGGGCTTAAGATGCGGGGCAGTCAGGCTTGTGAACTGCCTCACATGGGAGCGATCTTCCACGGGGAGGCGCAGGCCGGCAGTGCGGTCCAACGGTCAAGGACGACTGGAAGGAGCGAGGAGCGTGAATGCGTACGCGCCCGTCCTCGTGCTCGGTGCCCTGGGTGCGGGGTTTGCGATCTTCTCCGTGGTCATGGCCACGCTAATCGGGCCAAAGCGGTACAACAGGGCAAAACTTGAGGCCTACGAGTGCGGCATCGAGCCGACGCCCACTCCGGCCGGAGGCGGCCGCTTCCCGATCAAGTACTACCTGACGGCGATGCTCTTCATCGTCTTCGACATCGAGATCGTCTTCCTCTACCCCTGGGCCGTCACCTTCGACGCCCTGGGGCTTTTCGGGCTCGTGGAGATGCTGCTCTTCGTGCTCACCGTCTTCGTCGCCTACGCCTACGTGTGGCGGCGCGGCGGCCTGGAATGGGACTGAGGGGCTGAGGAGCACCCATGGGACTCGAAGAGAAGCTGCCCAGCGGTTTTCTGCTGACGACCGTCGAGCAGGCCGCGGGCTGGGTCCGGAAGGCCTCCGTCTTCCCCGCGACCTTCGGCCTCGCCTGCTGCGCCATCGAGATGATGACGACCGGCGCCGGCCGCTACGACCTGGCCCGCTTCGGCATGGAGGTCTTCCGCGGCTCGCCGCGCCAGGCCGACCTGATGATCGTGGCCGGCCGCGTCAGCCAGAAGATGGCGCCCGTCCTGCGGCAGGTCTACGACCAGATGCCGAACCCCAAGTGGGTCATCTCCATGGGGGTTTGCGCGTCTTCTGGCGGAATGTTCAACAATTACGCGATTGTGCAGGGCGTTGACCACATTGTTCCGGTTGACATCTATTTGCCGGGTTGCCCGCCGCGCCCCGAGATGCTGATGGACGCGATTCTCAAGCTCCACCAGAAGATCCAGGGCTCCAAGCTCGGCGTGAACGCCCAGGAGGCGGCCCGCGAGGCGGAGGAGGCGGCGCTCAAGGCGCTGCCCACCATCGAGATGAAGGGTCTGCTCCGGTGAGCGACGAAACCCCGAACCCCGAGAAGGAGCTCAGCGAGCAGAACCTCCCGGGACAGCGCGGCGAGCACGGGGAGGAGGTCCGCGTCCAGCGCGGCATGTTCGGCGCGAACAACGGCGGCGACACCTCCGGCTACGGCGGCCTGGTCCGCTCGGTGCGGCTGCCCGGACCGGCCTCCCGCCCGTACGGCGGCTGGTTCGACGAGGTCGCCGACGAGCTGGAGGGCGCCCTGGAGGAGCAGGGCCTGGTCCCGGAGAACGCGATCGGGAAGACGGTCGTCGACCGCGGCGAGCTCACCTTCCACATCGAGCGCGAACACCTGGTCCGGGTCGCCCGCACCCTGCGCGACGACCCCGCCCTGCGCTTCGAGCTGTGCACCGGCGTCTCCGGCGTCCACTACCCGGGCGACAAGGGCCGCGAGCTGCACGCCGTCTACCACCTGCGCTCGCTCACCCACGGCCGGCTGCTGCGCCTGGAGGTCTCGGCCCCCGAGGGCGACCCGCGCATCCCGTCGCTGGTCCCGGTCTACCCGACCAACGACTGGCACGAGCGCGAGACGTACGACTTCTTCGGCATCGTCTTCGACGGGCACCCCGCCCTCACCCGGATCATGATGCCGGACGACTGGCCGGGCCACCCGCAGCGCAAGGACTACCCCCTCGGCGGCATCGCCGTCGAGTACAAGGGCGCCCAGATTCCGGCTCCGGACCAGCGGAGGTCGTACTCGTGAACACCCCCAACGCCTCCGCACGGGAGACCACGGAAGGGACCGTCTACACGGTCACCGGCGGCGACTGGGACGAGGTCGTCCAGTCCGCCGCCAAGGCCGACGACGAGCGCATCGTCGTCAACATGGGCCCCCAGCACCCGTCCACCCACGGCGTGCTCCGGCTCATCCTGGAGATCGACGGCGAGACCGTCACCGAGGCCCGCTGCGGCATCGGCTACCTCCACACCGGCATCGAGAAGAACCTCGAGTACCGGACCTGGACGCAGGGCACCACCTTCGTCACGCGCATGGACTACCTCACCTCGTTCTACAACGAGACGGCGTACTGCCTCGGCGTGGAGAAGCTGCTCGGCATCACCGAGGACGTCCCGGACCGGGCGAGCATCGTCCGGGTGCTCCTCATGGAGCTCAACCGGCTCTCCTCGCACCTGGTCTGCATCGCCACCGGCGGCATGGAGCTCGGCGCCACCACGATCATGATCTACGGCTTCCGGGACCGGGAGATGATCCTGGACCTGTACGAGCTGATCACCGGCCTGCGCATGAACCACGCGTTCATCCGCCCCGGCGGCCTCGCCCAGGACCTCCCGCCCGGCGCCGTCGACGCCGTGCGCGAGTTCGTGAAGACCATGAAGAAGAACCTGCCGGAGTACGACAAGCTCGCCACCGGCAACCCCATCTTCAAGGCCCGCATGCAGGACGTCGGCTACCTCGACCTCACCGGCTGCATGGCGCTCGGCGCCACCGGACCGATCCTGCGCTCCGCGGGCCTCCCGCACGACCTGCGCAAGGCCGACCCGTACTGCGGCTACGAGACCTACGACTTCGAGGTCCCCACCGCCGACAGCTGCGACTCCTACGGACGCTTCCTCGTCCGCCTGGAGGAGATGCGCCAGTCGCTGCGGATCGTCGAGCAGTGCCTCGACCGGCTGGAGCCCGGTCCGGTCATGGTCGGCGACAAGAAGATCGCCTGGCCTGCCCAGCTGGCCCTCGGCCCCGACGGGCTCGGCAACTCCCTCGACCACATCAAGAAGATCATGGGCACCTCCATGGAGGCCCTGATCCACCACTTCAAGCTGGTCACCGAGGGTTTCCGGGTCCCGGCCGGACAGGCCTACGCGGCCGTCGAGTCGCCCAAGGGCGAGCTCGGCGTGCACGTCGTCTCCGACGGCGGCACCCGCCCCTACCGGGTCCACTTCCGCGACCCGTCCTTCACCAACCTCCAGGCCATGGCCGCGATGTGCGAAGGCGGCCAGGTCGCCGACGTCATCGTCGCCGTCGCGTCCATCGACCCCGTGATGGGAGGCGTCGACCGATGACGGACGGACACACCAGTCTCGGGATGCCCCAACTGCCCGCGCCCGACTACCCCGCCGAGGTCCGCGCCCGGCTGGAGGAGGACGCGAAGGCGATCATCGACCGCTACCCGGGGTCCCGCTCCGCGCTCCTGCCGATGCTGCACCTCGTGCAGTCGGAGGAGGGCCACGTCACCCGCACCGGCATGCGGTTCTGCGCCGAGATGCTCGGCCTGACCACCGCCGAGGTCACCGCCGTCGCCACCTTCTACACGATGTACCGGCGCAAGCCCTCCGGCGACTACCAGGTCGGCGTCTGCACCAACACGCTCTGCGCGGTCATGGGCGGCGACGCCATCTTCGAGGAGCTCAAGGAGCACCTCGGCGTCGGCAACGACGAGACCACCCCCGACGGCAAGGTCACCCTCGAACACATCGAGTGCAACGCGGCCTGCGACTTCGCGCCCGTCGTGATGGTGAACTGGGAGTTCTTCGACAACCAGACGCCCGACTCCGCCAAGCGGCTCGTCGACGACCTGGTGGCCGGCCGTCCCGTCGCCCCCACCCGCGGCGCACCGCTGTGCACCTTCAAGGAGACCGCCCGCATCCTCGCGGGCTTCCCCGACGAGCGCGAGGGCGCCGTCGGGGCCACAGGCGGAGCGGGCCCCGCCTCGCTCGTCGGCCTGCGCCTGGCCAAGGGGGAGACCCCCCAGCACCGGATCGTCCACCCGCGGGGCGAGGCGGCCCGTGAGGAGGGGGAGTGATGACCTTGGCGGCCGAGATCAACAACAGCAGCCCCGAGAAGCTGCTGGCACCCGTCCTGTCGGCGTTCTGGGACGAACCCGAGTCCTGGACCCTGGAGACCTACCGGCGGCACGAGGGCTACGAGGGCCTGCGCAAGGCGCTCGCGATGTCGCCCGACGACCTCATCGCGTACGTCAAGGAGTCCGGCCTCCGCGGCCGCGGCGGCGCCGGCTTCCCCACCGGGATGAAGTGGCAGTTCATCCCGCAGGGCGACGGCAAGCCGCACTACCTCGTCGTCAACGCCGACGAGTCGGAGCCGGGCACCTGCAAGGACATCCCGCTGCTCTTCGCCAACCCGCACTCCCTCATCGAGGGAATGATCATCGCCTGCTACGCGATCCGCTCCGAGCACGCGTTCATCTACCTGCGCGGCGAGGTCGTGCCCGTCCTGCGACGGCTGCACGAGGCGGTCCGCGAGGCCTACGAGGCCGGCTACCTGGGCCGGGACATCCTGGGCAGCGGCCTGAACCTCGACATCACCGTGCACGCCGGCGCCGGCGCGTACATCTGCGGCGAGGAGACCGCGCTGCTCGACTCGCTCGAAGGGCGCCGCGGCCAGCCCCGGCTGCGTCCCCCCTTCCCCGCGGTCGCCGGTCTGTACGCCTGCCCCACAGTGGTGAACAACGTCGAATCCATCGCCTCGGTTCCCGCGATCCTCAACCGGGGCAAGGACTGGTTCACCTCCATGGGGACCGAGAAGTCCCCCGGCTTCACGCTCTACTCGCTCAGCGGGCACGTCTCCTCGCCCGGCCAGTACGAGGCCCCGCTCGGCATCACCCTGCGCCAGCTCCTCGACATGAGCGGCGGGATGCGGCCCGGCCACCGGCTCAAGTTCTGGACCCCCGGCGGCTCCTCCACCCCGATGTTCACCGAGGAGCACCTCGACGTCCCGCTCGACTACGAGGGCGTCGGCGCCGCCGGGTCCATGCTCGGCACCAAGGCGCTCCAGTGTTTCGACGAGACCACCTGCGTGGTGCGGGCCGTCACCCGCTGGACCGAGTTCTACGCCCACGAGTCCTGCGGCAAGTGCACCCCCTGCCGCGAGGGCACCTACTGGCTGGTCCAGCTGCTCCGTGACATCGAGGCCGGCAAGGGCGTCATGAGCGACCTCGACAAGCTCAACGACATCGCCGACAACATCAACGGCAAGTCGTTCTGCGCCCTCGGCGACGGCGCCGCCTCGCCGATCTTCTCGTCCCTGAAGTACTTCCGCGACGAGTACGAGCAGCACATCACGGGCAAGGGCTGCCCCTTCGACCCCGCCAAGTCCACCGCCTGGGCGGACAAGCACCGGGAGGTGAACGCATGACAGTCACCACGTCCGCCCCGGGAGGGGGCGGGGCCGCGGCCGTGCCGCCGGAGGACCTCGTCACGCTGACCATCGACGGCATCGAGATCTCCGTCCCCAAGGGGACCCTGGTGATCCGGGCGGCCGAGCAGCTCGGCATCGAGATCCCCCGCTTCTGCGACCACCCGCTCCTCGACCCGGCCGGCGCCTGCCGCCAGTGCATCGTCGAGGTCGAGGGCCAGCGCAAGCCGATGGCCTCCTGCACCATCACCTGCACCGACGGCATGGTGGTCCGCTCCCAGCTGACCTCGCCGGTCGCCGAGAAGGCCCAGCACGGCGTGATGGAGCTGCTGCTCATCAACCACCCGCTGGACTGCCCGGTCTGCGACAAGGGCGGCGAGTGCCCGCTGCAGAACCAGGCCATGTCCCACGGGCAGGCCGAGTCCCGCTTCGAGGGGAGGAAGCGGACGTACGAGAAGCCGGTCGCCATCTCCACCCAGGTGCTGCTCGACCGCGAGCGCTGCGTGCTCTGCGCGCGCTGCACCCGCTTCTCCAACCAGGTCGCCGGCGACCCGATGATCGAGCTGGTCGAGCGCGGCGCGCTCCAGCAGGTCGGCACCGGCGAGGGCGACCCCTTCGAGTCGTACTTCTCCGGCAACACCATCCAGATCTGCCCGGTCGGCGCGCTGACCTCGGCCGCCTACCGCTTCCGCTCCCGCCCCTTCGACCTGGTGTCCTCGCCGAGCGTCTGCGAGCACTGCGCGGGCGGCTGCGCGACCCGCACCGACCACCGCCGCGGCAAGGTCGTGCGACGGCTCGCCGCCGAGGACCCCGAGGTCAACGAGGAGTGGATCTGCGACAAGGGGCGGTTCGGCTTCCGGTACGCGCAGCAGCGCGACCGGCTGGCCACCCCCCTGGTCCGCAACCCGGAGACCGGCGTCCTGGAGGAGAGCTCCTGGCCCGAGGCGCTCGAAGCCGCGGCCCGCGGGCTCGTCCGCGGCCGCACCGGAGTCCTGGCCGGCGGGCGGCTGACCGTCGAGGACGCCTACGCGTACGCCAAGTTCGCCCGGGTCGCCCTCGACACCAACGACGTCGACTTCCGGGCCCGCGTCCACTCCGGCGAGGAGGCCGACTTCCTCGCCTCCGCCGTCGCCGGCCGGGGCCGCGACCTGGACGGCGCGGGGGTCACGTACACCTCCCTCGAAGCCGCGCCCGCCGTGCTGCTCGTCGGCCTGGAGTCCGAGGAGGAGGCGCCCGGCGTCTTCCTGCGGCTGCGCAAGGCCTGGCGCAAGCACGGACAGCGGACCTTCGCGGTCGCCGCGTACGCCACCCGAGGCCTGGAGAAGACCGGCGGCACCCTGCTCGCCGCCGCCCCCGGCACCGAGACCGAGTGGCTCGACGCCCTCACCTCCCGGGTCGGGCTCTCCGCGGACGGTCTCGCCGCGGCCGAGGCGCTGCGCCAGGACGGCTCCGTCATCGCCGTCGGCGAGCGGCTCGCCGGGGTCCCCGGAGCGCTCACGGCCGCGCTGCGGGCCGCCACCGCCACCGGCGCCAAGCTGGTGTGGATCCCGCGCCGGGCCGGAGAGCGCGGCGCGATCGAGGCGGGCGCCGTCCCGGCGCTGCTGCCCGGCGGCCGGCCCACCACCGACCCGCGCGCCCGGGAGGAGGTCGCCGCCGTCTGGGGCGTCCGCGAACTCCCGCACGGCTACGGCCGCGACACCGGCCAGATCGTCGAGGCCGCCGCCACCGGCGAACTCGGCGCGCTGCTCGTCGGCGGCGTCGACGTGGACGACCTGCCCGACCCGGCCCGCGCCCGCGAGGCCCTCGACGCCGCCTTCGTGGTCTCGCTGGAGCTGCGGCCCGGCGCGGTCACCGAGCGCGCCGACGTGGTCCTGCCGGTCGCCGCGGTCGCCGAGAAGTCCGGCACCTTCCTCAACTGGGAAGGCCGCGCCCGGATGTTCGAGGCCGCGCTGAAGCCGGAGCAGATGACCCGGACGCTGCCGCCCGCCGACGCCCGCGTGCTGCACATGCTGGCCGACGCCATGGACGCCCACCTCGCCCTGCCCGACCTGCGGGCCGTCCGGCGCGAGCTGGACCGGCTCGGCGGCTGGACCGGCGAGCGGGCCGGCGAGCCCGCCGAGCCCGGACAGGCCGCGGCGCGGCCGGCCGACGGCGAGGCCGTCCTCGCCGGGCACCGGCTGCTGCTCGACCTCGGCCGCCTCCAGGAGGGCGACACGGCGCTGGCCGGCACCCGGCACGCGGCCGTCGCCCGGCTCTCCGCCGGCACCGCCGCCGCGACCGGCGTCAAGGACGGCGACACGCTCGAAGTGACCGGGCCCGCGGGCGCGGTCCGCTTCCCCCTCCAGGTCACCGAGATGCCCGACCGGGTGGTCTGGCTCCCGCTGAACTCGGCCGGCCGCGGCGTCCTCGCCGGCACCGGCGCCCGCCCCGGCGACCTGGTCCGCATCGGCCCGGCCACCCTCACGGAGGTGGAGGCATGAACACGCTGCTCGCCGCCGAAGACCTGTCCATGTTCGGACGCGACCCCTGGTGGCTCGTCCTCGTCAAGGCGGTCTTCTGCTTCGCGTTCCTGATGGTGACGGTGCTCTTCTCCATCGTGTGGGAGCGCAAGGTCGTCGCCTGGATGCAGCTGCGCATCGGCCCCAACCGGCACGGCCCCTGGGGCATGCTCCAGTCGCTCGCCGACGGCGTGAAGCTGATGCTCAAAGAGGACCTGATCGTCAAGCGGGCCGACAAGGTCGTCTACGTCCTCGCTCCGGTCATCGCCGCCATCCCCGCCTTCATGGCCATCGCCGTCATCCCCTTCGGCCCGGCCGGCAACGAGGTGTCGATCTTCGGCCAGCGCACCACGATGCAGCTGACCGACCTGCCGATCGCGATGCTGTACATCCTCGCGGTCGCCTCCGTCGGCATCTACGGCATCGTGCTCGCCGGCTGGTCCTCCGGCTCGACGTACCCGCTCCTCGGCGGACTCCGCTCGGCCGCGCAGATGATCTCGTACGAGATCGCCATGGGCGCCGCGTTCGCCTCGGTCTTCCTCTACTCCGGGTCGATGTCGACCTCGACGATCGTGGAGGCGCAGGCCGACCGCTGGTACGTCGTGCTGCTGCCGGTCTCCTTCATCATCTACATCGTCACCATGGTGGGCGAGACCAACCGCGCCCCCTTCGACATGCCGGAGTCCGAGGGCGACCTGGTCGGCGGCTTCAACACCGAGTACTCGTCCATCAAGTTCGCGCTGTTCATGCTCGCCGAGTACGTGAACATGGTGACCGTCTCGGCGGTCTCCGTGACCCTGTTCCTGGGCGGCTGGCGCGCCCCCTGGCCGATCTCCGGCTTCTGGGAGGGCGCCAACCACGGCTGGTGGCCGATGCTCTGGTTCGTCCTCAAGGTCCAGCTGCTCCTCTTCTTCTTCATCTGGCTGCGCGGCACGCTCCCCCGCGTCCGCTACGACCAGCTGATGAAGCTGGGCTGGAAGGTGCTGCTGCCGGTCTCCGTGGTCTGGCTGATGCTGGTCGCCACCGTCCGGGCGCTGCGCAACGAGAACTACGACTTCCAGTCGATCGTGCTGTACGTCGCCGGGGCCGTCCTCGGCGTGCTGCTGATCTCCTTCGTGGTCGACGTCTTCCGCGACCGCAAGGGCAAGGCGGCCGCCGCCTCGGAGGAGGCGGACACCCGCCCGTTCGACCCGATGGCCGGAGGCTTCCCCGTACCGCCCCGGCCCGGACAGTCCCTGCCGCCCGTACCGCGGCGTCGGCCCCGCCACGAGCGGGAGCTGATCGTCAGCGGTGGCCCCGATTCCGCTACGGCGACTGATGGAAAGGAGACGGACGGTGTCTGATTTCCAGAATCCGGTGGCCGGCTTCGGCGTGACCTTCAAGGCCATGTTCAAGAAGCGGCTGACCGAGCAGTACCCGGAGCAGCAGAAGACGACGGCGCCCCGCTTCCACGGCCGGCACCAGCTCAACCGTCACCCCGACGGTCTGGAGAAGTGCGTCGGCTGCGAGCTGTGCGCCTGGGCCTGCCCCGCCGACGCCATCTACGTGGAGGGCGCGGACAACACGGAGGAGGAGCGCTACTCCCCGGGCGAGCGCTACGGCCGCGTCTACCAGATCAACTACGCCCGCTGCATCCTGTGCGGGCTGTGCATCGAGGCGTGCCCCACGCGGGCGCTGACGATGACCAACGAGTTCGAACTGGCCGACTCCTCCCGCGAGAACCTGATCTACACCAAGGAGCAGCTGCTCGCGGGCCTCGAGGACACCATGGTCGACACCCCGCACGCCATCTACCCGGGCATGGACGAGCAGGACTACTACCGGGGCATGGTCACCGAGGCCGCCCCCGGCACCGTCCAGCAGGTCGCCGTGTCCAAGGGGGAGAAGGGCGAGCCGGAGGGGGCGGACGCATGAGCACGACACTCGCCGCCTACACGACGTCCACGGGCGAGGCCTTCCAGTTCTGGGTCCTCGGCACCGTCGCCGTCGTCGGCGCGCTGTGCACGATCCTCATGAGGAAGGCCGTGCACTCCGCGCTCTGTCTCGCCGGCACCATGATCGTCCTGGCCGTGTTCTACCTCGCCAACGGCGCCTACTTCCTCGGCATCGTCCAGATCGTCGTCTACACCGGCGCGATCATGATGCTCTTCCTCTTCGTCGTCATGCTGGTCGGTGTCACCGCCGCGGACTCGCTGAAGGAGACCATCAAGGGACAGCGCTGGTGGGCCGCCCTGTGCGGACTCGGCTTCGGCGTCCTGCTGTTCGCCGGCATCGGCCACGCCTCGCTGACCGAGTTCAACGGGCTGGGCACCGCCAACACCGCCTCCGGCGGCAACGTGGAGGGCCTCGCCGCCCTCATCTTCACCAAGTACGTGTTCGCCTTCGAGATCACCGGCGCGCTGCTCATCACCGCCGCCATCGGCGCGATGGTCCTCACCCACCGCGAGCGCACCGAACGCGCCCGCACCCAGCGCGAGCTGGCCGAGCAGCGCGTGCGCGAGGGCAAGCACCTCCCGCCGCTGCCCGCCCCCGGCGTCTACGCCCGGCACAACGCGGTGGACGTCGCGGGCCTGCTGCCCGACGGCACCCCGGCCGAGCTGAGCGTGATGCAGACCCTGCGCAAGCGGGGCCAGATCCGGGACGTGTCCAGCGAGGCGCTCGCCGACCTCAAGGCCCTCGAACAGCGCTCCGAGGAGCGGCTGGGCCGGGACGCAGAGGAGGCTTCGCGGTGAATCCCGTCAACTATCTCTATCTCTCCGCGCTGTTGTTCACCATCGGCGCGGTGGGCGTGCTCATCCGGCGCAACGCGATCGTGCTCTTCATGTGCGTCGAGCTGATGCTCAACGCCTGCAACCTCGCGTTCGTCACCTTCTCCCGCATGCACGGCAACCTCGACGGCCAGATCATCGCCTTCTTCACGATGGTCGTGGCCGCCGCGGAGGTCGTCGTCGGACTCGCGATCATCGTGTCCGTCTTCCGTGCCCGCCATTCGGCCTCGGTCGACGACGCCAGCCTGATGAAGCTGTGAGGGGCTGACCGTGGACAACCTCATTGCGCTGCTCGTCGCGGCGCCCCTGCTCGGAGCCGTCGTCCTGCTGTGCGGCGGCCGGCGGCTCGACAGGGCCGGGCACTGGCTCGGCACCCTGCTCGCCGCCGTCTCCTTCGGGATCGGCCTGGCGCTCTTCGCCGACATGCTCTCCAAGAGCGCCGACGACCGGGCCCTGCACCAGACGCTGTACACCTGGATCCCGGTCGAGGGCTTCCAGGCGGACATCGCCTTCCAGCTCGACCAGCTGTCGATGACCTTCGTGCTCCTCATCACCGGGGTCGGCACCCTCATCCACGTCTACTCGATCGGGTACATGGAGCACGACGAGCGGCGCCGCCGCTTCTTCGGCTACCTCAACCTGTTCGTCGCGGCGATGCTGCTGCTGGTCCTCGCCGACAACTACCTGCTGCTGTACTTCGGCTGGGAGGGCGTCGGCCTCGCCTCCTACCTCCTGATCGGCTTCTGGCAGCACAAGCCCAGCGCGGCCACCGCCGCCAAGAAGGCCTTCCTGGTCAACCGGGTCGGCGACATGGGCCTGTCGATCGCGATCATGCTGATGTTCACCACCTTCGGGAGCTTCGCCTTCGGGCCGGTCCTGGAGTCGGCCGGCGAGGCCTCCGAGGGCAAGCTCACGGCGATCGGCCTGATGCTGCTCCTGGCCGCCTGCGGCAAGTCCGCCCAGGTGCCGCTGCAGTCCTGGCTCGGTGACGCGATGGAGGGCCCGACCCCGGTCTCGGCCCTCATCCACGCCGCCACCATGGTCACCGCCGGCGTCTACCTGATCGTCCGCTCCGCCGACATCTTCAACGCGGCCCCCGACGCCCAGCTGGTCGTCACCGTGGTCGGCGCCGTCACGCTCCTCTTCGGTGCGATCGTCGGTTGCGCGAAGGACGACATCAAGAAGGCGCTGGCCGGCTCGACGATGTCGCAGATCGGCTACATGATCCTGGCGGCCGGCCTCGGCCCCATCGGCTACGCCTTCGCGATCATGCACCTGGTGACCCACGGCTTCTTCAAGGCCGGGCTCTTCCTCGGCGCCGGTTCGGTCATGCACGGCATGAACGACGAGGTCGACATGCGCCGCTACGGCGGGCTGCGGAAGTACATGCCGGTCACCTTCGTCACCTTCGGCCTCGGCTACCTGGCGATCATCGGCTTCCCCGGCCTGTCCGGCTTCTTCTCCAAGGACAAGATCATCGAGGCGGCCTTCGCCAAGGGCGGCACCGAGGGCTGGATCCTCGGCGCGGTCACCCTGCTGGGCGCCGCGATCACCGCGTACTACATGACCCGCGTGATGTTCATGACCTTCTTCGGCGAGAAGCGCTGGCAGCCCGACGAGAAGGGCGAGCTGCCGCACCCGCACGAGTCGCCCAAGTCCATGACGGTCCCGATGGTCCTGCTCGCCTTCGGCTCGGTCTTCGCCGGCGGAATCTTCGGCATCGGCGACCGCTTCGTGACGTGGCTGGAGCCGGTGACCTCTTTCGAGCACGGGCACCCGCCGATCAGCGCCGGGGCGATCACCACCGCCACCGTCGCCGTGATGGTCCTGGGCGTCGGCCTCGCCTACCTCCAGTACGGGCGCCGGCCGGTCCCGGTCGTCGCCCCGCGCGGCTCGCTGCTCACCCGGGCCGCCCGCCGCGACCTCCTCCAGGACGACTTCAACCACGTCGTCTTCGTCCGGGGCGGCACGCACCTCACGCGCTCCCTGGTCTACGTCGACCACAGCCTCGTCGACGGGGTCGTCAACGGCACCGCGGCCTCGGTCGGCGGACTGTCCGGCCGGCTCCGCAAGCTCCAGAACGGCTACGCCCGGTCGTACGCGGTCTCCATGTTCGGAGGTGCGGCGGTGCTCATCGCCGCGACCCTGCTGATGAGGGCGGTGTAACTCCCATGTCCTTCCCGCTCCTTACGGCGACGGCGGCGGTCCCGGCGGTCGGTGCGATCCTCACCGCCGCCGTGCCCGCGGCCCGGCGCACCGCGGCCAAGTGGTTCGCTCTGCTGGTCTCGCTCGTCACGCTCGTGCTCGCCGCCGTCGTCTTCGTGCGGTTCGAGCCCGGCGGCGACCGCTACCAGCTCGTCGAATCGCACTCCTGGATCAAGGACTTCGGCGTCCGCTACGAGCTCGGCGTGGACGGCATCGGGGTGGCGCTCATCGCGCTCACCGCGCTGCTGATCCCCTTCATCGTCCTCGCCGGCTGGCACGACGCCGACCCCCTGGAGACCTCCTCCACGCGGTGGCGGCCCACCCAGGGCTTCTTCGCCCTGATCCTCATGGTCGAGGCGATGGTGATCCTCTCCTTCGAGGCCACCGACGTCTTCCTCTTCTACATCCTGTTCGAAGCCATGCTCATCCCGATGTACTTCCTCATCGGCGGCTTCGGCGACCGCGCCCACGCGGGCTCCGACGAGAACGCGGCCGCCCAGCGCTCCTACGCGGCGGTCAAGTTCCTGCTCTACAACCTGGTCGGCGGCCTGATCATGCTGGCCGCGGTCATCGGGCTGTACGTGGTCGCGGGGAACTTCTCCCTCACGGAGATCGCCGAGGCGCGGGCCAACGGCTCGCTGGAGATGGCGACCGGCACCGAGCGGTGGCTGTTCCTCGGCTTCTTCTTCGCCTTCGCGGTGAAGGCCCCGCTGTGGCCGCTGCACACCTGGCTGCCGAACGCGATGGGGGAGGCCACCGCCCCCGTCGCCGTCCTCATCACCGCCGTCGTCGACAAGGTCGGCACCTTCGCGATGCTCCGCTTCTGCCTCGGGCTCTTCCCGGAGGCGTCGAAGTGGGCCACCCCGGTGATCATCGCCCTCGCGCTGATCAGCATCGTGTACGGGGCGCTGCTCGCCGTCGGCCAGCGGGACATCAAGCGCCTGGTCGCCTACGCGTCGATCTCGCACTTCGGCTTCATCATCATGGGCATCTTCGCGATGACCAGCCAGGGCCAGTCCGGCGCCACGCTCTACATGGTCAACCACGGCATCTCGACGGCCGCCCTGATGCTGGTCGCCGGCTTCCTGATCTCCCGGCGCGGCTCGCGGCTCATCGCCGACTACGGCGGTGTGCAGAAGGTGGCCCCGGTGCTCGCCGGGACCTTCCTGATCGGCGGCCTTGCCACCCTGTCGCTGCCCGGACTCGCCCCGTTCGTCAGCGAGTTCCTGGTCCTCGTCGGCACCTTCGCGCGCTACCCGGTGGCCGGGATCATCGCCACCACCGGCATCGTCCTCGCCGCGCTGTACGTCCTCGTCCTCTATCAGCGGACGATGACGGGCCCGGTGAAGGAGGAGGTGCGCGAGCTGCCGGACCTGCGGGCGCGCGAGCTCGCCGTGGTCGTCCCGCTGATCGCGGTGCTGATCTTCCTCGGGGTCTTCCCTAAGCCGCTGACGGACGTCGTCAACCCGGCGGTCCAGCACACCATGTCCGATGTCCAGCAGAAGGACCCGAGCCCGGAAGTGGAGGCGGCCAAGTGAGCCCGTACGCCGTCGCACCCGCTGTCCACAGCCTGTGGACGACGGCCGCCGAGCCGATCAACAAGATCCCGGCACCGCACATCGAGTACACCCAGCTCTCGCCCGTGCTCATCGTGGTGGGCGCGGCCGTCCTCAGTGTCCTCGTCGAGGCCTTCGTGCCGCGCAGGGGCCGCCACTACGCGCAGGTCTTCCTCAGCGTCCTCGCCCTCGTCGTCGCGTTCGCCGCGGTCGTCGGCCTCGCCGCCGGCGGCTACGGCACCACCAAGGCGCACCTCGCGGCGATGGGCGCCATCGCCGTCGACGGCCCCGCGCTGTTCCTCCAGGGCACGATCCTGCTCGCCTCGGTCGTCGCGGTCCTCACCTTCGCCGAGCGCAGGCTCGACCCGGCCGACCACGGCCACCGGGTCGACTCCTTCGCCGCCGAGGCCGCCGCGGTCCCCGGCAGCGAGCAGGAGCGGGCGGCCGTCAAGGCCGGCTTCACCACCACCGAGGTCTTCCCGCTCGCCCTGTTCGCGGTCGCCGGCATGCTGGTCTTCCCGGCGGCCAACGACCTGCTGACCCTGTTCATCGCGCTGGAGGTCTTCTCCCTCCCGCTCTACCTGCTGTGCGCGGTCGCCCGCCGCAAGCGCCTGCTCTCGCAGGAGGCCGCGGTCAAGTACTTCCTGCTCGGCGCGTTCTCCTCGGCGTTCCTGCTCTTCGGGATCGCCCTGCTCTACGGCTACGCGGGCTCCGTCTCGTACGCCGCGATCGCCGACGTCGTCGACGGCGCCGTCCCGGGGATCGACCCGGCGCTCGCCGACACCATGGGCAACGACGTGCTGCTGCTCATCGGCTTCGCCATGGTGCTGATGGGCCTGCTGTTCAAGGTCGGCGCCGTCCCGTTCCACATGTGGACCCCGGACGTCTACCAGGGCGCCCCGACCCCCGTCACCGGCTTCATGGCCGCCGCGACGAAGGTCGCCGCCTTCGGCGCGATGCTGCGCCTGCTGTACGTGGTGCTGCCCGGGCTCACCTGGGACTGGCGGCCGGTCATGTGGGGCGTCGCGATCGTCACCATGCTGGGCGGCGCGATCGTCGCCATCACCCAGACCGACATCAAGCGGCTGCTCGCGTACTCCTCGATCGCCCACGCCGGGTTCATCCTGGCCGGTGTCATCGCGGCCACGCCCAGCGGCGTCTCCTCGGTCCTGTTCTACCTGGGCGCCTACTCCTTCGTGACGATCGGCGCCTTCGCCGTGGTCACGCTGGTGCGGGACGCGGGCGGCGAGGCCACCCACCTCTCCAAGTGGGCCGGTCTGGGCCGTCGTTCGCCGCTGGTCGCGGCGGTCTTCGCGGTCTTCCTGCTCGCCTTCGCCGGCATCCCGCTGACCTCCGGGTTCTCCGGGAAGTTCGCGGTCTTCAAGGCGGCGGCGGACGGCGGCGCGGGCGCGCTGGTCGTGGTCGGCGTGATCTCGTCGGCGATCGCCGCGTTCTTCTACATCCGGGTGATCGTGCTGATGTTCTTCAGCGAGCCGAAGGCGGACGGCCCCACGGTCGCCGTGCCCTCGGGGCTCACCTCGGTGGCGATCACCGCCGGTGTGGTGGTCACGCTGGTGCTCGGCTTCGCGCCGCAGTACTTCCTGGACCTGGCGAACCAGGCGAGCGTGTTCGTGCGCTAGCCGTCACCGACGCGTCGACCGGCACCGTCCGCCGACGCCGTACGCCGGGGAAGGGCCCGGCCGCCCGACACGGGTGGCCGGGCCCTTTCGCGTACGCCTTCGGCCACCGGTTCGCCCACCGGGTCGCCCATCGCGGGGGGTTGTGTCATCGTGAGGGGCTGGATTGGTCTCGACCAGTCGAGGGAGGCCGCACGATGCGCGGGACCACCGCGTCGCCCGACACCCCCCACGCCGAGCCCCCGCGCGGCGCGCTGCCGGTGCACCGGCTGGAGGTCCGGCTCCCCGACGGCGTGCCGTTCGCCGTCGGCAGCTTCGACAGCATCGGCCCGATGTCCCGGGCCGCCTTCCCGCACCGCCACACCTTCTACGAGTTCGTCCACGTCACCCGGGGCACCGGCACCCACGTCGTCGACCTGGCCCGCTGGGAACTGCGCCCGCCGCATCTGGGCCTGATCCTGCCCGGGCAGGTCCACCACTGGGAGGACACCCGGGACCTGGACGGCACCGTCGTCCTGTTCACCCCCGAGTTCCTGCTCGACCACCCCGGCGACCGGGAGCTGCTGCGCCGCCTCGGCGAACACCCCTGGCTCCGCCTCGACCCGGACGAACACGCCCGCACCGCCCGGCTGATGGCCGAACTCACCGAGGAGTACGGCCGGGTGGACGCCGGCTTCGCCACCGTGCTCCGCTCGCTGCTGCACGTCCTGCTGGTGCGTACCGCCCGCCTCGGCGACCGCACGGGGGGACGGCGCCGGCCCCCGCCGCCCGGGCGGCACGCGGCCGTCGCCGAGGAGTTCGCCCGGCTGGCCGCCCGTACCGGAGCGGACGCCGCCCGGTCCGTACGGGAGTGCGCGGAGCGGATCGGGGTCACCCCCGGCTACCTCACGGAGGCCGTCCGGACGGCCCTGGGCCGCACCCCGGCCGAGCTGCTGCGGGAGGCCCGCGCCCAGGAGGCCCAGCGGCTGCTCGCCCGGACCGACCTGTCGGTGCGGCAGGTCGCGGCCCGGACCGGCTTCGAGGACCCCGCGTACTTCTGCCGCTTCTTCCGCCGGGAGGTCGGGATGAGCCCGGGGGACTTCCGAAAGCACCATGACCGCCGGGTTCCGTCCATCGAAGCGGGCCCCGGCGCGGCCTAGGTTTCTGCTCGATCGTTCAAGCCCCCCACCCGAGGAGCAGGCATGGACAGCGAGACCAGTACCGGGCACGTCACCCGCAAGGCCGTGTTACGCGCGGCGGTCGCGGCCGGCATGGCCGTCCCCACGGTGCTCATGGGCGTCCCCGCGCTCGCCCGCACGCTCGACCCGGGCGTGACGGAGCCCGCGCTCACGCCGGAGTGCGACGACGGCGACCACCCCACCGTCGCGCAGATCGAAGGCCCCTACTTCAAGCCCAACTCGCCCCTGCGGTCCAGCCTGTTGGAGGCGGGCACGCCCGGGGTGCGGCTCACCGTCAGCGGCTACGTCTTCGGGCGGGCCTGTCTGCCGGTGTCCGGGGCGCTGCTCGACTTCTGGCAGGCCGACACCAACGGCGCCTACGACAACACGGGCTTCCGCTTCCGGGGGCACCAGTTCACCGGCGCGGACGGCGCCTTCAGGCTGACCACGATCGTGCCGGGGCTCTACCCGGGCCGGACCCGGCACCTCCACGTCAAGGTCCAGGCCCCCGGCCGGCCGATCCTGACCACCCAGCTGTACTTCCCGGGGGAGCCGCGCAACAACACGGACTCGATCTTCGACGCGCGGCTGCTCATGACCGTGCGGGACGCGGGCGGGGCCAGGGAGGCGGCGTTCGACTTCGTCCTGGACGTGCCGCAGACCCCCGGCCCGAATCCCACGCCGACCCCGACCCCGACTCCGGGGCCCGGGGGCAGCTGGGCGGTGGGGACCGCGTACCGGGCGGGGGACGCGGTCACCTACGCCGGGCGGGGCTACGTGTGCCTCCAGGCGCACACGGCCCAGCCCGGCTGGGAGCCGCCGACGGTGCCCGCCCTGTGGCGGGCGGTCTGAGCCGGCGGCTCCGGGGCGGCTGAGGGAGCCCGAGGGGGTCAGCCCGCGTTCGGCGCGATCCGGCCGGTGACCTCGCCGAGCGCGACCCGGGTGCCGTCCGGGCCCGGGGCCCAGGCGGTCAGCGTGACCTCGTCGCCGTCCTCCAGGAACGTCCGCTTGCCGTCGGCCAGTTCGAGGGCGTCGCGGCCGTTCCAGGTGAGTTCGAGCAGCGAGCCGCGCTGGCCGACCTCGGGGCCGGAGACCGTGCCGGAGCCGTAGAGGTCGCCGGTGCGCAGGGAGGCGCCGTTCACCGTCATGTGGGCCAGCTGCTGGGCGGCGGTCCAGTACATGGTGGAGAACGGCGGCTCGGCCACCACCTCGCCGTTGATCGTCACCGTGATGCGCAGGTCGAAGCCGCCGGGCTCCTCCTCGGCGGCGTCGTCCAGGTACGGCAGCAGGGCGAAGTCGCGGGCCGGCGGCGCGACCCGGGCGGCGTCCAGGGCCTCCAGGGGCGTCACCCAGGCGGAGACGGAGGTCTGGAAGGACTTGCCGAGGAACGGGCCCAGCGGCACGTACTCCCAGGCCTGGATGTCGCGGGCCGACCAGTCGTTGAGCAGGGTCAGGCCGAAGACGTGCTCGCGGAAGTCGCCGAGGCCGACCGGGCGGCCCATCGCGGACGGGGTGCCGACGAGGAAGCCGACCTCCGCCTCGATGTCCAGCTTGACCGAGGGGCCGAAGACCGGCGCCGGATCCGTGGGCGCCTTGCGCTGGCCGGCCGGACGGACGACGTCGGTGCCGGAGACCACGACGGTGCCGGAGCGGCCGTGGTAGCCGATCGGCAGGTGCTTCCAGTTCGGGGTGAGCGGCTCGCCGTCGGGGCGGAAGATGTGGCCGACGTTGGTGGCGTGGTGCTCGCTCGCGTAGAAGTCGACGTAGTCGGCGACCTCGTACGGCAGGTGCAGGGTGACCGCGTCCAGCGGGTGCAGCAGCGGCTCGACGACCGGCCGGTGCGCGGGGACGGTCAGCCAGCCGGTGAGCGCGCGGCGCACGTCGCGCCAGGCGGTGCGGCCGGCGGCGAGCAGCGGGTTCAGGCTCGGCTGGGCGAGCAGCGCGGCGTACGGCGAGCCGAGCGCGTGGGCCGCGGCCCCCGCGTCGAGCACGTGCCCGCCGATCCGGACGCCGAGCCGGCGCCGGTCGGGCTCGTCGGCGGTGCTGAAGACGCCGTACGGAAGGTTGTGCGGGCCGAAGGGATCGCCCTCGGCCAGGTCGAGCGGGCTCTGCTGCTCGGGCATCGGTGCTTGCCTCGCTTTCCAGGTGTGTGGGGGACACGTTACGGGGCGGGCGGCGAGGCGCAGATGACATGTGTCACACGGAAAGCGGGGCCTCCGTGGGCAACTGTCCGGGTTCGCACGCTTTGCGTCCGCTGTGAGCTCGCTGTGTCGACGCGAACGCGTCAATACGACTATTCCGGGGTCGTATTCCAGTCATACGATCTCGTGGACGTCGCGCCGCGTGAGTTATCCGCAGGCGCGGCCCCCACAACTCTCCTTTCCTTTTGTCCGACCAGAAAAGGTCCATCTTGAAGATCCGTCGGATTCTCGCGACCGCCGTGGCCGCCGCCGTGACCACCCCGGTCGTGCTCCTCTCCGCCGCGCCCGCCTTCGCGGACACCAAGCCGGGTACCGCCGCCGAGCAGCGGACCAAGAAGCCCACGATCGAGGAGCTCCGGCTCGCGGTCACCAAGGCGCAGGCCGCGTACGACGCGGCCGTCGTCGCGGACTCGGACGCCCAGCGGGCCATGGACGAGTTCGACAAGCCCAGCAACCCGCTGGCCGTCACGCTCGCCGCGGCGAAGAAGGCCTCCGCCGAGGCCGCCGCCGCCAAGGTCCTCGCCGACGAGGCGCTGACGAAGGCCAAGGACGCGCTGGCCGCGCTGCCCGCCGACGCCCCGCAGGTCGACAAGGACGCCGCCCAGAAGGCCGTCGACGACGCCCAGAAGGCAGCCGACGAGGCGAAGACCACCGCCGAGACCAAGGCCGCGGCCTACACCGCAGCGGACAAAGCCTTCGACGACGCCGCAGTCGAGCTCTCGCGCAAGATCGGCAAGGCGCAGAAGGCCAAGGCCGACGCCCTCAAGACCCTCGACGCCGCCAAGGCCGCCCTCAAGGCCGCCGAGGAGGAGGAGCCGGGCGAGGACTGCGACTTCGACAAGAACTTCGTCACCACGCTCACCGGCCCGAAGAAGGTCACGGTCGGCACCAGCGCCGTCTACAACCTGCGCTTCACCAACAAGGGCAAGGAGCTGACCTTCGACGAGGTCGGCGGCTACGCCAACGCCTTCTCCCTGGACGACGGCCAGGACAAGTACCTCAGCGTGCTCTGGTCCTCGGCCAACAGCCCGAAGTGGCAGCCGGTCGACGAGGAGGAGGGCTTCTCCAGCCTCTCCGCGGTCAAGCCGGGCGGCTCCTTCGACTTCAAGCTGAAGGTCACCGTCGACGCCAAGGCCAAGGCCGGCGACGCGGTGCTGGCCGGTGGCGGTGGCTACATGAACAAGGACGGCTCCTGCGGCTTCAGCGACGAGGGCGCCTTCGCCGAGTTCACCGTCGTCAAGGCCGCCAAGCCCGCCCCGGGCAAGGGCACGGGCGGCTCCGGCAACGGTGGCTCCAGCACGGGTGGCAACGGCAACACCTCCCAGCAGGGCGGTTCGTCCGACACCGCGGTGACCGGCGGCACGTCCGGCTCCACCGGCGGCACCCTTGCCAAGACCGGTTCGAGCAACTCGACCCTGCCGATCGCCCTCACGGGCGGCGCGGCGGTCGTGCTCGGCGCCGGCGCGATGGTGCTCGTGCGTCGCCGTAAGGCCGGCGCGGACGCGTAATCGCGCGCGGACAGCGTGAGAGTGGCCCCGATTCCGCTTTCCGGGATCGGGGCCCCTTTTTTCTTTTGAAAGGCCCTTTTATGAAGTTCCGTCACATTCTCGCGACCGCCGTCGCCGCGGCCCTCACCGCACCCGTCGTGGCCCTTTCCGCCGCGCCCGCATTCGCGGACGTACGGCAGGAGGCGAAGCCGACGATCGAGCAGCTGCGGCTCGCGGTCACCAAGGCGCAGGCGGCGTACGACGCGGCCGTCACCGCGAACGCCGAGGTGCAGAAGAAGGTCCTCGCCACCCTCAAGTCGCTGGGCCCGGGCGGCGACCACCCGCTCGCCGTCGCCTCCGACGCGGCCGAGAAGGAGGCCAAGGCCGCCGCCGCCGCGAAGACGGAGGCCGACGCCGAGCTGGAGAAGGCGCGGGCCGGCCAGGACGCGCTGCCCGACGACGCGACCGCCGAGCAGGAGGCCGCGGCGCAGAAGGCCGTGGACGCCGCGCAGAAGGCCGTCGACCAGGCCGTGGCCGCGAAGACGGCGGCGGACGCGAAGGCCGAGCGCGCGAGCGGCGACTTGGTGGACGCGCAGGCCGCCGCCGCGCACGAGGCCGCCGTGGCCCGCTCCGCGAAGGAGGACGCCCTCAAGGCCCTCGACGCCGCCAAGAAGGAGCTCGCCGACGCCGAGAAGGCGGCGGGGGAGAAGGACTGCGCGCGGGACGACGTGCTGGCCGTCTCGATGACGGGTCCGAAGGCGATCGAGGCCGGCGGCAGCGGCGTCTTCACGTACCGAGTCACCAACACGAGCGAGCGCACCTTGGAGAAGGTGACGTCGAGCGCCTTCGCCTTCGGCTGGGATCGGATCGAGCAGGACTGGCGCCACGTGCACCTCGCGTGGTCCTCGGCGGACAGCCCGAAGTGGCAGACCGGCGGAAAGGGGTACGCCCACCTCTCCTCTGCGCTCAAGCCCGGTGGCTCCGTCGACTTCAAGCTCAGGGTGAGCGTGGACGCCGAGACCGAGTCCACCAAGGGTGAACTGGTCGTCGACCCGGCCCGCTACAGCGACACGACCGGCTCCTGCGGCGTCGCGAAGGACGGCGGCTACGAGCAGTTCGTCATCAGCCACAGGCCTGGCGAGCCGGCCCCCGACAAGGGCTCCGAGGAGGGCTCCGACAAGGGCTCCGGCAAGGGCTCCGGCAACGGCGACACCGCCGAGCAGGGCGGTTCGTCGCAGGCGCCGGTGACCGGCGGCACGTCCGGCACGTCCGGCACGTCCGGTGACGCCCTCGCGACCACCGGCGCGGACTTCTCGACCCTGCCGATCGCCCTGACGGGCGGCGCGGCGGTCGTGCTCGGCGCCGGCGCGATGGTGCTCGTGCGGCGCCGTAAGGCCGGCGCGGACGCGTAACCCCGTCAGGGACGCCCGCGCGTCACGTCCACAGCTGGCCCTTCATCAACAGGTGACCGTGGAGGAGGGCCAGCTGCGGGTGGGACAGCTCGCCCTGGCGGACGGCCAGGTAGAAGGTGTTGATCGGCGGGACCTCGGGCTGGAGCAGCGGGACGACGTCGCCGGACGCCATCTCCTCGGCGCACAGGTACGTGGGCAGGATGGAGATGCCCGCCGAGGACCGGACCGCCGCGAGGGCGCCGCGCAGGTCGGGGACGACGACGGCGGGCGTGACCACGGGCACGGTGTCGAAGACCGTGCGCCAGTAGCGCCGGATGATCGGCAGGGACTCGGCGTAGCTGATGAGCGGGACGCCGTCGAGGACCGAGGGGCCCTCGGTGGCCAGCTGGTCGCACGGGATGCGGGCGGCCAGCTCGGCGGAGGCGAGGAGCACGAACTCCTCGTCCACCAGGGGCGTCGCGCTGATCCCGCGGGAGCGCGGCCGGATGGTGGACAGCACGAGGTCCAGTTCGCCGGCGCCCAGGTCGGTGAGGAGCTCCTCGGCGAGGCCGAAGCGGAAGCGGAACTGCATGCCCTCCGCGACGAGGTCGCTGACGGACGGGATGAGGCGGGTGGTCGTGAGTTCGACCGGGCCGCCGATGTAGAGGGGCCGGTGGGCCACCTCGTTGCCCAGGGAGCGCTGGACGGCCTGGCCCAGGGCGTCCACCGGGCCCTGCACCTCGCGGAGCAGGCCGTCGGCGGCCGGCGTGGGCTGCGTGCCGTGCGGCAGCCGCTCGAAGAGCGGGCGGCCCATCTCCTTCTCGAGGTTGCGGATCTGGTGGGTGACCGCGGGTTGTGAGATGCCGAGCCGGTGTGCGGCCTTCGTGAACGAACCCAGTCGGTAGACCGTCACGAATGTGCGCAGCCAGTTGAGTTGTACGGACAAGGCATCCCCCGATGCTTCCCGAACTGACAGATCTGGTCACAGATCATCGTTTTCCGGGCCCCCGTGCAGCCTCGAAGGCCCGATTATGTCAGGACTGTCGTCTCACACCGGCTGACGGTTCCCGGGGTGAGACGCGCCGGACAGCCCGACGGACCCGTTCTCGCGCGCCGCGGCGGGGGTGGATACGGCACGGAGAGCGGGTCCGTCGGACGGGTGCGACGCGCCGGGCGGCGAGCGGCGGCCCGGGGCGTCGCGCGGGTCAGGCGCCCAGCTCGGCGACGGCGAGCTCGGCGACCTTGGCGGCCGAGGCCGGGTTCTGGCCGGTCACGAGGCGGGAGTCGGCGACCGCGTGCTCGGCGAAGTTCGGGGCCTTGGTGAACTTGGCCCCGCGCTCCTCCAGCTTGGTCTGGAGCAGGAAGGGCACCACGCCGGTGAGGCCGACCGCCGCCTCCTCCTCGTCGGTGAAGGAGGAGACCTGCTTGCCGTCGACGAGGTACGAGCCGTCGGAGAGCTTGAGGTTCACCAGGCCGGCCGGGCCGTGGCAGACGGCCGCGACGACGCCGCCGCGCTCGTAGACGCCGGCGGCGAGCTCGGCGAGCTCCACGGAGTCCGGGAAGTCCCACATGGTGCCGTGGCCGCCGGCGAAGTAGACGACGTCGAAGTCCTCGGCGCTGAGCTCGGCCGGCTTGGGCGTGGCGGCCAGGGCCGCGGCGTTGTCCTCGTCGCCGAGGAAGGCGGAGACCACGGCGTCGTCGGGGTTGACGCCGTCCTGCGGGGCGGCGCCGCCCTGGACGGAGACGTAGGCGATCTCGTAGCCCGCCGCGCGGAACACCTCGGCGGGGTGGGCGACCTCGGGGACGTAGAAGCCGGTGGTGCGGCCCGTGTCACCGAGCCGGTCGTGGCTGGTCAGGGCGAAGAGGACCTTCTTGGCCATGGTGGCTCTCCAGAATGCGAGGAAAACGCCGGCCGGGGGTGCCCCGGACCGCTGCTGATATCCAGGAATCTACGGACGGATAGCCACGCCTTTCAAATAATCAACCGCATGACCCCTATGAATTAATTTATGGGGGGCGATAAGCGGGTGCATGCTTTAATGGTCAAGAAACCCGCGGTAATGGGAAAGTGAGGCAACGATGCCTGCGCCGGTGCCCGTGAGAGAGCGAGGGCTCATCGTCCTCACCAGCGTCGAGCGGCTGCCGGGCGGCCGCTCGGCCGGCTTCTGGCTGCCGGAGGCCGCCTATCCATGGCTGGCGCTCGTCACCGCGGGCTGGGACTACGCCTTCGCGAGCACGCGCGCGGGCACGCCCCCGATGGGCGGCGTGGACCGCTCCGACCCGCCGCAGCGCATGTTCCTGGAGGACGGTCTCGTACGGGAGCGGCTCGCGTCGACGGTGACGCCCGGGCTGCTCGATCCGGCCGACTTCGGCGTCGTCTTCGTCGCGGGCGGCCACGGCGCCATCCTCGATCTGCCCGAGGACGAGCAACTCGCGAGATTTCTGGGGAAGTTCACGGAGTCCGGCGGCGTCCTCGCGGCCGTCTGCCACGGGGTCGGAGCCCTCCTCGGCGTCGCCGCGCCCGACGGGCGCCCGCTCGTCGAAGGGCGCCGGGTGACCGCCTTCACGCAGGCGGAGGAACGGGCGGTGGGCCTCGACGGCGTGGTGCCGTACTTCCTCGACGAGGCCCTCGAACAGCGCGGCGCGCGCTATCTGGCGGGCGAGCCCTTCCGCAGCCACGTCGTCGTCGACGGGCGCCTGATCACCGGCCAGAACCCCGCCTCGGCCGTCGCCGTCGCGGCGCAGGCGATGGAGCTGGTCACCGGCCGGCCGCTCCCCGAGGGCTGGTCGAGAAGAGCCCCGGCCGTACACCCCCTCGCGCAGACACGTACGTAAAGAGCCATCCCCTATACCCGCCATAAATTTCCCGATGTGCCCGGACCGTTAATGTTCGGGACGTCAGGAAATGCATGACGAAGGAGTGGGAATGGCTATTTACGTGGTGGCGCGTTGGCTCGCCAGGACCGGCGAGGACGAGCGCGTCGCGGAACTGCTGCCGGAGATCTCCGCGGCCAGCCGGGCCGAGCCCGGCTGCCTGGAGTACCGCGCGGTGCGCGCGACGGAGAACCGCCGCGAGTTCGTGCTCTTCGAGGGGTACGCGGACGAGGCCGCGCTCGCGGCCCACCGGGAGTCCGAACACTTCCGGACCCTGGTGGTCGGCACGGCCGTGCCGCTCCTGGAGGAGCGGCAGGTCACGGTCTGTACCGGCGTCTGAGCCCGCCGGCCGGCGGGGGGTTCAGACGGCGGCCAGGAGCTCCGCCATCCGCCGGCCGAGGCCGTCGGCGGACTGCGGGTTCTGCCCGGTGACCAGCCGCCCGCTCACCACCACGTGCGGGTGCCGGTCCGGCGCGCAGCTGTAGGCGCCGCCGTCCTTCTCCAGGGCGTGCTGGAGGGAGAAGGGGACCACGGTGTCCAGGCCGCGGGCGGTCTCGCCCTCGTGGGAGAAGGAGGTCACCGCCTGCCCGTCGAGGAGCAGCCCGCCCCCGGCCAGCCGCACGCCCACCAGGGCCGCGGGACCGTGGCAGAGGGCCGCGACCACGCCGCCGCTCCCGTACACGGCCCGGATGATCCCGTGCAGCGGCGGGTGCTCGTGGAAGTCCCACATGGTGCCGTGGCCGCCCACGAAGTAGACGCCCCGGTACGCGGCGGGGTCCAGGTCCTCGGGACGCGGGGCGGCGTCGACGAGGGCGCCGCCCGCCGGGTCGGCGAGGAAGGCCGCGTGGGTGGGGTCCGAGGGGTCGTGGCCGATCATGGGCGGCCGGCCGCCGCGCACGGACGCGAACTCCACGGTGTGCCCGGCGTCGCGGAGGATCCGCCAGGGCTCGATCGTCTCGCCGAGGTGGAAGCCGGTCGGCTGACCGCTGTCACCGAGCTCGCCGTGGCTGGTGAGGACGAAGAGGACGCGGTGACCGGAGAGGTCCGCGGGGACAGAGGGGTCTGCGGGGACGGCGGAGTGCTCGGGGACGGCGGAGTGCTCGGGGACGGTGGAGTGCTCGGGGACGGTGGAGTGCTCGGGAGTGGGCATGTCGGCTCATCTCGATTCTTCTCTGAGGGTATGACGGGGCCGGGCGGGATGTACGGGGCTCAGGGCCTGCGCCAGCGGCGGCCCTCCCGGGCGAGCAGCTCGTCCGCCTCGGCCGGGCCCCAGCCGCCGGCCGGGTAGGGCGCGGGCGCCGCCGGGTCCGCCGCCCAGTGCCGCTCGACCGGGTCGAGGATCCGCCAGGACAGCTCGACCTCCTCGGCGCGCGGGAAGAGCAGCGGATCGCCGAGCAGGACGTCGAGGATCAGCCGTTCGTAGGCCTCGGGGCTCGACTCCTCGAAGCTGTCGCCGTACGCGAAGTCCATGGTCACGTCCCGGATCTCCATCGCGCTGCCCGGGACCTTGGAGCCGAGCCGCACGGACACGCCCTCGTCGGGCTGCACCCGGAAGACCACCGTGTTCGGGCCGAGCCGCCGGGTGGAGGCCGCCGCGAAGGGGGTGCTCGGCGCCTCCTGGAAGGCGACCGCGATCTCGGTGACCCGGCGGGCGAGCCGCTTCCCGGTCCGCAGGTAGAACGGCACCCCCGCCCAGCGCCTGCTGTCGATCTCCAGGCGGACCGCCGCGTAGGTGTCGGTGCGGGAGCGCGGGCCGACCCCCGGCTCCCGGAGGAAGCCCGCCGCCGGGCGCCCGCCGGCCCGGCCGTCCGTGTACTGGCCCCGGACCGCGCCGCGCGCCAGGTCCCGGGGCAGCCGTACGGACCGCAGCACCTTCGCCTTCTCGGCGGCGATCGCGCCCGCGGCGAAGGAGGCGGGCTCGTCCATCGCGGTCAGCGCCAGGAGCTGGAGGAGGTGGTTCTGCAGCACGTCACGGGCCGCGCCGACCCCCTCGTAGTACCCCGCCCGGTCGCCGATGCCGATGTCCTCGGCCATGGTGATCTGCACGTGGTCCACGTACGAGCGGTTCCAGACCGGCTCGAACAGGGCGTTGGCGAAGCGGAACGCCAGCAGGTTCTGGACGGTCTCCTTGCCCAGGTAGTGGTCGATGCGGAAGACCTGATCCGGTGCGAACGCCCGGTCCAGGACCGCCTCCAGCTCCCGCGCGGAGGCCAGGTCGTGCCCGAAGGGCTTCTCGACCACCGCCCGCCGCCAGCCGCCGCCGTGCGGCCCGGCCGGACCGTGCCCGGCCAGGCCGTGGCGGGTCAACCGCTCGACCACCAGCGGGAAGAAGCGGGGCGGCACGGAGAGGTAGAACGCCATGTTGCCGGCCGTGCCGGGCAGCGCGTCGAGCTCCTTGCGCAGCAGCTCGTACGCGGTGTCGTCACCGAACTCGCCCTCGACGAACCGCAGTCCGGCGGCGAACCGCGCCCACACCTCCTCCCGGAAGGGGGTACGGGCATGGGCGCGGACGGCCTCGCGGGCGATCCGCACGAACTCCGTGCCGCCCTCCCGGGCGAACCCGACCACCGGGAACCCCGGGGGCAGCAGGCCCCGCTGGGTCAGGTCGTACAGGGCGGGCAGCAGCTTGCGCCGGGAGAGGTCGCCGGTCATGCCGAAGAGGACGAGGGCGGACGGCCCCGCCGGTATGGACGCCACTGCTGTCACTCCTGTCTGTGGGGGTCCGGGTCAGCGGGCGAGCCGCACACCGAGGACGTTGGGGTCCTTCTGGGTGAAGTAGGCGGCGCTGGTGACGACCGCGCGGCCGTCCTCGACGGCGACCGCCGTCGGGTTGGAGAGCCCGTCCGCCTCGGACAGGACCCGCGTGACGCCCCGGCCCGGCGTGAGCCGCAGCACCACGTTCTCCTTGATGCCGGTCGCGAGCAGCTCGTCGCCGCGCCCGGTGAAGGCGAAGTCGTCCACCGCGCCCAGGCCGGACGCGACCGTCCGCGCCGTGCCCGCGGCGCCGTTCCAGCGGACCGGCACGCGCAGCAGGGTGCCGGCGTCGAGGTTCGACACCCACACCGCACCCCGGTGCAGCTTCAGGCCGTTGGCGCCGAGGAAGCCCTGCGTCGGGGCGAGCGAGGGGGAGCGGTACCAGGCGGTGGCGGGGCCGTCGCCGTCCAGCGGGGCCCGCCAGACGGTGGCGTCGACGGAGTCGGCGACGTAGATCCAGCCGTTGTCGGCGTCCACCGCGAGCCCGTTGAGCAGGCTGGTGGCGGGCAGCGCGGCGACCCGCACCGGGGCCTTGCCCCGGGTGACCCGCCAGATGCCGGTCTCCTCGGCGGTGCCGGTGCTCAGGGCCACGTACAGGCTCCGCCCGACGCGGTCGATGCCGGCGGCGAAGGTACGGCTGCCGAGGACGGGGGTCCGCCCGGCGGCCGGGGCCGGCAGCTGGGCGAGGACGTTCACCCGGCCGTCGCGGGAGACCTCCGCGACCTGGCCGGTGAGGGCGAAGGTCACGGCGGCCGAGCCGTCGGGGCGCAGGACCAGGTTCTCCGGCTGCTGCCCGCCGGCCAGATCGAGGTGGGTGACCGTCCGGGCCCGGTGGTGGGCGGAGGCGGGGACGGCGGTGGCCACGACGGTGGCGGCGAGGGCGGCGGCGGTGGCGAGGCCGAGGAGACGGCGGGGGGCGTGCACGGGAAGACCTCCGAGAGGATGAAGGGGAAACGGGATGAGGGACGGGAAGGCGAGGGGGTGAAGGGGCGGGCAGGGGGCGGCGGTTCACGCCCCCGCGCGGCCCCCGGCCAGGCGGCCGGTCGCCGCCACCGCGCCCGCGGCGGCCGTCAGTGCCACCGCCGCCACGGTGCCGACCTCGTGGTACGAGGCGGACGCGGCGAAGGTCTGGCCCAGCGAGGCGCCGAGGAAGAGGACGGCCGTGTTGACGGAGACGGCGGCGCCGCGGGCGTGCGGGGCGAGCTGGTGCAGCAGGCCCACCAGACCGGGCACCACGAGGCCGATCCCGGCGACGAAGACCACGCTTCCGGCGATCGGCAGCGCGGAGCCGGCCGTGGCCTGGGCGAGCAGCAGCCCGCCGAGCGCGGTCAGGAAGCCGGTGACGGCCAGGAAGCGGGGGCCCCGGGCGCCCGCGTACCGGCTCACCAGGGGCGCGACGACCAGGCCGAGCGCGCCGAGCGCCTGGACGCCGAGGAGCCCGGTGCTGGAGTAGCCGTGCTCGGCGGCGAGGTGGCGGCCGAGCACCGCGTACAGGGCGACGAAGCTGCCGAAGACGGTCGGCGCCGCGCAGAACACGGCGACCACGGCGGGGGTGCGCAGCAGCCGGCCCATCGAGCGGAGCGCCGTGCCGACGCCGGCGGACGCGTCCGTGGAGCCGACGCCGAGCAGGCGCCGGAAGAGCAGGGCGGCGGCCAGGTAGAGGACGGCGGCGGGCCAGAAGGCGGCGCGCCAGGCGTGCGCCCCGGCCACCGCCTGGCCCAGGGCCTGTCCGGCGGGCCCGGCGCCGAGCAGCCCGGTGGTGAGCAGGGACAGCGCGAGCGGGCGGCGGGTGGCGGGGGCGTGCTCCGCGACGTACGCGAGCGCGACGGGGGCGAAGGTGGCGGCGGCGAGCCCCTGGAGCGCGCGCAGGGCGAGGAACCAGCCGTACGAGGGGGAGAGCGGGACGAGCGCGGTGACCGCGGCGAGGGCGAGCGCGCCGGCGACCAGGACGGGGCGGCGCCCGTAGCGGTCGGAGAGCGGCCCGAAGAGCAGGAAGCCGAGGGCGTACGCGAGGGAGAAGGCGCTGCCGGTCCAGGCGGCCGATCCGGCGCTCGTGCCGTAGTGGGCGCCGACCGGGGCCGCGAGCGGGATGGCGAGGTAGAGCTGGGCGGGGATGGCGACGGCCATGACGGCGAGGAGCGCCAGCTGGGCGCCGAACCCGCGGGGGGCGGCGGGGGAGGGCGTGGGGGCGGTCAGCGGGTGGAGCGCGGTCATGGGTGTCGCCTCCCTGGAGGGTGCGGAGGGTGCGGAGGGTGAAGAGGGCGCGGAGGGTGCGGAGGTGCGGAGGGCGCCGGGGGCGCCGGGGGCGCCGACGGTGTGCGCGGTGTTTTCGGGCAGGCCGGTGCGCGGCCCGGTGCGCGGGTGGACGCGCCCCGGGCCGCGCGGGGGAGGGGGTGCCTCGGAGGACGGCCTCCGCAGAGGTTCCTCCGAGGGAGGTCTCCGAGCTCGCGCCTCCGCGGAGGCGCGAGCTCGGAGCCGGTCTCAGACCGTGGCAGCGGCCGTGTCCGCCGGGACCAGCGACGCCACCGCGTCCAGCTCCAGCGGGGTCAGCGCGAGGCGCTCGGCCTCGGCCCGGTGCTCGGGGGTCTGGTAGCCCCACTGGGCCCACCGGGAGCGGGCCCCGGTGGCGGCCACCCGGACCGCGTTGGTGAGGTTGTCGTCGATGAAGGTGATCCGCTCGGCGGGGACTCCCCAGCGGGCGCTCACGTCCAGGACGGCCTCGGCCTTGGCGCCGGTCTCGCCGAAGATCTCGGCGACGGTGTCACCGAGCCCGTGCCGGCCGAGGATGGCCCGTACGGAGTCGGCGTCCTTCGCGGTGACGACGACCACCGAGCCGCTGAAGCGGCGCAGGAGTGCGTCGAGACCGGGGTAGAGCGTGTGCAGGTCGAGCCAGAAGTCGGACTCCTGGGTACGGAACCAGTCGCGGGCGGCGGTGGCCGTCTGCGTGAACTTCCGTACGTATGCGGGGTCCAGGGCCTCGAAGAGCCGGTCGTAGTCGGCCTGCGAGGTGATGGCGGCGGCCTCCGGGAGGTGCGCGACCACGAAGTGGTCGAGCAGCCGGGAGTAGTCCCGGACCTTGCGGAAGCGCTCCAGGAACTCCGCGGGCACGGCCGCGAGCTGGGCCGGTCCGGGGACCGTGGTGTCGTGCGGGTGGATGCCCAGCCAGGTGACGAGCGCGCACTCCTCCAGGGCGTCGCAGATGACGCCGTCGAAGTCGAGCGCGAGCACCGCGGGGTGGTCGCCGTCCTGCGGTGCCATCAGGCGGCCTGCTTCTCGCCGGCCTGGGCGGCGAGCTTGTCGGCGGTCTCGAAGACCGAGCGCATGAAGGCGCCCATGTAGCCGTAGTACGAGCAGGTGATGATGTTGCCGTCGACGATGACGTCGCTGTCCACGACGTCCGCGCCGGCGTTGATGACGTCGTCGCGCAGGCCGATGTAGGCGCAGGCCTTGCGGCCCTTGAGGACGCCCGCCGAGACCATGATCCAGGGGCCGTGGCAGAGACCGGCGACGATCTTGCCGGCCTTGTCCATGCCGGCGACGAAGTCGAGGACGTTGCGGTCCTGGCGGACCCGGTCCGGGGCCTCGTGGCCGCCGGTGAGGATGACGACGTCGTACTGGTCGACCGTCAGCTCCTCGAAGGAGATGAGCGGGCGGGCGGTCTTGTCCATCGGCAGCGGGATGCCGTACTTGCCGTTCACGGCGTCGCCGTTCTTGGTGGCGACGTCGACGTGCCAGCCCTCTTCGAGCAGCCGGTAGTAGGTGAAGACGACGTCGTGGTCCTGGAAACCGGGGCCGGTGATGATGACGGCGCTACGGGACATGGTTCTGCCTCTTTCCTGTTCTGTGCGGGAATGTTTTTCGGCACGTAATTCGGTTGACGCGCCGATGTCGTGATGCCCGGTTTCTCAGTGGTTCCTGCTGATGCAGAGGTACTGCTTGTCCGTCTGCGGCCGCCGGTTGTCGTCGCGGTTTCCGGTGAGGATTTCGACGTCCCGCGCGATGACCCCGGAGATGTGGAGCGGAATGTGGAAGATGTCTTTGTCGCTGGGGCGGTAGAAGATGTCCATGCCCGTGCGCAGGTCGAAGCGGAACCGGCCGTCCGGGGTCTGCGCGCGCATCTTCGTGTTCGGGTACGCGGGCACCTTCCGCATGGGGTGCCGCGGCTCCTCCAGGGCGGTGGTCTCGTACGCGGTGCCCGCCCGGTTGTAGTCGTCGCGCAGCCGGATCAGGTCGAACTTGTTCCGCGGGACCTCGACCTCGATGAGTTCGAGGGGCTCGGTGCCGGTGTTGCGGGTGCCGTGGAAGGCGCCCGCGCCGATGCGCAGGATCGTGCCCGCCCGGACCGGGATGTCGGCCCGGCCGAGGCCGGTGGTCACGCCGACTCCGCCGAGGCAGATGAGGTAGGTGAGCTTGCGCGGGTGGACGTGCACCGAGGTGCCGGCGCCCGGCTCGATGTGCAGCGCCCACAGGTCGAAGAAGTCGTCGACGAAGGCGCGGTACTCGTAACCCCACGGCTTCGGAATGACGTCGTTCAGGTGCGCGTCCTCGTCGAACTGCTCGTTGAACGCGCGGGCTCCGTCCTGGAGCAGCCGGTGGAGCTTCGCGATGTCCGCCCGGCCCGGGTCCACCCGGACGGGCTGATGGGAAGGTGCCTCGGTCCCGGGCCCGGTCGCTGTGGCGACCGGGGCCTCCTGAGTGACGGTCATTATTCCCCCGTTTTCTTCGTTTGGCGATTTCCTGCCGGTTCCCCCCGGCGGCATGTACAGCCAACCAGGTGCCCGGCTCGTCGCTCAAATAAGAAAACTTGGGTGGGGTATAACCGTGCCCCACCTGGAATTACCTGCTCCGCGCCGGGAAATCCGGCATTAAACATTCCGCAACGGCGGACGACTTTCGCGCCGTCAGCCCGCCGTGCGCGGAATGGCGCGTTCCCATGTGCGGTGGAACACGACCTCGCCGCCCTCCTTGCAGACCAGCTCGTTCGAGGTCAGGAAGGAGTCGGCGTCGCAGTGGATCTCGGAGCGGGTGTCGATCGTGACGTCCCAGGCCATGTCGGGCCGGTGCAGCCGGACCGACCAGTCGGAGCGGGTGCGGGCGGTCAGCGGGCCGGACTCGGCGATCGTGTACGTCTCCAGGGCGTCCTCGGTGAACTCCAGGCCGTCGGGGTAGACGCGGGTGCCGCCGTAGCGCGGGTCGACCTCCAGGCGCCACTCGCCCTTGGCGACGTCCCGGACCAGGAGCCGCTCGGGGCGGGGCTCCTCCAGGGTGGCCGGGTGGCTGACGCCCAGCGGCTCGGACTGCTCGGGCTCCTCGAAGGCGACGGCGTCCTGGGTGCGGGCGCGCACCGGCAGGGTGAGGGAGGAGCCGGCCGGGTCGAGGGTGAAGCCGGCGGCGTCCGGCTGCGGCCAGATCCAGGGCCAGTACGTGGAGGAGACGGCGAGCCGGACCCGGTGGCCGGGCGGGAAGGTGTGGCCGATCGCGTTGAGCTCGAAGCCGACGCCCTCCCATTCGCCGATCTGCGCCTCCACCGCCCGGTCGCGGCCGTAGCGGGCGGAGAGGTTCAGCACGCCCCGGGTGACCAGGGTGGAGGAGCCGTCCGGGGCGACGTCGCAGAGCCGGGCGATGACCTGGCCGGTGGGCGCGGGCGTCATCAGGTGGAGGTCGACGGCGGGCCGGCCCAGGATCTCGATGGGCTCGCCGTCGGCCGGCACCGGGAAGTCGAAGCAGGCCGAGTGGGCGTCCTCCTCGCGCTGGTCCGGCGGTAGGTCGGCGTCGTTGCCGAAGGGGAAGAAGCGGCCCGCGTCCAGGCCCGTCTGCTGGGGCGAGACGACCTCCACCGGCTCGCCCGCGAAGCCGTACCGGACCGGCGTGACGTACGGGGAGGGCCAGGAGGGGTCGGCGACCCAGCGGCCGGGCAGCTCCTCGTACACCGTGGCCGGCGGGTGGGAGCCGCTGATCCAGGAGCGCAGCAGCGGCTCGGCCATCACGTCGTTGTCGACGCCCTTGAGGTGGTGGTCCCACCAGCGCAGGGTCTCCTGGAGGAAGCCGATCGCCGGGCCGGGCGGCAGCCCGCGGTCCGGGTACTGGTGCGACCAGGGGCCGACGATGCCCCGGACCCGGTCCTGGGGGAGGTGCTCGACGAGCCGGAGCACGGTGTCGCGGTACGGGTCGTGCCAGCCGCCGACGGCCAGCACGGCGGCCCTGACCGCCGAGTAGTCCTCGCAGACGCTGCCGTGCCGCCAGTAGGCGTCGCGGGTCTGGTGGGCGAGCCAGGTGTGGACGAGCGGCTCGACCGCGTCCAGCCGCTTCAGCCACAGCTCGCGCCACTCCTCGCCGGCGTACCGCGGGTCCGGCGGCCGGGCGACGAAGGCGAGCATGGTCGCCGCCCAGGCGTGCATGTCGACGGCGAGGACGGAGCCGCCCATGTAGTGCACGTCGTTGTCGTAGCGGTCGTCGGTCGAGCAGACGGTGACGACCGCCTTCAGCGGCTCGGGGGCGAGCGCGGCGATCTGCAGGGAGTTGAAGCCGCCCCAGGAGATGCCGAACATGCCGACCTTGCCGGTGCACCAGGGCTGCGCGGCGAGCCAGTTCACGACGGCCACGCCGTCGGCGAGCTCCAGGGCGTCGTACTCGTCGCCGGGCAGGCCCTCGCTGTTGCCGTGGCCGCGCACGTCGACCCGTACGGAGGCGTAGCCGTGGCCCGCGTACCAGGGGTGGCGCTGCCAGTCGCGGGGCGCGGTCCAGTCGGTGAGGCGGTACGGCAGGTACTCCAGGAGGGCCGGTACGCGCTCGTCGGTGAGCGGGCGCCACACCCGGGCGTACAGCCGCGTCCCGTCCGGCATGGGGATGCGGACGTCCTCGTGGCGGGTCTCGTACGGGAAGTCGGTGCGGATCTTGGGCGTCTCGCTCATCGGGGTCACCTCGGGCTGCCTCAGTGGACGGGGTGCATGGTGCGGCGCAGCCACGGCGCCAGGGCGATCACGGCGAGGCCGACGGCGACCGCGATGGCGCCGTTCACGCCGAAGTAGGCGGGCTTGGAGACGTCGTCGTAGAGCTTCACGGTCTGGGCCTGGATGCCGTTGGCGAGCGCGAGGGAGAGGAACCAGAGCGACATCGTCTGGCTCCCGAAGGCCTTCGGCGCGAGCTTGCTGGTGGCGGACATCCCGGAGGTCTCCAGGAGCACGTCGCCGAGGCCCAGCAGCAGGTACGAGCCGACGATCCACCAGGCGGCCATCTGGTAGGTGTCGTCGGCGTGCCCGGAGGTCGGCAGGACCATCAGGAGGAAGGACAGGCCGCCGAGGATCACCCCGAAGGCGATCTTGTTGGAGGCGTGCGGCTGGCGGGGGCCCATCCGCGCCCAGACGGCGGCCACCACGGGTGCCAGGAGCACCTCGAAGGCGCCGAGGGCGGAGGCGTACCAGCTGGCCGGGAAGTCGAAGCCGAGGATGGTCGTGCGGGCGTTGGTGGAGGCCAGCAGCATCATCGTCGAGTACGCCTGGAAGAGGATGAAGTTGAACGCCACCGAGGCCAGGAAGAGTACGACGTACGGCTTGAGCCGCCCCCGCTCCTCGGCGGTCACCCGGGGGCTCGCGAACATGACCCAGAAGTAGACGACCGGGGCGATCACCGAGATCAGGGTGAGCAGGTCGACGAAGCGGTCCATGGTGAGCCGGCCGGCGAGCGCCAGGCCGGTCGCGGCGAGGGCGGTGACCAGCGCGCCGACCACCATGATCCGGATCGCCCGGCGCAGGGCCTCCGGGGCGAGCGCGTACTCGGCGGAGTGCTTGCGCCCGGCCAGGTGACGGCGGCCCGCCACGTACTGGATCAGGCCGAAGGTCATGCCGATCGCGGCGGCGGAGAAGCCCCAGTGCCAGCCCTTGTGGTCGCCGAGCCAGCCGGTGATCAGCGGGCCGGCGAAGGCGCCGATGTTGATCGCCATGTAGTAGAGGGCGAAACCGGCGTCGCGGCGGTCGTCGTCGGTGCGGTAGAGCTTGCCGACCATGGTGGCCACGTTCGGCTTGAGCAGCCCGGTGCCGGCGCTGATGAGCCCGAGCCCGACCCAGGTCATGGCCGGGGTCGGCACGGCCATCGCGTAGTGCCCGCAGGCGATCAGGACGCCGCCGTAGAGCACCGCCCGGTACGAGCCGAGGATCCGGTCGGCGAGCCAGCCGCCGGCCACCGAGACCAGGTAGACGAGGGTGCCGTACGCGGCGGAGACGGAGGCCGCCGTGCCCGGGTCCATGCCCATGCCGCCGTGCGCGACGGTGTCGGCGAAGTAGAGGACGAGGATCGCCTGCATCCCGAGGAACGAGAAGCGCTCCCAGACCTCCAGGCCCGAGAGGGTGAGCAACCCCCTCGGCTGCCCGAAGAACGCGTGGTCGTCCTCGGGCGGCGGCTGCTCGCCGTTCGTGTCGGTGTCGATCGCTGTTCGGGACAAAACGCCTACTCCTGGTCGTATGAGCTGATCACGAACATACCGGGGGTGACGGGAAGGCGCCCACGGTGATCGAAACGTGACCGGATACGCTGGCTTGAGTGAATCGACCGACACATCGACAATCCGAGTGATCGGGACAGCGTCAGCAGGCGTCAGCAGACAGGAGACCCCCTCGTGACCGTCGTCGGGCCGTTCGGTCTTAGCGTGCGGGACCAGGCTCTCGAAGCCGATGTCCAGACCGGATTGGCGGCGGTGGAGGCCGGCCTCCTCGACGCCACCAAGAGCGACGTGCCGTTCATCACGGAGGCCGCCCAGCACCTGGTGCTGGCCGGCGGCAAGCGGTTCCGGCCGCTGCTCGTGATGCTCGCCGCCCAGTTCGGCGACCCCTACGCGCCGGGTGTCGTGCCCTCGGCCGTCGTGGTCGAGCTCACCCACCTCGCCACGCTGTACCACGACGACGTCATGGACGAGGCGGACGTGCGCCGCGGTGTCGACAGCGCGAACACCCGCTGGGGCAACTCCATCGCCGTCCTCACGGGTGACTTCCTCTTCGCCCGCGCCTCGCACACGCTCGCGGACCTCGGACCCGAGGCCGTACGCATCCAGTCCGAGGCGTTCGAACGGCTGGTCACCGGCCAGATCCTGGAGACCGCGGGCCCGCAGGACGGCCGCGACCCGATCGACCACTACCTCGACGTGCTCTCCGGCAAGACCGGCTCGCTCGTCGCCGTCTCCTGCCGCTTCGGCGCCATGATGTCCGGCGCCGACGAGAGCGTCGTCGACATCCTCACCCAGTACGGGGAGCGGCTCGGCGTCGCCTTCCAGCTCGCCGACGACGTCCTCGACATCGCGTCCGACTCCCACGAGTCCGGCAAGACCCCCGGCACCGACCTGCGCGAGGGCATCCCGACCCTCCCCGTCCTCCGCCTCCGCGCCGCCGCGGCCGCCGAGGGCCGCCCCGAGGACCTGGAGCTGGTCGCCCTCGTCGACGGCGACCTCACCGACGACGCCCGCCACGCCGAGGCCCTCCGCCGCCTCCGCGTCCACCCCGCCCTGGAACAGGCCCGCCGCGACACCGTCCGCTACGCGGAGGAGGCCCGCGCGATGCTGGCCCCGCTGCCGGAGTGCTACGCGAAGTCGGCGCTGGAGGAGATGTGCGACGCGGTGGTGCACCGGGCGGGGTGACCGCGCGGGCCATGCCGTACCCCTCCGAGGGCTAGGGGTTCTCGGGGTGGGGTCATCCTGGAGAGGTACTCCGGGTTGATCCCGAGGGCTGACGATTTTGGGGCGTCGGCTTGGTGAGATGGATCCATCGACCAAGGTGCCCCACGGAGGTAGCGCAGACCATGGCAACGAACGAAAACCGTCAGCGCAAGGCGAGCCGTTACGTCGTCCCGGTCGCCGTGGCGGGGGTGGCGGCGGCCACGATCGGCCTCGTTCCCGCGCTCGCGGCGTCCGGTGACCCGGACCTGCCCGAGATCACCGCGCAGCAGCTGATCGAGAAGATCGCGGCTTCGGACACGCAGGCCCTGTCCGGCACGTTCAAGATCAGCACCGACCTGGGCCTGCCGTCCGTCGCGGGTCTGCTCTCCTCCGGCTCCGGCTCCGGCTCCGGTTCCGCCGATCCCGCGGACCGGCTCACCCAGCTGGTGTCCGGCTCGCACACCCTGCGGCTCGCCGCGGACGGCCCCGACCGGCAGAAGCTGACCGTGCTCGACGGCTCCGACGAGTACAGCCTGATCCACAACGGGAACGACGTCTGGGCGTACGACAGCAAGTCGAACGAGGTCTTCCACGAGAAGAGCGAGGGCGCGGGCGGCAAGCCGGAGGACGCGAAGCTGCCCGGCACCCCCAAGGAGCTCGCCGACGAGGTCCTGAAGGCGGCCGGCGACACCACCTCCATCACCGTCGGCGGCACCGCGAAGGTGGCCGGCCGGGACGCGTACCAGCTGGTGATCAAGCCGAAGCAGTCCGGCTCCACCGTCGAGTCGGTCAAGATCGCGGTGGACGCGGCGAACGGCACCCCGCTGAAGTTCACGCTCAACTCGGTCAGCGGCGGCAAGCCGGTCGTCGACGCGGGCTTCACCAAGGTCGACTTCGGCAAGCCGGAGGCCTCGGCCTTCGACTTCAAGGCCCCGAAGGGCGCCAAGGTGACCGAGGGTGCCGCCGAGAAGGCCGGCAAGGACGCCGAGGGCGAGTTCGGCAAGGGCGACTTCGACAAGGAGTTCGGCGGCCTGTTCGGCGGCCTGGTTCCGGAAGGCGCGGGCGGCCCCGACGGCAAGGGCGGCTTCAACGTCATCGGCGAGGGCTGGACCACCATCGCCACGCTCGACTCCGGCGCCCCCGCGCCCAAGACGGACGAGGCGCCGAAGGAGGTCCGGGGCTTCCTGGACGCGCTCGGCGACAAGGTGAGCGGGAAGTTCGGCTCGGGCACGGTCTTCAAGACGAAGATCGTCAACGCCCTGATGACGGATGACGGCAAGGTCTACGTGGGCGCGGTCACCCCGCAGACCCTGGTGGACGCCGCCAACTCCGGCAAGTAGCCGGAGCGGTAGGACGGTTGGGACCCCGGGTGGGTCGGGGGCGATGGTCACCGACCCACCCGGGAGTTTTCGCGCGTCTTACGGGAACGTCAGCTTGAACGAGTTGATGTAGCCGGTGTCGACCGACGCCTTGTCCTGGACGCGGAGCTTCCAGACGCCGTTGGCGACCTCGGAGGAGGCGTTCACGGTGTAGGTCTGGTTGATGTTGTCGGCGCTGCCGCCCGTGCGGTTGTGCAGGTTGTAGACCGAGCCGTCGGGGGCGATGAGGTCCACGACGAGGTCGCCGATGTAGGTGTGGACGATGTTCACACCGACCGCGAGGTTGGTGGGCGCGTTGCCGGTGACGCCGGAGACGGTCACCGAGGAGGTCACCGCGGCACCGTTGTCCGGCACGGACACGTCGGCGGTGTTCTCGAAGACGGTCCCGGTCGGCGGGGTCGTCGAACCGCTCGACAGGTTCCACACGGCGTACGCGATGGCGTCCGCGTTGCGGTCCAGGGCGGTGTCGTTGATGTTCGCCGTCGTGTCGCACGAGGAGTGGTAGCAGCGGTCGAACGCCTGGCCCGAGGTGCCGCCCCACTTCTGCGCCTGGGCGGCCGTCTTGGTGTAGTCGGCGCCGGAGAACAGGCCGCCGACCGGGATGCCGACGTTCTTGAACGGCGCGTGGTCGGAACGCCCGTCGCCCTCGGTCTCGATCTCCGTCGGGACGCCGAGCCCGGCGAAGTAGGTCTTGAAGGTCTGCTCGATCGTCGGGTCGTCGTCGTAGACGAAGTAGCCCGGGTTCGGCGAGCCGATCATGTCGAAGTTCAGGTAGCCCGAGATCTTCGAACGCTCGGCGGCCGGCAGGTTGTTGACGTAGTACTTCGAGCCGACGAGCCCGAGCTCCTCCGCGCCCCACCAGCCGAAGCGCAGGTGCTTGGTGGGCTGGAACTGGGCCCGGGAGACGGCGAGCGCGGTCTCCAGGATGGCCGCGGAACCGGAGCCGTTGTCGTTGATGCCGGGCCCGGCGGTCACCGAGTCGAGGTGCGAGCCGGACATGACGACCTGGTTCGGGTCGCCGCCCGGCCAGTCGGCTATCAGGTTGTAGCCGGTGGCGCCGTTGTAGGTGAAGGTCTGGAGCGTCGTGGTGTAGCCGGCGGCGTCCAGCTTGCCCTTCACGAAGTCGATCGAGGCCTTGTAGCCGGTACGGCCGTGGGCGCGGTTGCCGCCGTTGGCGGTGGCGATCGACTGGAGGTCGGTGAGGTGCTGCTTGACGTTGGCCACGGATATGTCGGGCGGGGTCACGGCCTGCTCCGAGGCGGACGCGACCGGCGCGGCACCGGCGAAGGCACCGAGCACGAGCGCCGAGGCTCCGACGGCGGCGGAAAGTCTCGCGGAGAGTTTCATGTGGGGGCTCCGGATTCCGAACTGGGGATGGGACGGAACGTACGAGCGCCTCGCACCGTGGGTGGTACGAGGCGTTGGAGCTGTGCGGTTGCGCTGTGTGTGACGAATGTTCAGCGAGAGTTTGACGTCACGTCAAGAGCAGAATCCGGTCAGGAGTGTTCGCTGTGCGAACGCGGTGGTGGGTGCACGCATGGGAGGCCAACACTCCACTTGGCTCTGAGAGTTGGCGCCTCACATGAAGCCGAAGAACCGCGTCCACCAGGTGGGCCGCGCGGCGAAGAAGCCGAGATCGCTGGGGCCCTCGTAGTCGGTCTCCAGCAGCTCCTCCGGGACGCTCACGTAGCCGAGCTCGGCCAGCGCCCGCTCCACGGTGGCGAGGTCGGCGGGGTCCAGCACGCCCTCCGCGCAGGCCTCGTCCGTGCCGAGGTACGCCCCCGGATTGTCGGCGCAGACCTCGGCGAGCGAGCCGAACTTGCTCACGCAGATCACGATCCGCGTCCCGCGGATCGTAGCCTCGGCGGGCACGTGGACGCGTCCGTACTCGCTTGAGTCCTGGGTGTCCCGCTCGAAATCGCACGGAGCTCCGAAGTCCGCTTCGAGCCGCCGCACCAGGCCGCCGAACGCGAGGCGCGTCGCCGCGGGGTCGTAGTGCCGCGGCTGCTCCAGTCGCTCGGGATCGTCGAGCTCGCGCAGCAGCGCCAGCAGTTCCGTCTCGCTCATGGCCCCCCCATGTCCACCCGCTTGTGTGCACGCGCGTCAGAGTACGGCGAGCCGGTCCACGAGGAGGGTCAGGCGGCGGGCGGTGTCCTCCGGGGGGAGGCGGCGGGATCGGGTCAGGGTGGCCTGGCCGTGGAGGGCGGACCAGAAGACCTCGGTGAACATGCCCGGGTGGACGCCCGGCCCGGCGACCTCGGTGAGGGTTTCCAGGAGGGCGGCGAAGGCGTCCTTCAGGGGTTCCGGGGTGTCCTCCCGCGCGAAGGCCAGCCCGCCGTCGAGCTGGAACATCGCGTCGTAGACCGCCGGGTTGTCCTCGGCGAAGGCGAGGTACGCGCGGGCCAGGGCGGTGACCCGGGCGCGCGGGCCGTCGGCCGCGGCGGTCGCGGCGCGCAGGGCCGCGGCCATCTCGGCGGCGCCCTCCAGGGCCACCGCGCCGATGATCTCGCGCTTGCCGCGGAAGTGGCTGTAGAGGACGGGCTGGCTGTACTCGATGCGCTCGGCCAGCCGGCGGGTCGTCACCGCGTCCCAGCCCTGCTGCTCGGCGAGTTCACGGGCCGTCGCCACGATGAGGCGCTCGCGGTCCGCCCGTTCGCGTTCCTTGCGTTCCTGTACCGACATACCTCGATGCTAGCACCGCTAGACAATCGAGCGGCAGTAGCGCTAGCGTTGCTTCATCAGCTAGCAGCGCTAGATCAGGGAGAGGTCAGGTCGCCATGCTCAACGCACTCGAGGTCGTCACCACCGTGGTCGTCGGTGTGATGGTGGGGGTGGAGTTCTCCGTCGCCTTCGTCATGAACCGGATCTTCAAGGCCCTCCCGGAGGACGGCGGCCTGCTCGCCCGTGCCCACGGCGGCCGGATGCTCGGCGCCCTCATGCCGTTCTGGTACATCGGATCGCTCCTCCTCGTCGCCGCCTGGGCCGTCGCCGGATGGGGCCAGGGCGGGGCCGGACTCGTCGTCACCGCCGGCGCGCTGCTCGTCGTCAGCGTGCTCATGTCGGTCCTGCTGCTCGTCCCGATCAACAACCGCAGCAAGACCTGGACCCCCGACAACCGGCCCGCCGACTGGAAGGAGCAGAGCGACCGCTGGGACCGCTACCACTACGCCCGCGTCGCCGTCATCGTGGGCGCCTTCGCCCTGCTGGCCGCCGCCCTCGCCTGAGGGGCTGAGGAAACGGGACGGACCGGTGCGAGTTTCGGTCGCCTGCACGTGAGTTGATTGCGCGTCGCATCCACTTCGTAGGAGCCTCGATGTGCGACCGCGAACGCCCTGCCGGCGTCCGCGGTGCGGGATTCCGGCGTGCCCGCGGCGCGCCGGACGCCCTTCCCGCTCGATTCCCTGAACGGAGAGATCGTGCTCTTGAGTTCGACGAGGTTCGTTCGTTCCGCTGTCGTCTCGTTCGTCGCGGCGGCATCCCTGACCATGGCCGTCCCCGGCAACGCCTACGCCATCGACCACATCGAGTGCCGTGGCGGCGAGAACTTCCTGAAGATCTGGTCCCACAGCGGCGGCCGCCAGAGCGTCGACTGCTACGCCAACAAGGGGCGGACCGGCTTCGGAAGCTGGTGGGTCGACAAGATCTCCACGGGCAACAACGACCTCATCTACTACGACGTCAACGGCGACTCCGTCCGCATCAACCGCTGGACCGAGATCACCTTCCCGCACCGTCCGCCGCAGGTCAGGGACATCGAGATCCTCTGACAGTCCGATCGTGCGAGACCCTGACGTCCTGACGTGACCCTCCCCTCGCAGGGGCCGGCCGAGTTCCTCGGCCCCTGCGAGGGGAGCGGCGTCACCGGGTTCGGCCCACGGTAGGTCTCCGGGCCTAGGGCCCGCGCCCCATGTGCTCCGCCGGCCCGCCGGCTAAGGTCGGCGATCATGCGACAAGCCACGGAGACCACGCGCCGCACCACCGCGGAGCGCAGGCGGGACACCCTGGAGCGGCTCGGTTCGGAGCGCGACGTCTGGGTGTCGACGTCCCACCCCGACCACGGCCCGCACCAGGTGCCGCTGTGGTTCCGGTGGGACGGCCGGGCGGTGTGGATGTGTACGGGCGCGAATTCCGCGACCGCGCGCAACGCGCTCAAGGAGCCCCGCGTCCGGCTGGCCCTGCCGGACGCCTACGACGTGGTGCTCCTGCAGGGGGTCGCCACCTGCTACCCCGCGCGGGACGTCCCGCAGGACGCCGCGGACGCGTTCGCGGACAGGTTCGGCGGCTGGGACCCGCGTACGGCGGACGCCCCCTACCTCTACCTGTGCGTGACGCCGAGGACCGTGCGCGCCTGGCGCGGGGAGGCCGAACTGCGCGGCAGGGTCGTGATGCGCGACGGGGCGTGGCTGGCGTAGCCGGTCCCGCTTCCCTCCGGTCCCGCTTCCCTCCGGTCCCGCTTCCCTCCGGTCCCGCTTCCCTCCGGTCCCGTTCCCTCCGGTCCCGCTTCCCTCCGGTCCCGTTCCCTCCGGTCCAGGGTCCCGGCCGCGTGGTCGTCAGGTTCGCCGCCGGGGCCCGTCACGAGGGCTCCGGCGGCTCGGTCCCGAGGAGTCGGCCAGGCTCCGGGCGCCCGTCAGGGCTTGGGCAGGGTGCACTCCTGGCGCTCGAGGTCGACGGTGTTGCCGGCGCCGATGCACGCGGCGATCGCCGCGGTCTGGGTGGCGTATCCGCGTCCCCGGTGGACCGTGGTGCCCGTCTCGTCGATCTCGCAGGGGTTGTTCAGCCCGCACGTCCCGCCGTCACGGTTGCTGGTGCTGTTCACCGCGACGAGCTCCCGGGTCTCGGCGTCGACGACGGCCGAACCCGAGCTTCCGGGTCGGGTGTCGCATTCCTTCGCGTACCGGATCGCACGGGTCGACGTGTAGTCGCCTTCCTTGAGCGTCGGCACCACGGCCTCGGCCTGGCACGACCAGACGCTCTCCAGGAAGCTCGACGCCACCTTGATCTTCTGCCCGGGGACAGGACCGGTCGAAGCCAGCGGGAACGCCTCGATCCCGTACTTCTGCCGGATGTCCGCGTACGTGGAATCCAGCTGGGCCAGCGTGATGTCGGTTCCGGTCATCGTCGCGTAGCGGACCCGCCCCGTCACCGGGCCGAGGTCACGGCCCGCCGGGCTCAGCACGGTGCCTTCGATCGGGGCGCCCTCTCCGGTGATCACTTCACCCGGCTTCGGCCGTCCCTCGGGGTGGCAGTGCCCGTTCGTGAGCAGCAGCGCCTTGTCCTCGTCGCGGGCGGTGCGGGGGCGGACCAGCGAAGCGGAGCAGTTCGGGAGCCGCACGGTCCCCGCCAGGTTGCCGGCGGGGCCTGCGGGACCGGTCTGATCGGCGGGGAAGCCGGGGCAGCTGCCCTTCGCCGGCGTGCCGTCCCGGAAGAAGTCCGCCACCTTGGAGCCGCAGGCGAGCTCGGTGGACTTCATGGTGGAGTGCGTCGCGTCCGTGACGGTCAGCAGCGATCCGCCGATCTTCTTGTGCATCATCTTCGCCCACGCGTAGGGCGTGACGGTTTCGAACTCGTGGCCGGACAGCTGGAGGCGGCTCTTGCCGGGCTTCAGGTCCCACGGCTTGCCCGCCGGCCAGCCGGCGCAGTAGGTGATGGGCTGGTCGCTGAAGTCCGGGGCGAAGGGGTACCTCGCCTGCCGCTCCTTCCTCATCCTGACGAGATCGGCGTAGGTGCGGCCGTCGGCGCTCGCGTTGCACATGAAGGCGTCATGGGTGAACCCGTAGTTGTGCCCCATCTCTCCGAACCCGAAGGACTTCCGCTCCCTGTCCTTCCGCTGGGGGACGACCTTGCCCCTCCCCTCGTTCCGCAGCTCCAGCAGCTTGGCGGCAGAGCGCTCCCAGCGGTCCGGTATGGCTTCCAGGTTGGGATCGAGGAAGGGGGCGAACTCGTCCCGTCCCACCTTCGCCTGCAATGCCTTCATCGCGGCTTCGACCTTCTTGGGCGAGTTGCCGAAGCGGTACGTCGCGTCCTTGCCGGCCAGCCATGCGAAGAAGCGCCGGTACCCGGCGTGGTACTGCGCGACTTCCGCGGTGATCGCCGCGTCCTGGCCGACCGGGGACATGATCGAGTCCAGCCACATCCGGTCGACACGGCTGTCGAACATGGAGCGGTAGACCGCGCCCAGCGCTGTTCCGCCGGAATTTCCGTAGAAGTTGATCGTGCGGTAGCCCAGCACCTCCCGGACGCGGTCCATGTCCCGTGACGCGTTCTCCATGCTGATGGAGAGCGCCAGTTCCGGGTCCTTGGCGATGCAGGCGCGCTTCGCCTCCGCCTGACGTTCGAAGGACTCCCGTTCGCTCTCGCCCTCCCGGAATTCGGGCGTGTCGCAGGAGATCTGGGCGCTGTAGCCCGTACCCCGGGTGTCGATGCCGATGAAGTCCCACTCCGTGTTCATCGGCGCCAGTTGGCTGTTGAGCAGGCCGTACGGGGACGGCGTGCCGGCCAGGCCGGGTCCCCCGGGGTTGCCGAACAGGGCGCCCGTGCGCTTTCCGGTGGCCTTGACCCTGCTCACGGCGATGTCGATCGTTCTGCCCGTGGGCTTGGCGTAGTCCACCGGGACGGGGATGAGCGCGCATTCGCTGCGGTTGTCCGCGCGATTCCAGTCCGCCGCGGCATCCCGGCAGAGCTCCCACTTCACGCGCTCCGGGGTGGATCTCGAAGCCGCGTCGGCGGGAGCGGCTGTCAGGGAAATCAGCGAGGCGGCGACGCTGATTCCGACGGCGATCGACGGGACGGTCACATACCGCAAGATGATCTGCACCTCTTCGATGGGAGACGGCGGCTTCGGCTGTCCTGGAGGCGAGCCGGCCCAGGCGGCCGGCAGGAGGCGGTTCCCCCTGCGCCGCTGCTGGGCAAGGCTCGCCGCCGAAGACTTCAGCCTCACATCGGAAATGTGTCGATCACCGCTCGATCGCGTTCGAGGTGCGGAGGTCCACAGGTTCTGTCGTCGCATGCCACGCGCGCATCAGGATCGAGGCGCGTGCGACGGCGGCTTCCCAGGACTGGGGGTCCGCTCCGGAATCGTGGGGGCGATGCTCCGCCGGCGGAGCCGGGCGCGGATCGCCTTCGGGCCGCAGCCCTTGTCGCCCAGGACGTGATCGGACCGGACGCGGACCGGACGCGGACCGGCCGCGGGCCTGACGCGGGCCGGACGCGGGCCGGAGGCCGTCCGGCCGCTTGCGTCCCCGCGACGACTCGGGCACCAGCGGCCGGACGAACTCCCGGTCGGCTTCGAACAGTTCATGACGGCGTACCACGACCCCGTGATCCACCGGTCGTGATCATGTGAAGGTGCCGCCTAGTAGCCGAGGTCCTTCTGCTCGGTGATCAGGCGGCCGGCGATGCGCAGGTTGCCGTCGGAGTCGAGCACCGCGATGATCTTCTTCGTCGAGCCGTGGTACGTCGTGAAGTAGATCTTGTCCGCCTCCTGCGAGGAGGAGTGGTTCGTGTTCACGGACAGCTCGATGCTCACCGGGGAGCTGATGAGCACGTCCTTCTTCGGTGAGCCCGGGTAGACCTGGTTGTCCCGCAGCCTGATGCGGCCGTGGGTGTCCCCCTCGTCCCAGTCGGATGCCACGCCGAGGTCGATGTCAGCCATGCGATTCCCCTCCGGTTCCAGTGGGCGAACTCTGCGGCCGGGCGTCACGGGACGTCCCGAACCGAGCCCAGAAACTACGCAGTTCGCTCACAGAACGGCATGACATCGCGTGACTATGACTGATTTTCACCCCGCTTCGCCGCGAAACGGCATCAAGGTGCCGGAGGCCCCAAAAGCCCGAAAAGAGGCGTGACAGTTCCCGAGGGGGCGGCTAGCTAGGCGGCCTCGGTGTCGGTGTCGCGGCAGTCGGCGCACAGGCCGTCCGGTGCCGGGGCGCCCCGGAACGGGCGGCCGCAGTCCTCGCATTCCGCGAACGGCGAGCGGGGTGACGTGAGCGTCATCCGGCCGGTCGGGGAGACGACGGCCGTCGGGGAGACCGCGGCCGTCGGGGAGACCACGGCCGTCGGCGGCGGCAGCTGCGCCGCGAGGCGGTGGGCCAGCAGCCCGGCCGGGTGGGCCAGGTCCTCCGGCAGCCCCGCCGCGAGCGTGCGGCTCACCGCGTCGGGACGGGCTCCCCGTTCCAGCCACGCCGTCACCCCCGGAGCCAGGCGTTCGATGTCCCGCACCCCGAGTAGCAGCCGGGGATCGCGGACGCGGAGTTCGGCCAGGAGTGCGGCGGCAGGCAGGTCGCGCTCCGCGAGCGGCGCGACGGGTGGGGACGGCGGGGCGGACGGGGGTGGCGGGGGCGGTGGGAGCTGCGGCGGCGGTGGCGTCTCGCGTCGCCCTTCCCGTACCGGCGTCGGCGCCGCCGGCTTCCGCGTCGCGCGTACGGGCTCGGGCTCAGCCCCCGGCCGGTTGTACGAGATGGTGCGCGGCAGGAAGCGTCCGCTCGGCAGGCGCTCCCTGGTCCGCTTCACGTACCCGTGCTTCTCCAGCTCCCGCATCGCCGCCGCGACGCGCAGCTCGCTCTCCGGGTGCTGCGCGGCGAGGGCCTTGACGCCCACGGCGGCACCGGCGGGCAGCGACTGGAGGTAGAGGGCCAGCCCCTTCGCGGTGAACGAGAGCCCGCGGTGCTGGGCGAGGTGGTTGCCGACGACCGTGTACCGGGTCGTGTGGCGGACATTGACGTGTACGAGCCCGGCAGCGGACGGGCGCGCGCTAGTCTTCTGTGTATCCATCGGGAAGGTGCTTCTTCCTCGGTGGTCAGGCCCTCGATCGGGATGCCAGTCCCGGCCGGGGGCCGACGTATGTGTCGGGTGGTGAGCGAGAGCATATGCCACGCAACCCGCGCCAAATCCAGCCCAGTTGGTCGAAGTCACCCGTCCGGGTGATGGGCGGCCGGGGGAGGCTGGAGGGGTTGGGAGGGGGATTTCCCCCGGGCTTTAAAGCCTTTACGGCGCGGGCCTCCGCGTCGCGAACGTCCGCGACGCGGGCCCGTCATTTCAGGGCCAGTTCCGCCCACACCGTCTTCCGGGGCACGGGCCCGAGCCGCACGCCCCAGCCGCGCGCCGCCAGCCCCTCCACGATGAGCAGCCCGCGCCCCGACTCGGCCTCGCCCGGCCGCCCGAGCCGGGGGAGGCGGTCACCCCGCGTGTCCGTGACCTCGATCCGCAGCGCGTCCCCCGACGCGAACAGCGCGAGGTGGAAGTCCCGGCCCGCCACGTGGCCGTGCGTCACCGCGTTCGCGGCGAGTTCCGCGACGATCTGCGCCGCCGGCTCCGCCACGTACGCCAGCTCCCAGGAACGCAGCTGCTCCACGGCCAGGAGCCTGGCCAGGCGGGCGCCGCGGCGGGTCGCGGAGAGCTGGATTCCGAATTGGCGTACGGACGCCAAGAGTTGGGTGGGTTCCTGATTCATGTCACCCAGCGTGGCGGTGGCTGCTTACGCTGCCCATCGAACATGCCCTTACGTACGGTTACTGTCCCGCGACTGTCCGGTCCTGTCCTGACTGTCCCGGGCCACCCGGGGGGTAGGGCGGGGCCGAAGGAGGTGGGCGCGCATGAGCGTGAACGATGTGGACGGTGCGGAGACCGAGGACGCCGGCTGGGAGGTCGAGCCGGGTGACGAGTCGGGCGCGGCCGTCATCGCCACGGTCGGCCGGCAGGTCCGGTTGTGGCGGGAGTCGAAGGGGTTGCGGCCGGTCGAGCTGGGGGACCGGATCGGCTACGGCGAGGACCTGGTGCGCAAGGTCGAGCGCGGGGTGCGCATTCCGCGTCCCGAGTTCCTGGACAGGTCGGACGAGGTGCTGGGTGCGGGCGGGCTCATCTCGGCGATGAAGAAGGACGTGGAGGAGGTGCGCTATCCCAAGGAGGTGCGAAACCTCGCGAAGCTGGAGGCGAAGGCGGTCGAATTCTCGATGTACTTCAACTACAGCATCCACGGGCTACTGCAGACCGAGGAGTTCACGTGGGCGCTGCTCCGGACGAGGCGACCGGCGTACGGGCCGGAGGAGCTGGAGCGGCTCGTCAAAGCGAGGACGGCGCGCCGGGCGGTTCTGGAGAAGGACCCGGGCCCTGAGTTCAGCTTCGTCCAGGAAGAGGTGACTCTGCGGCGGCCCATCGGAGGGAGAATGGTCCTGCGTCGTCAGCTCGAACGACTCCTGGAGGTGGGTGAGCTGCCCAACGTCGAGATCCAGGTGATGCCGACCGATCGCGCTGACCACCCAGGGTCGGGAGGGTTGATCGAACTGCTGAAGTTCGGTGACGGCACGGCGGTGGGGCGCTCCGACGGCATCTTCAACGGTCGTCCGGTCCACGATCCCAAACGGCTTCGGATCTTGGAGCTGCGCCATGGCATCATCCGGGCTCAGGCTCTCACCCCTGGGGAGTCACGGGCTTTCATCGAGCAAGTGCTGGGAGAGACATGATCCGCACGTCCGAGCTGGCTTGGTTCAAGAGCAGCTACAGCAGCAACAGCGAAGGCACTGACTGCGTCGAGGTCGCCGCCGCCCCCGGCACCGTCCACGTCCGCGACTCCAAGGACGCCGACGGGGCCCGGCTCGGGTTCGGGCGGGACGCCTGGGCCGGGTTCGTGAGCTTCGCGTCCGAATAGCGCCAGCGTCGGGGTCGGGTGCGCGTGAGGGTGGACGCATGGCAACCACCTACACCGCACTCCCCATCCCGCCCGCCGCCCTCGCCGAGCTCCGCCGCACCGACGACGCCGGCCGCCCCTGCGTCCCCTACGCCGCCACCGCGGACGCCGCCGGCAGCCCGCTGCGCTGCTGTCTCCGCGGCGTCCAGGAGGGCGAGTCGATCGCGCTCGTCGCGTACGCCCCGCTGCGGCGCTGGGCGGCCGAGACGGGGGCCGCGCCCGGGGCGTACGACGAGCAGGGGCCCGTGTTCATCCACGCCGAGGAGTGCGGGGGGCCCGACGGCGACCCCAAGACGTACCCCTTCGACCGGCCCGGCGCCCTGCGCACCCTCCGTCGCTACGACGCCCGCGGCCGGATCGTCGGCGGGCGGCTGATGGAGATCCCCGAGGTCCCCGCCGAGGGCTTCGACCGGGGCTTCGAGGAGGCCTTCGCCGATCCCGCCGTCGCCCTCGTGCACGTACGGGCCGTGGAGTACGGCTGCTTCCAGTTCGAAGTGCGGCGCGCCTAGCATCCGTGGCATGGCGATGTTCGTGCACCTGACTTCGGCGGCGAACGCGCCGCGCATCCGGCGGTCCGGGATCCGGGCGGTGTCGCACGGGCAGGGCGGCGCCCGGGGCGTCTACTGCTTCCCGGTGCTGCCGTCGTACACCCTCACCCACCAATGGCTGCGCGAGCTGGCCCGGTTCGGCACGCGGGGCGGGCTGGTGGCGGTGCACGTGCGCGTCGACGACGCCCAGGACGTGTTCGTCGGCCGCTACGGCGACCGGGTGCTGGGCGCCCAGGCCGCCGTTCCCGCGGCGGAGGCGGTGCGGCGGATCGGGGCGCTGGAGGATCCGCGCGGGTGGGAGGTGTTCGTGCCCCGGGCGATCCGGCCGCGCGAGGTGCACCGGGTCCGCCCCGCGCCGCAGGTGGCGGGCTGGCGGTACGTGCCGGACGCGCACGGCAGGCGCCCCTGCACCTGTTTCGGGTGCCGCGAGCGCGGCGGGTACGGGGCGCGGCGCCTGCGCGAACGGCTGCCGCACCCCCTGGACGGGCCGCCGCCCCCGGTCCGGGTGCTGCTCGCCCGGGTCGAGGCGGCCGACCCGGGGGACCCGGCCGCGCTGCGGGAGGCGCTGTACTGGTTCGGGATGCGCCGGCGCGGCCCGCTCGCCGAGTTGAGCCGCCTCGCCGGCCATCCCGACCCCCGGGTGCGGCAAGACCTGGTGTGGGCGGTCGGCCGTTGGACCACACCCGGGGTCGCCGAGCTCCTGGACGGGCTGGCCGAAGACCCGCACGCGGACGTCCGGGCGGCGGTGGAGGAGGTCCGCGATCCGGAGTGCCGGCGGATCCCGGAGCCGCCGGGGGCCCGTTCGGTAGGCGACGCGCTCCGGCTGGAGCGGAGGTAGCGTCGTGATCATGAAACCGTCAGGCGGCAGCGCCGCCCCCGCCACCGACCAGGCCCCCGCCGACCCCGCCGCCACCGACGCCGCGCTGGCCAGCCAGCCGATCGGCTACTGGAGCGGGCTCGCCCACGCGGCCGTCACCCGGCACCTGCGGGACGCCATGGCCCGGATCGACGTCACGCAGCCGCAGTACTGGGTGCTCAACCGCGTGCACGGGGGTCCCGAGGCGCCGAGCCGCGCGGACGCGGTCGCCCAGCTGACCCCCCTCGCGGACGGGCCGGACGAGATCGGCCGGGTCGTCGACCAGTTGGTCCACCGCGGGTGGCTGCGTACGGACGCCGATCAGCGGCTCCACCTCACCGACGAGGGCGAGGCCGCCCGGCTGCGGCTGCGCGCGCTCGTCACCGAGCTGCGCGCGGTCGTCCACGAGGGGATCGGCGACGAGGAGTACGTGGCCGCGCTCAAGGTGCTGCGCACGATGATCGCCAACGTCGAGGGCGCCGGGGCCCGGCACTCCTAGCCGTGCCTTCCGGCTACCCCTTCGCGTCGAAGAGCACCGAGCCCAGCCCCCGCCGCACGCCCACCGCCTCGCCCACCCGCCGCACGGCGAGCAGCGTGCCCGCCGTGTACGGGTCGGGGGTCGGGCCCGCGTCGTGGCGGAGGGTGAGGCGTTCGCCGTCGCCGCCGAAGACGACCTCCGTGCTGACGACGAAGCTGGGCAGCCGCACCGAGTGCACCCTGCTGCCCGCCACGTCGGCGCCCCTGGCCTCCGCCGGTCCGTGCAACTCGGCGAGCGGAACGCCCTGTTCGGGGGTGCGGATGCCGCCCAGGGACTCGGCGAGCTCGCGGGCGGTGCCGCTCGGCACGTCCGGCTTGGCGGCGCTCGCGTAGTCGATGATCTCCCAGTGGTCCAGGTGCTCCGCCGCGAGCTCGGCGGCGCGGGCGAGGACCGCCGCCATCACGGAGAAGTTGCCCGCCGCGATCACCCCGACGCCCCGCGCCCGGGCCAGGGCGTCGAGTTCGGCGTAGTCCTCGGCGCTGAGACCGCTGGAGCCGACGACCACGTGGACGCCCGCCTCGACCGCCGCCCAGACGTTCTCCCGGACGGCGGCGGCGCTCGTGTAGTCGATCAGCACGTCCGCGGGCGTCGCCGCGAGGGCTTCGGCGACCGAGCCGTGCACGATGCCGTCGGAGCGGACCCCGGCCACCTCGGTCAGCGGGCGCCCGGCCGCCGACCGGGAGACCCCGGAGACCAGCTCCAGGTCGGCGGCGTGGGCGATGCCCGCGAGGATCGGCGGGGCGGTCCAGCCGGTGACTCCGGCGAAGCAGACTCGGATCATGCGGTCAATGTACGCAGAACTCGTTGCCTTCCGGGTCCGACATCACGACCCAACTGCCGCCGGGTTGCGCCACTTCCCGCAGGGTCGAGGCGCCGAGGGAGGTCAGCCGCGCGACCTCCGCTTCCCGGCTGTCCGTCCGGGGGTGCAGGTCGATGTGGAGGCGGTTCTTGACGGTCTTCGCCTCCGGGACGCGCTGGAAGAGGATGCGGCGGCCGAGGCCGGTGTCGGAGGCCGGGTCGTGCGGGTCCTCGGGGTGCCGGACGGCGGCCAGGTCGCGCCAGGCGGCGCGGCCCCGGACGGTGAGCGTGGCCTCGGCCGGGGCGGCTCCGGCGGCGAGCAGCGTGGCGATCAGCCCGCTGTGGTCCTCCTCCGCGTAGCCGAGCGCCGCGGCCCAGAAGGCGGCCTGGGCGTGCGGGTCGGCGCAGTCGACGACGAGCTTCCAGTGCACGGGAGTGGTCATGGGGCCGTTTATACGGGAAGGGACTGACAGACCGTCGGAGGCCGGGGTCGGGGCCGGCCAGGTCCGGGGCCGGCCAGGTCCTGGGTCCGGCCAGGTCCGGGTCCGGGGCGGATCCGGCCCGGGACCGGCCCGGCCCGGCCAGGTCCGGGCCCCGCGCGGCTCAGACGGCCGCTTCCCGCGCGTCGTACGCCTCGCGTGCCGCCGCGATCTCGTTCTGGTGCTCCTCCGTCCAGGTCACCAGGGTGCGGATCGTCGTGTGCAAGGTGCCGCCCAGCGGGGTGAGTTCGTACTCCACGCGCGGCGGCACCACCGGGTACACGGTCCGCTTCACCAGGCCGTCCCGCTCCAGCTGGCGCAGGGTCACGGTCAGCATGCGCTGGCTGACGCCGTCGATCTCGCGGCGCAGCTCGGTGAAGCGGAGCTTGCGCCGGTCGAGCAGGGCGATGACGAGCAGCGACCACTTGTCCGCCACCCGGTCCAGGATCTGCCGCACCTCGCAGTCCTCGCGGGTGTCCCACTGGAAGGGGTCGGTGTCCGCGGCGCCCGCGGCGTGGTCGGTATCCGCGCAGTGACTCGGTGACTTCGAAGTGCCTTCTTCCATGGCACCCGATGCTCCCGCAGGATGCAGATGGTTACAAGAGGGAACCGACCCTCATTCCCGTAACCGAACGCACCCCAACCCTCCCCGACCTGGAGACAGTTGTGTCCGTACGCGCCTGGAGCCTGCTCCTCGTCCTCTGCGGGACGATCTTCCTCGAAGGCATCGACGTCGCCATGCTCGCCGTCGCCGTCCCCGCCGTCCGCGCCGACCTCGGCCTGAGCACCGGCACCACCGCCTGGGTCATGTCGGCCTACGTCCTCGGCTACGCCGGCTTCACCCTGCTCGGCGGCCGGGCCGCCGACCTCCTCGGCCGCCGCCGGATGTTCCTCGGCTGGCTCGCCGTCTTCCTCGTCTTCTCCGGCCTCGGCGGCTTCGCGGAGGAGGGCTGGACGCTGATCCTGGCCCGCTTCGTCACCGGCGTCGCCGCCGCCTTCATGACCCCCGCCGCGATGTCGATCATCACGACCTCGTACGCGGAGGGCCCGGAGCGCGACAAGGCGCTGCTCGTCTTCGCCGGCACCGCCGCCGGCGGCTTCTCGCTCGGGCTCGTCATCGGCGGCGTGCTCACCACGCTCGGCGGCTGGCACTGGGTCTTCTTCGCCCCCGTGCTGCTCGCCGCCGTGGTGCTGGCCGCCGCGGTCCGGCTCATCCCCGCCGAGGCCCGCCCCGTCCGGACCGGCGGCTTCGACCTGGGCGGCGCGCTGACCGCGGCCGGGGCGATGCTGTTGCTCGCCTACGGCATCGTCCGCCTGGAGCACGGCCTCGACGGCTGGGCCGTCACCGCCGCCGTCCTCGCCGGCGGACTGGTCCTCGCCGGGCTCTTCGTCGCCGTCGAACGCCGGGCCGCCGCACCACTCGTCCGCCTCGGGCTGCTGCGCCGCGCCCCGCTGGTCCGGGCCGACCTCGGCGCGCTGCTCTTCGTCGGCTCCTTCTTCGGCTTCCAGTTCGTCGCCACCCTCTACCTCCAGGAGCTGCGCGGCTGGTCCTCGCTCCAGACCGCCTTCGCGCTGCTCGTGATGGGCTGCGACGCGATCCTCGCGCCCACGCTGACGCCCCGGCTCGTCGCGCGCTACGGCAACGCCAAGGTGATCCTCGGCGGCTTCGTCCTCGCCGTCCTCTCGTACGCGCTCTTCCTGCCGGTCGGCCCGGACCGCTCGTACGCGGCGATGTTCCCCGCCCTGCTGCTCACCGGCCTCGCCTTCAGCCTGGCGTACGGGCCGCTCACCATCGCCGGCACGGACGGCGTGGCGGAGGAGGAGCAGGGACTGGCGAGCGGGCTGCTGACCACGGCCACGCAGTTCGGTTCGGCGGTCGGCGTGGCGGCGGTGACCGCGGTGTACGGGATCGCGGGCGGCGGCCTCGACGGCATCCGGGCGGCGCTCGTGGTCCCGCTGGCGATGGTGGCGGTCGGCGCGGTGATCGCGGCGACGGGGGTACGGGGGAGCCGGGCGGCGGCCGACGGCCCGGACGCGGACCCCGGTCAGGTCCCCGGTCAGGCCCCCGGTCCGGCCGCCGCGCCCGCCCCCGCTGCGACCAAGCTCACGGCCTGAGGGGCGTCCGCGGCGCCTCCCCCCGCGCCTACCGTGGAGGAATGAACGATTCGCCCGGCTGCCCCCTGGCCGATGTCGCCGCCACGTACGGGCCCCGGCTCTCGGAGTGCTCCTCCGAGCCGGGGCTCGTGGCCGCGCTCGACCAGCACGAGGCGGCCGTGTGCGACGCCCTGGTCCCGGCCCGGCGCGGGGCGCGGCGCCGGGCCGTGGGGCGGGAGGAGCTGGGGGACTACGTCCTCGGGTTCACCGACCGGCTCGCCGAGGTCGCCTGGGTCGAACCGGCCGGGCACGACTTCGCCACGCTGCGGCTCACCGCGGTCTGCCGGCTGATCCGGGACCACGGCCTGCTGGGCACCGCCTCGTAGGCACCGCCTCAGGCGCCACCCCGCGGGCGGGCGCTACGCGGGGTCCGTGACCGGCTGCGGCGCTGCGGCCGTCGCCGGGGGCGCTGCGGCCGTCTCGCGGGCCGCCGCCGGGACGGGCGCCGTCTCGCGGCCCGCCGCCTCCACGGCCGCCCGGCTGCGGCGGGCGGTGCGCAGGGCGTCCCAGCTGAGGATCGTCAGCGCCAGCCACACCAGCGAGAAGCCGGCCCAGCGCTCCGGCGGCATCGCCTCGTGGAAGTAGACGACGCCGAGCAGGAACTGGAAGACCGGTGCCAGGTACTGGAGCAGGCCCAGCGTGGACAGCGGGACCCGGATGGCGGCGGCGCCGAAGCAGATCAGCGGGACGGCGGTCACCACGCCGGTGGCCGCGAGCAGGGCCGCGTGCCCCGCGCCGTGGGCGCCGAAGCTGAGCGTGCCCCGGGTGCCGAGGAAGAGCAGGAAGCCGAGCGCGGGCAGGAACTGCACGGCCGTCTCGGCGGCGAGCGACTCCAGGCCGCCGAGGTTGACCTTCTTCTTCACCAGGCCGTAGATCGCGAAGGAGAAGGCCAGGGTGAGCGAGATCCAGGGCAGCCGGCCGTAGCCGACGGACAGGACGACCACGGCCGCGAAGCCGACGCCGACCGCCGTCCACTGGGCGGGGCGCAGCCGTTCCTTGAGGACGAGGACGCCCAGTGCGATGGTGACGAGCGGGTTGATGAAGTAGCCGAGCGAGGCCTCGACGACCTGGCCGTTGTTGACGGACCAGATGTAGAGGCCCCAGTTGACGCTGATGACGGCCGCGGCCACGGTGATGAGTCCGAGCTTGCGCGGGCTGCGTATCAGCTCGGGCAGCCAGCTCCAGCGGCGCAGTGCCAGCAGCGCGAGGCCGACGACGAGGAGCGACCACACCATCCGGTGGGCCAGGATCTCGACCGCGCCCGAGGGCTTGAGGAGCGGCCAGAAGAGCGGGACCAGCCCCCACATCCCGTAGGCACCGATCCCGTAGAGGAGCCCTGCCCGGGCCTCGCTGTCGTCCTTCACCGAACCTCCCCGCCCTGCGCCGCGCTGTCCCGTCGAAGGTAGCGCCGCACAGGGCGGGCTGTCATGTCCGTATCGCCATACGGTCCTGACCGATCTTGAAGGGGGTGGAGCCGGACCGGGCCTCGGCTCAGGCGTCGGCGAGCGCGGCCGCGATCGTCTCGGCGATCGGGGTGGTCGGGCGGCCGATCAGCCGGGCGAGGTCGTCGCCGCGGCTCGCCAGCGCGCCCTGCGCGACGGCCCGGTCGACGTCGACCAGGATCTCGGCGAAGGGCTGTGGCACCCCGGCGCCGGTGAGGATCTCCAGGTGGGTCGCGGCGGGCACGTCCGCGTGGCCGATCTCCCGGCCGGACAGGCGGGCGACCTCCGCCGCGTACTCGGCGAGGGACCAGGACACGTCGCCGTTCAGCTCGTACGCCCGGTTCAGGTGCTCCTCGGCCGGGCCGGTCAGGACGGCCGCCGCGGCGGCCGCGTAGTCGGCGCGGGCGGCGGAGGCGATCCGGCCCTCGCCGGCGTTGGCGACGACGGTGCCGTGGGCCAGGACGGGGGCGAGGTTCGCCGTGTAGTTCTCGGTGTACCAGCCGTTGCGCAGGAAGGTGTACGGCAGCCCGGAGTCGAGGATCGCCCGCTCGGTCGCCTTGTGCTCCTCGGCGAGCAGGAAGTCGGCCTCGGGCCCGCCGAGGATGCCGGTGTACGCGAGCTGGGCGACGCCCGCGGCCTTGGCGGCTGCCACCACCGCGGTGTGCTGGGCCACCCGCTGCCCGACCTCGCTGCCCGAGATCAACAGCACCCGGTCGCCCGCCCCGAAGGCGCCGGCCAGTGTCTCCGGGCGGCCGTAGTCGGCGATCCGCAGCTCGACGCCGCGCTCGGCCAGGTCGGCGGCCTTCTCCTTGTCGCGGACGACCGCGGCGACGGACTCGGCGGGGACGGTGGCGAGGAGGGCGTCGATGACGAGGCGGCCCAGCTGGCCGGTGGCTCCGGTGACGACGATGCTCATGAGGGGCTCCTGTGGTGCGGCGGGGTGGGGCGTTCCGTTCTGCACTCACCGTACGACGGGCGCTAACCTTTCGTAAGTACCCACCTTGAAGTAAGGTACTGGTGTGGAAGTAAGTGAGAGCCCGCTCGGCCGGACCGTCGTCGACGCCGTGTGCCCCGAGCGCCGCGTCCTGGAGCACGTCACCAGCCGCTGGGGCGTCCTCGTCCTGATCGCGCTCGGAGAGCGCTCGTACCGCTTCGGCGAGCTGCGCCGGGCCATCGGCGGGGTCAGCGAGAAGATGCTCACCCAGACCCTCCAGACCCTGGAGCGCGACGGCCTCGTGCACCGCGCCGCCCAGCCCGTCATCCCGCCCCGGGTCGACTACAGCCTCACCCCCCTCGGGCGCGAGGCCGCCGAGCAGGTCACGGCCCTGGCCCGGTGGACCGAGCGCCGGCTGCCCGCCGTGCAGGAGGCGCGCGAACGTTACGACCTGGTGCGCGGGGCGTCCCAATGACGTTGTAGCCCCGCCGAGTTGACCCCCGGGGCCGTACGATCTCCCTCACCGACCGGGGGATCGTGTGAGCGACCGTGGGGGAATCGTGAAGGACGCAGGCAGAAGGGCGCTGCGCACCGGAGCCGTGGCGGCGGCGGGCGTGGCGCTGTTGGCGGGCTGCTCGTCGGGCGGAGGCGGCGGCGGGGGCGACGGGAAACCGTCCCGGACGGCGACGCCGGGCGCGAGCGCGTCCGGGACCCCGGCCGCGTCCCCCACCCCGTCCGCCACGCCGACCGGTCCCGGCTTCACCCCGGACCCGAAGAAGGCCCCGCGCGACGCGGCCGACGCGAAGCGGCTGGCGCTCGCGATGGTCGCGGGGCCCGACGACTGGGGGCCCGAGTACGCCGAGCGCGCCCCCAACTTCAGCGAGCCCGGCTACTGGCCGGTCCTCGACGCGAACTGCGAGTGGGAGGCGGGCACCACGCCCCGCACCGTCCTCTACAGCGTCACCGCCTACAGCGAGATCCCGGCCACGGGCGGCAAGGCCCCGCTGCGGGTCGCCGCCACCGTCACCGTGCACCGCACCGAGTCCGACGCCGACTGGGAGATGGCCGAGACCCTGGAGGAGGCACTGCGCTGCCCCGACCAGCAGCTGCGCGACGGCGAGCGCATCACCGAGCTCAACTCCCTCGGCGTCCCGTACGGCACCGGCGGCAACGCCTCCACGATCGACTCCGTCCTGGAGCGCGGCTCGTACGTCAACAGCGCCTTCAAGGGCACGCACTTCTACAGCTGGCTGCAGACCCGCACCGGCCAGGTCACCGTCGCCACCGTCGTCAAGGGTGCCCCCGGCTACACCGAGTCGGAGACCAACACCGCCCAGATCCGGGCCAACGTCATCATGCAGGACCGCGTCAAGAAGCAGCTGGGAGTCCAGTCGTGAGCCCGACCGCCCAGCCCGGCCCCCTGCCGGAGCCGCAGCCCGCCCCGCGCCCCGGAGCGCTCCAGCCGCTGCTCCCCTCCGACCCGTCCGCCCTCGCCGGCTACCGCCTCCTCGGGCGGCTCGGCGCCGGCGGCATGGGCGTGGTCTACCTCGGCCGCACCGACACCGGCGAGCTCGCCGCCGTCAAGGTCACCCACGCCGACCAGGCCGACCAGGCCGACTTCCGGGCCCGCTTCCGCCGCGAGGTCGAGGCCGCCCGCAGGGTCGTCAGCCCCTGGGCCGTCCCCGTGACCGGCGCCGACCCCGACGCGCCCGAGCCGTGGATGGCGACCGCCTTCGTGCCCGGCCCGTCCCTCGGCGAGGCCGTCCGCGCCCACGGGCCGCTGCCCGAGCGGAGCGTACGGATCCTCGGCGGGAGCATCGCCAGGGCGCTCGCCGCCGTCCACGCGGCCGGGATCGTCCACCGGGACGTGAAGCCCGGCAACATCCTGCTCGCCATCGACGGCCCCCGGCTGATCGACTTCGGCATCGCCCGCGCCACCGGCGAGACCGGGCTCACCTCCGCCGACATGGTCGTCGGCACGCCCGGCTTCCTCGCCCCCGAACAGGCCGAGGCCCGCGCCGAGGCCATCGGCCCGCCCGCCGACGTCTTCGCGCTCGGCTGCCTCCTCGCCTTCGCGGCGACCGGCCGCCCGCCCTTCGGCACCGGAGCCCTCGACGCGCTGCTCTACCGGACCGTCCACGACGCGCCCGACCTCGCCGGCGTCCCGGCGGGCCTGCTGCCGCTCCTGACGGCCTGCCTGGCCAAGGACCCGGCCCACCGGCCCGCCGCCGCCGAGATCGCCGCCGGGCTCACCGAGGACGCCCCCGGCAGCGCCGCCGAGTGGCTGCCCGCGCCCGTCGTCACCACGATCGCCGAACGCTCCGCGGCCATGCTCGCGCTGCCCGACATCGACCCCACCGTCTCCGGCACGGACCCGGCCGGCCCGGCGAAGCCCAGCCGCCGCGGCTTCCTCGCGCTCGGCGCCGGCGCCGCGGTGCTCGCGGCCGGCGGCGGCGGGTACGCGCTGTGGAACTCCCGGCGCGACGACGCGGACGCGAAGCCCCCCGCGGCCAGGCCCCGGAACACCTGGACCATCGGCGTCCTCGCCGACCTGTCCGGGCCCGCCCAGGAGATCGGCCGGGCCCAGGAGCGCGGCGCCCGGCTCGCCGTCGAGCAGTTCAACGCCGTCCACAAGGGCAAGCCCTTCACCCTCGCGCTCAAGGTCTCCGACGACCGCGGCGACCGCAACGGCGCCCTCGCCGCCGCCCGGCGCCTCACCTCGGACCCCTCCGTGCTCGCCGTCCTCGGCCCCACCTCCGACGACACCGGCCAGGCCGCCCTCCCCGCCTTCGAGGAGGCCGGAACGCCGCTGATCACCGTCTCGGCGGGCTACAACCTGCTCACCCTGCGGGGCGAGTCCGGCCCGCCGAACACCACCGTGCTGCGCGCCATCCCGAACCACCTCCTGGCGGGCACCTACATGGCCTGGGCCGCCACGCTGCTGCCGCAGATCCGCCGCCCCGGAGTCCTCCAGGAACGCACCGACGACCAGTACAGCTGGCAGTACGTCAGGGGCGTCGGCTTCGGCTTCAAGCAGGCCGGCATCAAGCCGCACTTCCGGGTCATCCCCGGCCGGGTCACCGACTACCGCACGGTCATCGGGGAGATGATCGACGCCGGCATCGACGCGTACGTCCACTGCGGGGTCCGCTCCACGGCCGTGCTCGCCGCCCGGGCCCTCCAGCAACTCGGCTTCACCGGACCGAAGTTCGTCGGTCAGCACGCCTTCGGGAACCGGTTCCTGAAGGAGGCCGGGAGCGCCGCCGAGGGCTGGTTCCTCTGCGCGCCCGTCATCGACCCCCTCCAGCGGGTCGCCGACACCAAGGAGAAGCCGGCCACCCTCAAGATCACCCAGGACTTCCTCGACGCCCACCGCAAGCGCTACGGCACCACCCCGGCGTTCTACACCGGCGAGTCCTTCGACGTGGTCAACATGGTCACCTCCTGGCTCTCCACGAAGGCCGCCAAGGGCCCGCTCTCCCGCAAGGGCCTCTGGGAGGCCCTGCGCGCGCGGAAGTACACCGGGGCCATGGGCGGATACGAGTTCGGCGAGGCCGGCGAGCTCCGGGGCATGGGCACCTTCCTGTACGGCGTGCAGAACGGGGCCTACAAGTACCTCGGCGCCGCGCCCCCCGAACCCAACAAGCCCAAGAAGGCGTGAGCGTGCAGCCCCTCAAGAAGGCCGACCCCTCCTCGATCGCGGGGTTCCGGCTGCTCGGCCGGCTCGGCGCCGGCGGCATGGGCGTGGTCTACCTCGCCCGGTCCGCCGGCGGCGCGCTCGCCGCGCTCAAGCTCATCCGCGCCGAGCACGCCGCCGACCCCGGTTTCCGCGAGCGCTTCCGCCGCGAGGCGCGGGCCGCCGAGCGGATCACCGGGCAGTGGGTGGTCCGGGTCCTCGGCGCCGACCCGGAGGCCCGGGAGCCGTGGCTGGCCACCGAGTTCGTGCCCGGGCCCTCGCTCGCCGAGGCCGTCGCCCTGCACGGCGCGCTGCCCGAGCCGACCGTGCGGGCCCTCGGCGCGCGGCTCGCCGACGCCCTCGCCGACATGCACGTGGCCGATCTCGTGCACCGGGACGTGAAGCCCGGCAACGTGCTGCTCGCCCTCGACG